>JALFXV010000015.1 GCA_022786545.1 Selenomonadaceae bacterium
CGCTCCTAGTTGTGCCTCGCGTTACTAACATTCATCTATCGCCTGCGGCTCTGATGAATGAAGTAACGAGGCACAACAAAGGTTTTCTATGGGTACTGTCCTCACTCATCCCTTTCTTTGTCTGAACAGATACAACAGAATACTAAAACGATATTCAGTTACCATGAGGCTGTAGCAAACAATCGGAGTTTACGAAAAGCCTGAAAAAGGAGGGGCGGGGTGGCTGGCGAGGCTTGCTCGTAAAGTTGTATGCAGCACTATGGCAACATATAACAAGTGGCGTTTTATCAATTTGTATATATCTGTTCAGACAAGAAAGGGATGGGTTGCGGCATGTGCCATCAGAAACCTTTGTTGTGCCTCGGTGCTTAGCAATTCGCAAGCCGTTAGGCGCAGCGAGAGCTTAGCATCCGCTAGGCACAACTAGGAGCGAGAGCGTGTTTCTGAGGGCACTGCCGTAGACCATCCCATTTTTAATCTGAACAGAGTGCACGAATCAATAAAACTCATCTGTCAATGTTCCAAAAGTCTCGAACTTTCACGGCGACAAAACTGAAATTTACAAAAAACCAAACTTATGATATAATAACAGCAGGGATTGATATTATGTATAGGTGGTGAGCATAATGGGAGAGAAAGATATATCCCAGAAAAATTTTGAGTCCCATAATGATGTAGTGGCAGATATAGTAAATGGCAGCCTATTTGAGGGGGAAGAATTTATCAAGGCGGATAGCCTGGTAGATGCACAGCCCTTCTCGCAATACAAAGCAGATGATGGCGTGCTGCATGAGCAGGAGCGGGATGTTGCCAAGTATTGCGTGGATGCCAATTGCAACGTTCGTCTTGCCCTGGTGGGCTTTGAAAATCAGATGGCAATTGACTCTGATATGCCATTGCGAGTTATGGGCTATGACGGTGATTCCTATCGTGATGAAATGAATCAGGACACTATAGTGGTAGATGAATCTACCGGCAAGAAGCGCAGGGTACGCCACAAACGTTATCCTGTGATTACCCTGGTTTTATATTTTGGTGAAAAGCCTTGGAAAAAGCCAAGGTGCCTGTATGATGTGATTGATGTACCTGACAAGCTGAAACCATTTGTCAATGATTTTAAGCTGAACATTATTGATGTGCCGCGGCTGACTCCTGAGCAGGTAAAACGTTACAAGGGAGATTTTCAGATAATTGCTGATTATTTCGTTCAGCGTACCAGTGGTAAGGAATATGTTCCGCCAAATAAACCTATTCAGCATGTGGACAGCATGTTAAAGCTTATGTCAGTGTTGACACGGGATAAGCGTTATTATGACTGCCTGAAGGGCGATTCAGCTGCAAAGGAGGGAATAAATATGTGCGAGGTACTAGATAGAATAGTAGCACAAGGGGAAGCACGTGGTGAGGCACGTGGTGAGGCACGTGGTGAAATCCTCGGAACTCAAAGAACGTTAGTTAGCTTGGTAAAAAAGAATTTGCTGTCCCTACGCGATGCGGCAGCAGAAGCAGGTATGAGCGAGGACGCTTTTAAAAAAATGGCCAGCGATATGTAAATTTCAGTTTTCCTTCCTGTTCCAATCCTATCACGCCCCATTTCTTTTGTATTCCCCTATGCCTATATAATAGAAAAAATCCTCTATTTTTCCGCAGAAAAACAGAGGATTTTTCGATGCAAAACCATTGCCGAAATGACTGCCCAACTCCCTGCAGCCACCCTTGCAGACAAATTATCTTAACGCTTGTAGGTCTCGTCCAATACTACGAAATGGGCCTGCGGATGAGCGCATACAGGGCACTCCTCCGGAGCAGCCTCGCCAGTGCATACATAGCCGCAGTTGGAGCACTGCCAGATAACCTTCTCGTTAGCCTTGAATACCTTGTCCTGCTCAACATTGATCAGCAGCAGCTTGTAACGCTCCTCATGCTCCTTCTCGATGGCGCCAACAGCATCAAACAGCTCAGCAATCTTGTCAAAGCCTTCCTCACGGGCAACCTTGGCAAACTCAGGATACATGGAGGTCCACTCCTCATTCTCACCGGCAGCGGCAGCCTTCAGGTTGTCAGCAGTCTTGCCTACGCCGTCATTGATGAGCTTGTACCAGATCTTGGCATGCTCCTTCTCGTTCTTGGAAGTCTCCAGGAAGATGTTCTGAATCTGCACATAGCCGTCCTTCTTTGCCTGGGAAGCGAAATACTGATACTTGGTATGAGCCTGGGACTCACCAGCAAAAGCAGCCTTCAAGTTTTCCAAAGTCTTTGAACCCTTTAAATCCATAACAGATACCTCCTATTAATAAATACACACCTAAAAAATACACATTTTAACACAGATACACTCGCATTAATGGATAATAATTATCCGTTACTAACAGTATATCATTTATGGCAAAAATGTCAACCACATTCTTACATATTTTTCACAGGCACAGGACCACGGGAAAGGGCAATGGCACCGGTTCTGGCAATCTCGATAATCTGAAACTCCGCCAGCATCTCGCAAATGGCATCAATCTTGCTGCGGGAGCCGGTCAGCTCAATTACCACGTTCTCAGGGCTCACATCCACAATCTTGCCCCGGAAAATATCCACGATATTGCGGATATCCGCCAGAGTGTCCTTCTGGGCCTTGACCTTCAGCAGTACCAGCTCCCGGACGATGGAGTCCACCTGCCCCAGGTTGACAATCTTGATAACATCAATCAGCTTGCCCAGCTGGTGCACCACCTGCTCCAGCTCCCGGTCATCCTCCACGGAAACCTCGATGTTGATGCGGGTAACATCCCGTTCCTCCGTATAGCCGGCAGAAATGCTCTCAATGTTGAAGGCACGGCGGCTGATCAGGCCGGACACATGGGTGAGAACGCCTGGCTTATTGTCTACCAGCACAGCTAAAATATACTTTTTCATTCTTTTTCCCCTCCCAAAACCATATCACTGAGGCAGGCACCAGGTGCTACCATTGGCAGCACATCCTCGTTGCCCGGCAGCATCACATCAATCAGCATCGGCCCCCGGGCAGCCAGTGCTTCCTTCAGCATCGGCTCCAAATCCTCCGGCTTCTCAATCCGGCAGGCAGCCATGCCCATAGCCTCTGCCAGCTTCACGAAATCAGTCTTGCCCCCCAGCAGGGTCTGGGAATACCGCTTGCCATAGAACATGCGCTGCCACTGGGTTACCATGCCCAGCACCCGGTTGTGCAGGAGAACCACCTTCACATCGATGTCGTTGTCAGCGGCAGTGGACATCTCCTGGCAATTCATCATGATGCTGCCGTCACCGGTAAAGAGCACCACCTTCTTGTCAGGCTGCCCCAGCTTTGCCCCCAAAGCGGCAGGCAGGCCGTAGCCCATAGTGCCCAGGCCCCCGGAGGTCAGGAACTGGCGCGGCTTGCGGCTGTTGAAGAACTGGGCCGCCCACATCTGATGCTGGCCTACATCGGTAACAATCACCGTATCATCATCCACCAGCTCACTGACCTTCTCAATCAGCTCCTGAGGCATGATGTAGT
This sequence comes from Selenomonadaceae bacterium, assembly GCA_022786545.1. Taxonomy (GTDB): domain Bacteria; phylum Bacillota; class Negativicutes; order Selenomonadales; family Selenomonadaceae; genus Anaerovibrio. The sequence goes on from JALFXV010000015.1 coordinate 3,509, forward strand.
TGTCATGGGTCTTGTACGCAAAAGGATACTTGTCATTCATCTCAATGACATGGCTGCGCCATGCCTCATAACTGCCTTTGTAATCCACGGCAGACTCCTGCAGGAGACGGGCAAAAATCGGCAACGACCAGCGCAAATCCCCCACCACAGGGAAATCAGCCACCACATTCTTGTTGATTTCCGCCTTGTCCACCTCAAAGTGCACAATCTTTGCCTCTGGCGCAAAAGCAGCCACCTTGCCGATAACCCGGTCATCAAAGCGCACGCCGATGCCAATCAGCAGGTCGCACTCCTGCACCGCCATATTGGCAGCATAGGAGCCGTGCATGCCCACCATGCCCAAAAAGCCAGCCTGACTGGACGGGATGCAGCCCAGCCCCATCAGGGAGCTGACCACAGGGATATGGGTTTTATCAATAATCTCCCTGAACAATTCCGCCTGATTGGAAATGGTAAGTCCGCCACCGATGAAGAACAGCGGCTTCTTTGCCTCCCCCAGGACTTCCATCACATCTGCCAGCTGCCCCTCATCCCCGGTGAAATCACCGCTGTAGCCCGGCAGATGCACTTTTTCAGGATATTCATAATCAATTTCCGTGGTAAATACATCCTTGGCAATATCAATCACCACAGGGCCCGGACGACCGGTAGAGGCAATGAAAAACGCTTCCCTGATTACCCGTGGCAGCTCCGCCGCCTTCTTCACCAGGTAGTTGTGCTTGGTGATAGGCGTGGTGATGCCTACAATATCCGCCTCCTGAAAGGAATCCTTGCCAATCAGGGGATTGGTCACCTGACCGGTAAAGCAGACCAGCGGAATTGAATCCATGTTGGCGGTGGCGATGCCAGTAATCAGGTTGGTAGCACCCGGCCCTGATGTGGCAAAGCAGACACCTACCTTGCCGGTTGCCCTGGCATAGCCATCAGCTGCATGGACAGCCCCCTGCTCATGGCGGGTAAGGATATGGGGATACTTCGTCTTGTAGAGTGCATCATACAAATCCAGCACCGCACCACCCGGATAACCAAATATTACCTCGACATTTTCTCGTTTCAGGCTTTCCAATACAGCCTGCGCTCCATTCATCAGCAAGGAAATTCCTCCCCCTATAAGAAATTTCAACGTATATTCTACGCCTATTCTTTGTATATTCTATGGAAATCACTAACACATAGTCTCTACATTATACCTAATTTGGCAGACTATTTCAACAGACAGATGACATATTAACAATTTTCTTGCCTGTTATTAAGCATATATATTATTTTTTCTTTATTTTTATGCGCCATATATGCACACAAATATTATTCGCCAAATATTATCCATTGATAAAAAACAAAAAGTAAATTTTAAAAGACGCTTTATTTTTACCCTCTTATTCCCTTTACACTTTTTAATAAGTGTGTTATAATCAAAAAACTTTCAGATGAGGAGGGACGTTTTTTCAGTATGTCTTGTAGCCGCGAAGAAATAACAAGCCGTCTTTTAGATAGCTACCAAAGGTATTATAACATTACGATTTATGATGATGCGAAGCTGCCTCTGAGGGCTCTTTGCGAATATTATGAGGCTGCCGAAAAATACGTTGTTTCCCGCAAGGTCAACCTGTGGACTGCCAAGGGCGAGGAATTTATTTTCCTGTATGAGATGCCTGTACTGACCAGGGAGCTTTTTGAAAAACATCTGGCTGAAGCCCGTGAGGCGGGCATGAAGCTGGCGCATATCGGCTCCGGGCACATGTACACCTACATAACGCCCGTCTTTGTCTGCGACTCCTGCGAGCCTGACGCCCTCAGGATGCTGCAAAAATGCAGTGTGCACAAGACCTTTCTTTTTTCCTTTCATGGCTGGATGGATGTGCGGCTGGCTGTCTGCCAGGCAGCTGACCAGGCCGTTGCCACCAACAAGGCCGGCAGATGTATGGAGAAAAATCTGAAAAGAATATTATTTTCTTGAAGGGGGTATCCTACATGAATACGCTGGTACTTTTATTGATATGTACAGCAATTCTTGCCTGCGGTTATACCTTTTATGGCCGCTGGCTCTGCAAACAGTGGGGCGTTGACGAAACCAACAGTACGCCAACCCCTGCACACACCATGACTGACGGCATGGACTACGTTCCTGCCAAGGCGCCTGTGCTGATGGGGCATCATTTTTCCTCCATTGCCGGTGCAGGACCTATTACCGGCCCTATTGCCGCTTCTATTTTTGGCTGGGTGCCTGTTGCCCTGTGGGTACTGATCGGCGGCATCTTCTTCGGCGGCGTCCATGACTTCGGCGCCCTGGTTGCTTCCATCCGCCACAAGGGACAGTCCATCGGCGAGATTATTGATGTAAACATGAGCCGCCGTGCCAAGGTATTATTTACAGTATTTACTTACCTGACCATTATTCTGGTAGTGGCCGCCTTTGGCGCCATCGTAGCCAGCACCTTCGGCGCCGTTGTCAAGGACGGCGTGGTAGATGTGGCTGCCAGCTCCACCCAGGCCTCCGTGGCTATGGTGTCCCTGCTGTTTATTGCCGTGGCAGTTGTTTTTGGCTTTTTTGTCTATCAGCGGCACACCTCTATGGCAGTGACCACCGTCTTTGGCATCGCAGCCATCATCTTCTGCCTGGCTGTAGGCATGAACTGGCATCCGATTTATCTCTCCACCCAGACCTGGATGTATGTGGTGGGCGTATATATCGCCATCGCTTCTGTAACTCCTGTATGGATTTTGCTGCAGCCCCGTGACTATCTCAGCTCTTTCCTGCTCTACGCCATGCTGTTTATTGCCTTTATCGGCGTGGTGGGCGCACACCCGGATATCAATCCTGAGCTGTTCCCGGCCTTTACCGGCTTTGCGGTAGAGACCAAGAACGGCATGCAGTACCTGTTCCCTATCCTCTTTACCACTGTTGCCTGCGGTGCCATCTCCGGCTTCCATTCCCTGGTTTCCTCCGGCACCACCTCCAAGCAGCTGGATAAGGAATCCGATGCCCGTCCTATCGCCTACGGCTCCATGCTGCTGGAGTGCGTGCTGGCCATCCTGACCATCTGCGCTATTGCTTATGCCCGTGAGACAGGCCATACCAAGGGCGTGACGGATATCTTTGCCGGCGGTATCGCTTCTATGGCTGCTACTATCCCGGGTCTGGGTGGCATTGAGCACATCCTCTACACCCTGCTGGTGCTGACCTATTCCGCTTTCTGCCTGACCTCCCTGGACACGGCAACCCGCGTGGGCCGCTTCATGTTCCAGGAGCTGTGGCTGGAGCCTGGCCAGACCGTGGATGATATCAAGTCCGGCTGGAAGAAAATCCTGGTAAATCCTTATGTGGCTACTCTGATCACCGTTGTGCTGGGCATCGCCTTGGGCATGAACGGCTTCCAGAAAATCTGGGGCATCTTCGGTGCCGCCAACCAGCTGCTGGCAGGTCTCGGCCTTCTGGCTATCTGCACCTGGCTGGGCAACGCAGGCAAGAACAACAAGATGTTCCTGCTGCCTATGGCATTTATGACTGTGGTCACCATCAGCTCCCTGCTGATTATTGTCAAGAACCAGCTGAATGTCATCGCTGCCGGCGGTGCTGACTGGGGTCCTTATGCACAGGTTGTCATCGGCGGCCTGCTGACCATCCTGGCGGTAATTCTGGTTATCGAGGGTATTTCTACTTTGAGAAAGCCAAAGAAGGTTACGGCGTAATGATGCCGATGTATGGTCATGCTATTGCATAATCAGTTGACTGCATAAGCAGGGGCTGATAAAAAATTGCTTACATAAATGGCACTTGCACAAGAAGTGCTTATAAAAAAATTGCGGTTTGCACACCTGATGGGCGCAGCCGCAATTTTTTATTGCCTTGAAATTTTTGTGGCTTCCATTAAGTGATTTCTCTCAGGAAAAGTTATTTCCATGCTGGAAAATTTTTACCACTGATGAGAAATTTTTCCAGCTTTTGCTTGAAAACTTTCTTTAAATATGCTAGAATATAAATGTTGCTGAAATGCGGGCGTAGTTCATTGGTAGAATGCAAGCTTCCCAAGCTTTAGAGGGGGGTTCGATTCCCCTCGCCCGCTCCATATTGAAATACTAGCTTCATAGCATGCTATATGCTGTGGAGTTTTTTGTTTATTTTATGACAGCGAGGTGCTAATTCATGATAACCATCGTACCTGACTTTTATGACCAATTCTCCTGCAAGGCAGGCGGCTGCCAGCACACCTGCTGTCAAGGCTGGGAGATAGGCATTGACGAGCCTACGCTCTACCGCTATGAAAAAATAAAAGGCGAAATTGGTGACAAAATACGCCAGTCCATCATAATCCGGGACGGCATATTTATCTTCCAGCTCACCGATGATGACCGTTGCCCTTTACTGCAAGACGATGGCCTGTGCCAGATTATTCGGACTTTAGGCCCTAAAAAACTTTGCAAGGTCTGCGCCATGCACCCGCGCTTCTTCGTCTATACGGATAAACTGGAACTGGCAGGTCTGGGCCTCTGCTGCGAAAAAACCTGCGAACTGCTGCTGGAACGCGATACACCTCTGCGTTTTCGCATAGAAGGCACAGATGAAACAATGGACTTTTTTGAACTGCTGAAAATGACGGATATCGCAAAATATCTGCCGGGAGATTGTGCCAGCCAAGCCATGAGTATCCTTCACGCCACATCATCCCTGACAGTATCGCAAATTCTCAAAATTATGGAACTGACAGAGCCCATCAATGACAGCTGGTGCCAGCTTTTGGCAAAAATCAGGCAGGAGACAACAGCAGGCACACTAACCCTGCCCCCGCTGGAAACATGGCCTCATGACCAGCAGCAAGCCTATGACCGCATCTGCCAGTATATCCTCTATCGCAGGCTGCCACGTCTGAGCCAGTGGTATTTTGACCATCTGGCTGATTATGCAAAAATGAACACAACCTTTATTTATCTGGCAGCAGCTGTAACAGGTGATTTGCCGGAATCCCTGCGCCTCTGGTCGGCGCAAATCGAGTACGATACAGACAACGTGGAAATTATTTTGGAAAATATGCTAAAATAAGCAAAAAAAGCTTGCAATATCTTTTTTCCTAGTGTATAATAAATTATGTTATTGGCGCGTTGGTCAAGTGGTTAAGACTCCGCCCTCTCACGGCGGCTTCAAGGGTTCGAATCCCTTACGCGTCACCAGCTAATTACAGCCCGAAGCGAAAGCTTCGGGCTTTTTTGTGTGCGCCCAGGTGAAAGTCCCTAGTCAGCCCTAATAGCGGGAATGACGTAGCTGAACACCAAGGGTGTCTATCGTGAGGTGGAATCTGAAGGAAGGTGTAGGCAAATCTCCGGTCTGACGAACAGAAATCACATGAGGTTATGCGCTTAGATAAGTCCGCACAACAGGATGAAGTCCAATAGCTATTCGGAACAATGCATAATATATGGAGCAAATTAAAGAACATCAACCTTCCAGTGAAACCGAGGCGGAATACTAAGCTGCACCGCAACAGGAGCAACAAGAAAAAACTTGGACGTAGCATTGAAGAACTGCCTGTGGAGATCAACGAGCGGCAAGAATTTGGACATTGGGAAGTCGATCTCGTTCTCGGAGCTAAATCTGGCAGAGACAAAGCACTCTTAACGATGCTTGAACGAAAAACCAGAGAATATTTGATGTTCCTTATTAATAAAACTTTCACATAGCATAAAACAGTATTTTTTCTACCCACAATCTCTGGAAAATTTCAAAAAGGCAATGTCAAATTGTTTTACGCCGAACTCTGGCACTCACCATTGAAGTAATATTCTTATTCTCGGCAACTATATTAGGATGAAATTTTATAAGATGCCCACACCTATGACATCCCTTTCCTTTTCTATCACTTGCATCTAATTCAGTCAGACAACTAGGACATATATTACCTATTGGATATGTTTCTCCATAATCGCCACATCTATCACATACCCTGTATCCATTCGAGTGCCTCACCAAGTCTCTGGAATCAATCAAACCTCTGCACCTGTAGTTATGGCAGTGGCTCAAGTAAACATCAACATCATGCTCTAAATCATCCTTACCTGACGCTCTAGGGCAATAAGCATGTGTAACGGCATATACAGCAAAAAACTTAGGCGAATACTTTAAATCAAATCTTAAATATTCGCCACATGACCTGCACCGAATCACATCTTTAAGTTCGTTGAATCTATTGAACACACCACATATTTTCCCGATAAAGCTATCCCTATCCGGTATATACATGTAATGCCCCATATTATTTCTACTATTGTACTCCGCAGCAATATATTTATCCCATATTCCCTTATCCCAAAAGTTAGTAACATTCATTACATCTATTATAGTCCATTGAAAAAAAGGCTTATTTTCATCTGGCAAAAAATTATTGGCACCTTGAGAACAAGTCCTTTTGTCTCTAGGGCAATAATAACTACATTGAAACATATTGCTTTGTTCATGCTTGATTTTTCCTTCACAATAAAATTCTTCTATGCTGTTATATTTAGGAGTACACACTGGCAAAATGCAATCCATCTTAAAGCCTCTATATATATTATCTGCCGTAATCATTGAACACATCATCTCTAATAAATCGTTGATAATGCCTTGCCTTTTTTCGAACTGTACATCAGCATTATCAATAAGCAAATACAACAGCTTTAATCTGCTTCTGTCTTTCGGTATGTCAAGTAAAGCTATACTAAATAATTTCATTATCCTCTCTTTAAGGAATAAATATGTAAGCAATATCTGTTCTTCCTCATTACAGAGAAAAAAAGTTTTTCTAATATACTTAATATCATCATCATTATATACATTACCGCGCTGCATCATCGCTTGGACAAAAATAATCACACAATTACGCGGATACTTATCCGCAAATTCATACCAAAGATTATACTTATCCATATAAGCTGCAACAAGCACACTCCACTCTATAGCATATACTTTTTTAGGATCAGCGTCTTTTACACAATTTTCAATACTATCAGGCATAAAAAATTCTATATTTAACTTTATGTAATCATAATAGTTCTTTATAAGATAGCTAATGTCACGCCCTGCAAAAAAAGAAATAAATTTTTTTGCATTTTCACTGTCTATATTGCTTCCTATATACGCATCAAATAATTGTTCTCTAGGAAAAATCTTACCAATAAGTTTGTAAATGTACTCATATTTATAATCATATACAGAACACATATCTAACCAGTCATCTATATCTAATTTATTAATAGACCTCAAAAGTACACTATTAGACTCATACACAAGCTTGCTATGTGCAATAAATGATATTGTATCCCTAGTTATATATGCCGGCTCAATCTTCTCGGCTATCTTCCATTTTTTGACATCGTCATATATATAGCTAATTATTACAGGCGCCCCCGCACTTTTATTCTCGCAGTTCACCAGCATGCTCACCTTGAATAAAATGCCTTCATCACTATCGGTCTGCACATGTCCGCATCTTACACCAAGCAATGTGCAAAAGTTATTAGTAATTATGCCAAATTCATTTATCATTGTCCTCATAGCTATTTCCTCACATCCTAACATACTGCTTTTCTACTATTTTGAAATTATATATTCCAACAGCACTTTACAACTTTTATGCGGCATGACCTTCATTCCAGCCTATAGCTTCCAAGAACTCCATGATGATGACGGAATTTTTGGCAGTTTGGGCACAATCAGCCAAACTGGCGAAAAATATTTCCTTGTTTATCAACGCCCTTAACGTATGTTTACACTCTTGTGCACTCATATTTCTGTATTCACAGAACATATTATCTGTATATGGTAGTATTTTTGTTATGCTATGAGCAATATTAATCATGTTTAAGAGTCGTTCAATCCCCATATGTTTGCGCACCATATATTTATCGATAGACCAGAATGTTTTCTGCTCATAGTAATTTGTTTCAATAGACCAACGAAGCTTATACAACTTTATTGGATAAAGAAATTTTTATTCTAAAAAAGAATTTGCGCAACTAATTATACGTTATCATTAATCCTTATACTAACTACAGATATACACTGTTCCCTTTATATGTTCTCTTTCATAGGGGAACGCTTACAGACATTACACCGCACAGAGCCAACTTTTCTACCTTTCTCCTGCCATTTCAGCAAGGCTGAAGATATAATTCCATGTGTAGCACTTTTACCGCTGTAAAGCAAATTATTAAATGCTCCAAGGATATACGGACTATGTGTCGTAACCATAAGCTGATTATTCTTATTTGCAAACAGGCCCAATGCCTCCGCCATATCTTTCTGAGCATCTGGAAACAGATGCGACTCAGGCTCCTCCAAAATCAAAAAAATAGATTTCTTTTCCAATATGTAGTAATACAGCAAATTAAATATCCAAACAGCATCTTGCTGGCCAGATGAGGCAAAATTAATTTTTACGTATTTTCCAGTTCTGCCACGATTAGAAATACTTAATATTTCTTCTCCATCTTTGTAAGAATACCTTCCTTTTAGCACCCTTACCATTAACTCATCCAACAATTTAAGCCTTTTCTTGTCAATGATATACTGGGAGGTGCTTTTTTTCTCCTCAAGCAGGCCCCTCGTGCCATTTTTGAAAACACCTCGCAGATTCATGGTCAGCTTGATATATGACTGCATACAATAATCTATATTGCGGGATTCACTGTCTATCAAAGCAGCCAGATGATCTGTCAAAACTGTTATCAGGCTTCTGCCAGCTGGAATAAATAACGTCTCATGCCCATCCTGAACAGCCTCATCAATTTCACATCGCAAACTCTGCCTTGACTCTTCACTGTCCCACAAAAACTCGCCCTGATCATACTTTTTCAGCAAATCATATATCTTGCCGCTCACACGGAAACACACCACATTCCTATAAGGCACATTCCTGTTTTCTTCAAGGTTCACCTCTAATTTAGTATCAGTATCCTCTCGGAATCTTGAACAATAGGTAAAATCTAGTGTTCAAGGTTCTTTTTATATTTATATCCCCCACAAATTTTTCAAAATTTGTACAAAAAGCACTTGACAAATTTCAAAAAATTGCGGTGCTTTGCGCCTTTTCAGAAGATATGTTTAAAGTCTAAACTTCAAGAAGGATGATACATAACATGATACCAACCTACACGACAAACCATCGCCATTACAAGCAACGCTGTCGCATATTTTTACAAAATTTCGATCCTAAGTTAAAATCCATTCCAAATACAATTCGCAAAGCTATCAATATGATTACTTATCCTGATTTATCATACATTGACGACATAATGCGAAATTATTACTCCAAATATGGGCCAGCTCCGTGTCCTGCATCATGTATGCTGCGTTCACTGCTCTTGGCAGTTATTTGCAAAGTCACTTCTATAACCAAATGGTTAGATATATTGCGCACACAGCCGTTATATTCCGTCATAAGCGGGTTTGAGCCGGATGATGTACCTGGAGTCGGTACTTTCTAAAACTTTATAAACAGATTATGGAAACTTGACACTAATAATATCTCATCTCACATTAAAATTCCTAAACACAAGCCTTCAAATACATCTAAAAAGGTTACAAAACTGTAAATATTACATCTGGCTACATTTCCCGTACTGCATCAAATGTATATTACTGCCAGTCTAGCACCAGTATATAGCCAAAAAAATATTTAATATATATATAGCAAGACTATTTCCTTTTTTATTTCTTTTTCATTCTTCAAGGCATATATGACACATTTTTAAACCTCCAAGCCCAATTGCCTTGACTCTGCCTGCTCACAATTCCTGAAAAAAAAAACACAACGAGTAGCGGATAATCCCTACTGTCAGGTATCATCCGCTACTCGTAAATTTTCTATTATTATATTATTTTGTATTACACTAACACCGGCAGCAGTTTCCCAAAGCTCCTCTAAGCTTTGCAGACTTGCCACCAGCTCATCACGCTGTTGTCTATCTATCATGGGTGAATCCACCCTCTCTACCATTGCATTTTATTGTAAACGTTGTCAGTTATTTTATCGAAACAATATACAGAAAAATTAAGCAAAAGAAACACTGCCTGTGAATCCTTAATCTTACTGCATGCTTTTCATACAAACGTTTTTATGGTATAATGGAGGTACGTTGGAGGTGGTGCAATGAGCTACAATGCAAAAATACGTGCCGATGCTATGAGGCTTAATCCCATAGATGATGCACTTTTTATCAAAATGGCAGAAAAACTGGATTTTTGTCAGGAAATTTTGCGAGTTTTCCTCGGAGATAACCAGCTAATCGTTTTGGAATGCATCCCACAAAATATCGTCAAGAATCTACAGGGACGATCCTGCATTTTAGATTTAAAGTGCCGCCTGGCATCTGGAAAGATTGTGCATATAGAAGTGCAAAAAGCGGATGATGACGATCATCAAAGAAGGGTGCGTTATAATTCATCGATACTAACAGCCAATATTGTTGATCCAGGAGCAAAATTCCGCGATATTCCTGATGTGATTTCTGTCTTTATTTCCAAGTTTGATGTTTTCAAGCAAGGCAAAGCTATCTATCATGTAGAACGCATTATCAAAGAAACCGGACAAACAGTATATAATGGCACTCAGGAAATTTATATCAATGCAGAAGTTGACGATGCATCTGATATCGCCAGATTGATGAAGGTTTTTGTTGATAATAACTATTATGATGATAAATTTCCTGCTACATCGGAACGAAAACGGATATTCAAAACTACTGAAGAAGGAGTGAACGAAATGTGCGAGATAATTGAACGCAACAGGGCGGAAGCACGTGCTATGGGACATGCTGAAGGACGTGCCGAAGGACGTGCCGAAGGACGTGCCGAAGGACGTGCCGAGGGACGGCTATCAATACTGACAAAACTGGTAAAACTGAACAAATTATCTATAAAAGAAGCTGCCGACGAGGCTGACATGACTGAAGCAGATTTTAAGAAACTGGCGCTGCAATAATGCGCCATATGCGCCAAAACAGCCCCCACTAACAACTGATTTGCTAGTGGGGGCTGTTATTTTCTTACCATAAAAATATATTCGCGAAATGTTTTCTCATACATTTCATGCGCCAATAACCTTACACATTATAAACTAACTCAAAATCCTCAATCATCACAGGTTTCCCAGTCACCTTATATAAACTTACTACTGAACTGCCATCTCCATAATAGCAATCACTGTAAGCAATCGCCCTGTGCAGCTCCGGCGTATCGTCATATATGCCCCAGCCAGCCTGCTTATACTCCGCTACAAGCTGTTTATACTCAGCATAATGCTCGGGGCGCATGGAACGAAAAGTAGACTCCATCAATGGATGTGGACGCCACCATAAAGCAACATCCTGCCTGTTTTTGAATACATCAAACACATAACGCAGTTTCTTGCATACCATGTCACTGTTATTCAGCGCAGCCCCCAAGCTGGTATTGTATAGCACAATCTTTTTGCCCTGAATGATTTGCTGCCACCTTGCAGGCAAGATAAAATCATCCTTTTTGCTCATCAGCACCTTATCAAACTTTGGGGAACCAAGGGCTAGGAATTTCCCCGCAGGCGGCTTGCCATCAGGATAATACTGTTCAAACTGTGCCTTGATATTTTCGTCCTGCACAATTACATAGTCTGCATTTACCACTCCCAAAGACTGACAAAAATTCGGGGCGATAGTTTCACCGCATACATAGTATGGTATATATACCAGCTTATCTGTACACTGCTTTAGATTATGTGAATAATACTGTGGCTCCACAGAAGTCACCCTATTGCAAGCATCATAAGGGTTATGAATAAATATTACATCCGGCTGCATTTCCCGTAATTTATCCAATGTATATTCCTGCCAGTCCAGCACCGGCACATAGTCAGGAAAAATATCTGCTTCACAGTGCCATTCTGCCACTGTCATATCCGGCTTGCGGTCAGCATAGGGAATTGGCACTACATAGGCATTGCAGTGCTCCTTGTCAGCATAGGCAGCCTGCCACACACTTTCCAGGCTATCCCACATGGAAGCCTTATAAGGCAAAAAAACTATTTCCTTTTTTATTTCTTTTTCATGCTTCAAGGCATCTATGGCACAGTTCAATACCTCCAGCCCCAGCCTTTTGGATTCTGTCTGCTCATCTGCAGATAAATTCTGCCACACCTGAGGCTCCAGGATATCTATCAGCACCTGAAATAACTCCTGAAAAAAAACACAACGAATAGCGGATAATCCCTCCTTGCAGGCATCATCCGCTACTCGTAACATCTCTATTATTATATTGTTTTGCACTAAACTAATACCGGCAGCTTCCTCCCAAAGCAACTTGATGCTTTGCAGGCTGCCTACTAGCTCATCACGCTGTTGTCTATCTAGCATGGGTGAATACACCCTCTCTACCATTGCATTTTATTGTAAACGTTGTCGGTTATTTTATCGAAATAACATGCGAAAAAATTAAGCATAAGAAACACGGCCTGATAATCCTGAATATTATCTTGTACTTTTCATACAAATGTTTTTATGATATAATATGCTTGAATTGGAGGTGGTGCAATGGGCTACAATGCAAAAATACGTGCTGACGCTATGAAGCTTAATCCAATAGACGATGCACTTTTCATCAAAATGGCAGAAAAACTGGATTTTTGTCAGGAAATTTTGCGAGTTTTCCTCGGAGATAACCAGCTAATCGTTTTGGAAAGCATCCCACAGAATATCGTCAAGAATCTACAGGTACGATCCTGTATTGTAGATTTGAAGTGCCGCCTGGCATCCTACTGAAGAAGGAGTGAACGAAATGTGCGAGATAATTGAGCGCAACAGAGCGGAAGCACGCGCTATGGGGCGTGCTGAAGGACGTTGAAGGACGTGCCGAGGGACGGCTATCAATACTGACAAAACTGGTAAAACTGAACAAGTTATCTGTAAAAGAGGCTGCTGATGAGGCTGACATGACCGAAGCCGATTTTATGAAGCTGACGTTGCAGTAATACGCTACATGTGACAAAACAGCCCACACTGACAAATAGATTGCCGGTGTGGACTGTTATTTTTTGCCAATAAAACATGGAACGGAAAGTAGCCTCCATCAACGGATGCGGGCGCCACCACAGAGCAACATCCTGCCTGTGTTTGAATACCTAAAACACATAACGCAGTTTTCTGCACACCATATCACTATGCTCCAAAGCAGCTTTCAGACTGGTATTATATAACACAATCTTTTTGACCTGAATAATCTGCTGCCACCTTGCAGGCAGGATAAAATCTTCCTTTTTGCTAGTAAGCACCTTATCAAACTTCGGAGAGCCAATGGCCAGGAATTTCCCCTCCAGTGGCTTGCCATCAGGATCATGCTGTTCAAACTGTGCCTTGATATTCTCATCCTGCACAATCACATAATCCGCATTGACAATGCCAGGGGGCCGGCACATATTATGTATGTAGTCTCACCACATACATAATAAGGTATGTAAACCAGTTTATCTGTGCACTGCTTTAAATTGGGCAGCACAGCGTAAAACCCGTAGCCCCTGTTACAACTTCTACAAATCACCCAACAACCTAAAATCCCGTTGTATTTTAGGATAGTCTTCCCAAGGTACATTTATTAATATTTTTTGTCGTTCACCAAATTGCTCTACCGGTGTCCTTATCGAGAAATACACATCAAACTTTGCTTTGGTAATTGTTCGCCTCGCATTTAAGTAACGCCGTTCCTCATCTATTTGCTCCACAAAGCTATTTGTTTGGTTAATAATTTGTTTGTCATATTCATCCTTATCTGCAATGGCTTCCAACAAAAAGGTTTCAATCGCACCTTCAGTTGTAAACGGTATTACCAATAGCAAAATTCTAAATACCACATTTGCACCAATATTACTGATCATATGACAGTCTACCCACCTGTTGCAACACAGATTTGTAAATTCCACCTCATATTTGTCCAGTGCCCTACCAACCGATGCTATGATCTCCGCTTCCGTGCAAGCTTCATCTCTATCAGTTAAAATTACAATATTGTGATACGCATCCTCCTGCCGAGGCGATGTATTAAAATTACGTTCAAGGACAATACCTACAGACGCCTCTATCCGGCTACAGCCTCCCATAGATGCTATAGTCAACTGCTTATTTTCTTTAACAAATAACCTTGACTTTTGGCTGTCAAATTTTATTACATTATGCTGTGCTTTCGTATCCTCCCAACAATTTACCTTGCGCATATAATACTGCAACAAAGCAAAGTCTGTAGAACCTTCACACAATATGATACTATTAATCATCGCAAATCCAACCTCAATGTATCAGTGGCATGTATTGCCTCTTCGCCAGCCAATCGCCTGACATAATTAATACCTTCATGCTTATACAATGTATATACATTGATATATTCCTTATACCCGATACGCAATAGCTTATTGATAGCTTCCTCACTATGAGATGTCATGAAAATCTGTACATTCAACCTCAAAGCCGCCTCCACCATCCAGGCAAAAACCTCATCCATTGCGGATGTATGAATAGCTGTCTCAAATTCATCAACTAACAAAATCCCATCTTTAGCTTGAAGTAAATATGCCGCCAGAATGATAGTCTTTTTCATACCATCACCAAAAGATGATATCGGGATTGCCTCGTTACAATTATCCAACACAAAACCATACTCTACAGGCCGCTCATTAATAATAGTTATATTCTTTATGTTCGCATCAAAAATTTTTAATAAATCCACTAATGACTGATGCATCTCAGCATCTCTTAATATATCTGACAAGGAAAACCTATGCGATACATGAGCTACAGTAGAAAGATACAGCGTTTTAAAAAATACAATCTTTTTTTCAACAATCCGCCTCAAAAGATCACCCTGAAAATCATATATGGTAACTGTATCATTCTGTTTCCCATCTATGCTAGATGTAAGATTCATACATTTTCCGTCTATTATATAGCCACTGTCAGACTCATCTGGAAATATGCCATATTTTTTGTTTATCTGATAAATTTGTTCAGACGAAAATTTTCTTTCTTCAATATCCGCATGCAATTCTATTGAGTGTTCATCTCCACTAGCTTCCATAAATGAATATAATATTTTATATTCCTGAGAGTCTATTGGAAATAGCAATCTAATCCCATCAAATACTTGTGAACTCCTATACCTTGCATTCCAAAATCTGACTCCTGCGTACCATCTATATATATTCTCAGGATCTTCCAATGTCTCTAGCAACTCTAAAATACTGGTTTTCCCGCTATTATTATTGCCTGTCAACACATTTATAACATTCAAATCTCTTAGCTCTATATTTTGTAACCCTTTATACGCTCCAATATTGCAATGCTTAATGTGAATATTTGCAACAGGATTTATTGCGCTTCCCATAGTCATAACAAAATCACCACACTATCCAATTCATTGACAAAGTTTTCTCCAATAATATCCAAACTCATCACTCACTAACACACATACACGAATATTTCCTGTCGCAATTATATCACAATATTCCCATACTTTCCACGGCTCCTCGCTATGCTGCCACCAAATCATCATCTGGATTTTCTCACGCATGTCATTAGCCACTAACGTTACAATTTAGTATAGCATTACACATCTTCTATATACATTTTTTAGCCAATCATGATAATCCTGAATATTATCTTGTACTTTTCATGCAAATGTTTTGTGATATAATATAGTTGAGTTGGAGGTGGTGCAGGTGAACGAAATGTGCGAGATAATTGAACGCAACAGGGCAGAAGCACGGGCTATGGGACATGCTGAAGGACGTGCTATGGGACATGCCGAGGGACGGTTATCAATACTGACAAAGCTGGTAAAACTGAACAAATTATCTATAAAAGAAGCTGCTGATGAGGCTGACATGACCGAAGCAGCTTTTAAGAAGCTGGCATTACAATGATATGCCACATGCGACACATACGGCAAAACAGCCCACACCAACAACTAAGTTGCCAGTGTGGGCTGTTATTTTTTGCAACAAAAATGAAAAACAAACTCAAAGCTGCCAACTAATCAGCAGCTGCCAATCAAAACCTTTTTCCCCTCAAAGGCAAAGCCATACTTCCTGATACGCTCACTGGCAATCCCCTTGGCAACTAAAGCTGCGGCATATTGCTTGTCCTCTATCTGCCGCAGAGCAGACCGCACTGTTTCCTCCAGGGATTTTTCTCTGCGCGCATTAAACGCTTTAAATTCAATAATAACAGCATTATCTGATGCATTTTTCGGTTCCAGCATAACATCATACCTGCCATAGCCGCTTTCACGATTGGAGCTAATCACATATCTGTCCTTTAAATCTACCATCAGCCCCAGCACAAAACCATGATAAAATCTTTCCGGCTCTTGACGCCTGTTTTTTCCACCTGTATCAAAGCTACTGAAGGTATACAACGCAACACCATTTATATAATCTTCCATAGCATCAATATTATCTTCCAGCAGTGCCCTGATAAACCCATTATAGTCACCTTCGCTATTCTTAAACCACCTGCTCACCATTCTTTCAAACATAATTTTAGTTTCTTTGTTGGTAATCCGCAGCTGGCAGATAAAATGTCCTTCCTCAAGCATTTCAGCCGTGTCCCGGGTGAGATAGCCACTAGCCAACAGCAATGACCAGACAGCAATGATGCTTCCGTTTAAATCCCCAAAGACTATCTGGTCTTCCACCTCTGCCTCAAGGCTGCCTCCCTGCAGCAGCACCTCAAACTGCGTCTTCAATTCCACCGAGCCGGACTGCAGCAGCTGGCTTACCAGGCCATTGCCGCTGCTGTTTGCCCAATAGCACTCCAGCCTGCCCTTCCTGTCCAGATAATTGATGATTGACCAGGGATTATATATGTCATAGTGCGTTCCGATGGTAAAGCCATCATACCACTGCTTCACAGCCTCCTTGTCCGCCAGCCCGTACTCATCCATGGCGGCAAACACTTCCTTCTCCGTAAAGCCAAAAGCATCAGCATAATCCTCGGACTGCACAGTGACAATCACCAAATGATTGAGATCCGAAAAAATTGATTCCTTTGCCACCCTGGTAATGCCAGTCATCAGGGCACGTTCCAGATTGGGATTTGTCTTGAAGGTTACATTGAAAAAATTCCGCATAAAGCCTGACAGCTCAGACCAATAGCCTCCTGCAAAGGCCTCATGCATGGGCGTATCATACTCATCCAGCAGAATAATCGCCTTTTTGCCATAATGCTGCCGCAGGCATGCACACAGCAGATTAAGCACCCCTGAGGCAGTAACATTATCCATGCCCTCATGGATACGGCGCAATGCCTGGCGGTTGTACTCCGAAACCTTTTCGCTGGAGAGCAAAAATTCAAAATTAGCCACTGCCTCAGAGAATATCCGCTTAATCCACTGCATAGTTTCTCCATAATTATCAGTTTTGACCACAGCAAAGCTGATAAAAATCACCGGGTATGTACCCTGCAGCCTGCGCATCTCCTCATCCTGCCAGACCTCAAGACCACCAAATATTTCCTCTCCCCTGCCCTGATATTCCAGAGAAAAGAACGCCTCCATCATGCGCATATTCAAGGTCTTGCCAAAACGCCGTGGCCGCATGATAGCCGTGGTATTGTCCGCACCTTTCCACCAATCAGCAATAAATCTTGTCTTGTCAATATAAAAATAATTATTTTCCCGCATCTTGACGAAATCCTGCTCGCCAATAGCTATTGCCCTGGTCATGCTGCACCGCCTTTCCTGCAACCTTATTATATCTATATATCCGCTAAATTAACACCACTTTTATTCTACTATTGATTATACTACAAAATCCCCTGCATAGCTAATATCCTGAAATCAAGTTACCAACATCCCAGCTCTTTTTTCGACAATATAAAACTGCCCCCCGGCAAAGCCGGGGAGCAGCCTTCATTCATATCAAGTCAAATGACCATAACTTAGCCAAGGGCTAAATTATTTTGCCATTGCCTCCTGTACAGCAACTGCAACAGCAACGGACATACCAACCATAGGGTTATTTCCAGCGCCGATGAGGCCCATCATGTCTACATGGGCAGGTACGGAGGAGGAACCAGCGAACTGGGCATCACCATGCATACGGCCGAGAGTATCGGTCATACCATAGGAAGCAGGGCCGGCAGCCATGTTATCCGGGTGCAGGGTACGGCCAGTGCCGCCACCGGAAGCTACGGAGAAGTACTTCTTGCCCTGCTCGATGCGCTCCTTCTTGTAGGTACCAGCTACTGGATGCTGGAAACGGGTAGGGTTGGTGGAGTTACCGGTAATGGAAATACCAACATCCTCCTTGTGCATGATAGCAACACCCTCTGGAACGGAGTCTGCACCATAGCAGTTTACCTTGGCACGAGGGCCATCGGAGTAAGCTACGCGCTTAACTTCCTCAACCTCGCCGGTCTTGTAGTTGTACTGGGTCTGAACATAGGTAAAGCCGTTGATACGGGAGATAATCTGAGCAGCGTCCTTGCCGAGGCCGTTCAGGATTACGCGGAGAGGCTCCTTGCGAACCTTGTTTGCAGTCTGAGCGATACCGATAGCACCCTCAGCAGCAGCAAAGGACTCGTGGCCAGCCAGGAATGCGAAGCAGGTATTCTCCTCGGAGAGCAGCATAGCAGCCAGGTTGCCATGGCCGAGACCTACCTTGCGGTGGTCAGCAACGGAACCAGGCACGCAGAAAGCCTGCAGGCCTTCGCCGATAGCCTTGGCAGCCTCTACAGCAGTGGTGCAGCCCTTCTTGATAGCGATAGCTGCGCCCAGGGTGTATGCCCACTTTGCGTTCTCGAAGCAGATTGGCTGCAGGTCGGTTACGATAGCAGCAGGGTCAAAGCCCTTCTCCTTGCAGATGTCAGCAGCTGCCTCAATAGATGGAATGTCGTATTTCTTACAAACTTCGTTGATACCGTCAATACGGCGCTCATAGCCTTCAAATAATGCCATTTTCTATTTCAGTCCTTCCTATTATCTCAAATTATTCCTTACGAGGGTCGATGTAGCGGGCAGCCTCAGCGAAACGGCCCTTGGTGGAGGTGTTGGCCTTGATTGCCTCATTGGCATCAGTGCCGGCCTTGATTGCCTCCATAGCCTTGCCCAGCTGAACAACTTCGTAACCGATTACGCGGTCTTCGCTGTCAATAGCCATCCTAGTAACATAACCCTCTGCCAATTCGAGGTAACGAGGACCCTTGAGCTTGGTGGAATACAGAGTACCAACCTGGCTGCGAAGGCCCTTGCCCAGGTCATCCAGACCTGCGCCTACAGGCAAGCCGTCATCAGAGAATGCAGTCTGGGTACGGCCATATACAATCTGCAGGAACAGCTCACGCATAGCAGTGTTGATGGCATCGCAAACCAGGTCAGTGTTCAGTGCCTCAAGGATGGTCTTGCCTGGCAGAATCTCAGCAGCCATAGCAGCAGAGTGAGTCATGCCGGAGCAGCCGATGGTCTCAACCAGAGCTTCCTCGATGATGCCTTCCTTAACGTTCAGGGTGAGCTTGCAGCCGCCCTGCTGAGGAGCGCACCAGCCGATGCCGTGAGTCAGGCCGCTGATGTCCTTAATCTCCTTGGACTGTACCCACTTGCCCTCCTCAGGGATTGGGGCAGGACCATGGTTTACTTCTTTTGCAATGCAAGTCATGTCTTCAACATGCTTATCATAATAAATCATTTCGTATTCCTCTCTTCACTAATTTTATAATACACCAGCCCTCAGGACAGGCAGGAAAGCCTGCCCGTCACCTCAGGCCATCACCCTGCACTACTGCACAGGGATAATCACTTAACCTTCACCAGGCTCTTGCCGGTCATCTCGGCAGGAATTTCCATGCCGGCCAGAGTCAGCAAAGTCGGTGCAATATCGCACAATGCACCATCGGAAGCAATCCAGCCTACCCGGTCGGATACCACGATGAATGGAACAGGATTGGTAGTGTGAGCCGTGAACGGTGCACCGGTCTCAGGGTCCACCATCTGGTCAGCGTTGCCATGGTCAGCAGTGATGCACACATCGCCGCCCATCTCGCGGATAGCCTCCACGAACCTGCCTACGCAGGTATCCACAGTCTCAACAGCCTTCACAGCTGCCTCGATAACGCCGGTATGGCCTACCATATCGCCATTTGCATAGTTCAGGATAATGAAATCATACTTGCCGGACTTGATAGCCTCAACTACCTTGTCAGTTACCTCGATAGCGCTCATCTCAGGCTGCAAATCATAGGTAGCAACCTTCGGGGATGGAACCAGGATGCGATCCTCACCCTCATAAGGCTCCTCCACGCCACCGTTGAAGAAGAAAGTAACATGAGCGTACTTCTCGGTCTCTGCGATGCGCAGCTGGGTCATGCCGTTCTTGGCAATAACCTGGCCGAGGGTATTCTCGATAGTCTCAGGCGGATAAGCAACCTCTACGTTCAGGCCTTCCTCATACTGGGTCATGGTAGCAAAGGAAATCTTTGCCTCCTTGCGAGGGAAGCCCTCGAACTCAGCATCAGTAAAGGCATGGGTCAGCTCGCGGGCACGGTCAGGACGGAAGTTGAAGAAAATCACGCCGTCACCATCATTGATACCCTTGTAATCGCCCACAACTACAGGCACTACGAACTCATCAGTTACCTCGTTGGCATAAGAAGCCTTGACAGCCTCCACGGCATCCTCCGCTGCCACGCCCTCGCCCTTGGCAATGGCGTCATAAGCCTTCTGGACACGCTCCCAGCGCTTGTCGCGATCCATTGCATAGTAGCGTCCGGACAGGGAAGCGATCACGCCGCAGCCAATCTCGTCAATCTTGGCCTGCAAATCAGCCACATACTCTGCCGCAGAGGAAGGATCCACGTCACGGCCATCCAAAAAGGCATGAACATAAACCTTCTCAATGCCCTGCTGCTTGGCAAACTGCAGCAGGCCGTAGAGATGCTCGCTATGGCTGTGCACGCCGCCAGGGGAAACCAGCCCCATGAGATGCAGGGCACTGCCATTTGCCTTGGCAGACTCAGCCACGCTCAAAAGAGCCTTGTTCTCGAAGAAATCCCCGTCCTTGATGGCCTTGGTAATACGGGTGAGTGCCTGATAGATAATCCTGCCTGCACCGATATTGGTATGACCTACCTCGGAGTTGCCCATCTGGCCGTCAGGCAGGCCCACAAACTCGCCGGAAGCCTGAATATGGGTATTAGGGAACTGCTGCTTTAAGCCATCAATTACAGGAGTCTTCGCAATCTGAATGGCGTTGTTCGGGTCAGCGGTGTTGCCGTTGCCATAGCCATCCATGATAATCAATGCTACTGGAGCATTTTTTAACTTTGCCATTAAATATACCTCAATAAAAGAAAACGCATATCAGCCAGGTGCCCCGAAGGGCACCTGCCGCCTAAATAACAAACCAAAAATCAAATCAGCAATTCAACAGAATGGAAACTGATCAGAACTTAACGATTGCGCTGAAGTCAGCAGCCTTCAGGGAAGCGCCGCCAACCAGGGCACCATCAACGTTTGGCTGAGCCATGAGGTCCTTAATGGTAGCCGGCTTTACGGAGCCGCCATACTGGATGCGGATTGCATCAGCAGCTTCCTGGTTGAACTTGGCAGCTACAGCCTCACGGATAGCCTTGCACACTTCCTCTGCCTGCTCGAAGGTAGCGGTCTTGCCGGTGCCGATAGCCCAGATTGGCTCATAAGCGATAACCAGCTTGGCAACCTCGTCAGCGGAGAAGCCCTCCAGGGCAGCGTTGATCTGAGCAACAACATGGTCGATGTAGTTGCCAGCCTCGCGAATCTCCAGGGACTCGCCGCAGCAGATGATAGGAGTGATGCCAGCAGCGAAAGCAGCCTTTGCGCGCTTGTTTACGCCCTCATCAGTCTCACCGAAATAATCGCGGCGCTCGGAATGACCGAGTACGCAATACTCTACGCCAATTTCGTTCAGCATGCCGGTAGAGATCTCGCCGGTAAAGGCTCCCTTTGGCTCCCAATGAACATTCTGCGCACCTACATGGATTTTGGTGCCCTTGGCAGCCTCGGCAACAGCAGCCAGTGCAGTTGCGGTAGGGCAGGCAACAACGTCAACATCCTCAACGTCTGCAACCAATGGAGCAAGCTCCTTGATCAGGGCAACGCCCTCTGCGATAGTGTTGTTCATCTTCCAGTTACCAGCGATAATAGGTCTACGTGCCATAGTTAATTTTTCCCCCTATATTTTAATATCTTAAATAGCACCCGCCCATCTGATAGTCCCTTCGAAAACACGCTCGCGCTCCTCATTGTGCCTAGCGGTGCTAAGCTCCCATATCGCCTGACGGCTCATGGCTCGCTAAGCACCGAGGCACAACAAAGGTTTTCTCAGGGCACATATCAGATGGTCTTACAGATAACTTAACTGTAAAAATTCACTAAAAAACCTTTAGACAAAGGTGATTACTTATCAGCGATTGCTGCGATGCCTGGCAGAACCTTGCCCTCCAGGAACTCAAGGGTAGCGCCGCCGCCAGTTGAAATGTGGGAAATCTTGTCAGCAAGGCCGGTCTTCTTCAATGCTGCAATAGAGTCACCGCCACCTACGATAGAAGTAGCGCCGTTCTCGGTAGCCTCAGCCACAGCCTTGGCAACAGCCAGGGTACCCTTTGCAAAAGCATCAAACTCAAACACGCCCATAGGGCCGTTCCAGATGACGGTCTTGGCACCAGCCAGAGCCTCGCTGTAAAGAGCGGAGGTCTTAGGGCCGCTGTCGAGAGCCTCCCAATCCTCTGGAACCTTGTCTACATCCACAATCTGAGTATTTGCATCAGCAGCGAACTTGTCGGCAATAGTCAGGTCAACAGGCAGAACAACCTTTACGCCCTTTGCCTTTGCCTTGTCCAGCTGAGCCAATGCTTCCTCAAACTTGTCCTTCTCGCAGAGG
This sequence comes from Selenomonadaceae bacterium, assembly GCA_022786545.1. GTDB lineage: Bacteria > Bacillota > Negativicutes > Selenomonadales > Selenomonadaceae > Anaerovibrio. Next base: position 26,407 of record JALFXV010000015.1, read on the forward strand.
GAGTTGCCGATAGGCAGGCCCTGGGCTGCATCGAAGGTATGAGCCATACCGCCGCCGATGATGATGGTATCAACCTTGTCGATCATGTTGGAAATAACGCCGATCTTGTCAGAAACCTTTGCGCCGCCGATGATAGCAACGAATGGACGCTGAGGAGCCTCCAAAGTCTTGCCGATGAAGTTGATTTCCTTCTCCATCAGAAAGCCTGCAACGGACTCCAGATACTGGGTAATGCCCACATTGGCTGCATGAGCGCGGTGGGAAACACCGAAAGCATCATTTACAGCAATATCAGCCAAAGCAGCCAGCTGCTTTGCAAACTCAGGATCGTTCTTCTTCTCCTCCTTGTGATAACGGAGATTCTCCAGAAGCAGGATCTCACCCGGCTTCAAATCAGCAGCAGCCTTCTCTGCCTCCGGACCTACACAATCAGGTGCCCACTTTACATCCTGCTTGAATACTTCGGAAAGCCTCTTCAGAATGTGCTTGGTGGAGAACTTGTCCTCGCGAGCCTCAGATGGACGGCCGATGTGGCAGGCGAGAATAACAGCAGCACCCTGCTCCAGCAGGTAGGTTACGGTAGGAATAGTAGCCTGAATACGGGTATCATTGGTGATGTTCATGTTCTCATCGAAAGGAACATTGTAGTCAACACGGCAGAATACCTTTTTACCCTTCAAATCAACGTCTTTAATGGTTTTCTTGTTCATATTCATGAAAAAATCTTACCTCCGCTCAAATAATGGGGAATACCTTTTCTTTTACAAGAAGAAGAGGCCCGGCCCAAACTAATTTCCCGCAGGAAATCAAAGGCCGGACCTCGATGGATCTTTAAGTTATTGAGTTACCGAACTCGGAGAATCAGCCCAACTCAGCGAAGTACTTAATGGTACGAACCATCTGGCTGGTGTAGGAGTTCTCGTTGTCATACCAGGAAACAACCTGAACCTGAGTCTGGCCGTTGCCGATAGGGCTAACCATAGTCTGGGTAGCATCGAACAGGGAACCGTACTTCATGCCGATGATGTCGCTGGAAACGATCTCATCCTCGTTGTAGCCGAAGGACTCAGTAGCCTGTGCCTTCATAGCTGCATTAACCTCATCAACGGTTACTTCCTTGTCTACTACAGCGAAGAGCAGAGTGGTGGAACCGGTAGGGGTAGGAACGCGCTGAGCAGCACCGATCAGCTTGCCCTTCAGCTCTGGGATTACCAGGCCGATAGCCTTTGCAGCACCAGTGGAGTTAGGAACGATGTTTACAGCAGCTGCACGGGAACGACGGAGGTCACCCTTGCGCTGTGGGCCGTCCAGAGTCATCTGGTCGCCAGTGTAAGCATGGATAGTAGCCATGATACCGGACTTGATAGGAGCCAGATCGTTCAGAGCCTTAGCCATTGGAGCCAGGCAGTTGGTGGTGCAGGAAGCAGCGGAGATAACCTTGTCTTCCTTAGTCAGGTTAGTGTGGTTTACGTTGTAAACGATAGTAGGGAGGTCGTTGCCTGCTGGAGCAGAGATAACAACCTTCTTTGCGCCTGCGGTCAGATGTGCAGAAGCCTTCTCCTTGGAGGTGTAGAAACCGGTGCACTCGAGAACTACGTCTACATCGTGAGCACCCCAAGGAATCTCTGCAGCGTTTGCGCAAGCATAGATCTTGATCTCCTTGCCGTTTACAGTGATGGAATCCTCGCCTGCAGTTACAGCATCAGCGTACTTGTACTTGCCCTGGGAGGAGTCATACTTCAGCAGATGAGCCAGCATCTTAGGGCTGGTGAGGTCATTGATTGCAACAACTTCATAACCCTCAGCATCGAACATCTGACGGAATGCCAAACGACCAATACGACCAAAACCATTAATAGCTACTTTAACTGCCATGTTAAAAATACCCCCTATAAATTTATAAAAGAATTGTCAGGAGACCAGCTTGAGCACGGAGCCCGTCCGCTAATGAGGCATGCTACGGCATACCGACAGAACTATGTGCTGCCTGCCCTTCTCCTCCTTTGATTACTATAATAATACAGTAATTTTGGCCTTATTGTCAATGTAAATTCATAAATTCTAATAATTATAGGATAATTAATTTGTAACTGTAAGTAATAGAGTGGAATACGATTGAAATAATATTGCCAAAATTCATTCAGCGTTTGCACAAAGCTTCTCAGCCCAGCACGACCACCTGCCCCGGCAGAAGCTTCAGCCTGCCGCCTGACAGCTTCACATCAGCCAGGTTGCTGAGAAGCACATTATCCCCTGCCCCCGGCGGCAGCAGCACCTCCCTGCCGGACAGGCCGAAATTGGCAGCCACCAGCACGGACCTGGACTCGCCCCTGCGCTCATAGGCAAAAATCTTTTCCTCAGACTCCAGCACAGGCACAAACCTGCCGTAGGTAAATACCTCCGCCCACTCCGGGGATTTCCTGAGAGCAATCAGCCGCTTATAATAATTCAGCACGGAGTCCTCCCTGCCCTGCTGCTCCGCCACATTGATTTCCCGATAATTGGGATTGACCTTCAGCCAAGGCGTGCCGGAGGTAAAACCGGCATTTTTCCCGCTGCTCCACTGTACCGGTGTCCTGGCATTATCCCGGCTCCTGTGATAGCAGGCTTCCAGGGCCTCCGCCACGCTGCACCCGGCACTCAGGGCCAGCTGGTATTCATTCTTGGTGCTGATGTCATCATACTCATCAATGGACGCCATCCGGCAGTTGCGCATGCCTATTTCCTGTCCCTGGAAAATAAACGGAATCCCCCGCAAAAGGACGCTTACCGTCCCCAGGAGCTTCGCCCCTGTCTCATTCTGCAAACCCTCAGGCAGATAGGTGCATACGCCCCTGGGCTCATCGTGATTCTCGATGATATTCGCCAAAAAGCCCATTTCCTGGGACTCCAGCTGCGCCTTTACCGTAACCGCCCGGAAATCCTCAAACTGCACCGGCCTGCTGTCATACCAGCCATGCTCCCCGTAGGTCAGCTTGTGGGCAGAAAAATCAAACATGGTGGAAAAATGCCCGTCCTCGCCGATGAACTCCCGCAGTTCCTCCGGCTTCATGTTGAAGACCTCGCCTACCGTAAAGGCATCATATCTGGCAAAAGTATGCCGCTTCAAATCTTCCAGAAGCTCCCCTACGCCATCCACTGACTCCACCATGCGCCAGCACCCTGCCAACCCATCCGGCCCGTCCGCAGGAAAGCTCTTGAACTCCAGGTCCTTCTTGATGTTGATGATGGCATCCACCCGGAAGCCGTCCAGCCCCTTGTCCAGCCACCAGTTAATCATGCTGTACAATTCCTCCAGCACCCGGGGATTTTCCCAGTTCAGGTCAGGCTGCTCCTTGGCAAACATGTGCAGGTAATAATACTCCGTCCCCGCCACCTTTTCCCAGGCACTGCCGCCAAAATAGCTGCGGTAGTTACTAGGGGGATTGCCATCCCTGCCCTTGCGGAAATAGAAATAATCCCCGTACTCCCCCTCCGGGTCCTGCAAAGCCTTCTGGAACCACTCATGCTGGTCAGAGCAGTGATTGATGACCAGGTCCATCACAATATACATGCCCCGCTGATGAGCCTCCGCCAGAAGCTGGTCAAACTCCTCCATAGTGCCAAAAATCGGGTCAATCTGCTGATAATCCGCAATATCATAGCCCTGGTCCACAAAAGGAGACTTGTAAATCGGCGATATCCAGACGATATCCACCCCCAGCTCCTTCAGGTAATCCAGCCTGCTGATAATCCCCCGCAAATCACCGATGCCGTCCCCATTGGCATCCAGAAAGCTCTTGGGATAAATCTGGTAGGCCACCTTGCCATGCCACCATTTGCGTTCCATGAATACATCTCCCCCTGACAAAAAATCAAAAATTCAAAATACCATAAGCAAAATGCCACACTGCAAAACAAAAGCAAAAATTTCAAAAATACAAAATCCCACACCAAGCAGCTGGATGTGGGATTAGCAGCCAAAAATTATTCCCCGGCCTTAGGATAGTGAGGATGCGCCTTTACATAGTCCACCGGACGGCTCCAATCGACATGCACGCCGGTATTCTCCCAGAGCCTGGTCAGCACCAGCTGGAAGCTCTTTTCATCCGCCAGCGGGTCTACCGTAGTCTCGGTAAAATCACGCAAAGTCTCATGAGGCACGCGAATCTCGTGCTTCTCGCTCAAAAACTTCTCCGCATCAGCCACAGCCTGCGCATCATCCAGGCAGACCTTCACAGTCTTCGCCTCCCGGTCATACTCAACCCAGCCGATGGAATCGCGGCAGCTGACAGCCACACTGTATATCTTATCACTCATATCGTCATTCTCCTTCACAAGCAAAATACTCAAGAACATTATATAGTATAACCATGCCGTTTGTCGAGAAAACTTCCAGGCAACTATTTCAATTCAATTTGCTGCCCGGCGTGTACACAGTCACCTTCTTGAAAAACCTGCCCCCGATCTCCATGTATTCCCGCACCTGGCCACGATAAAACTTCACCCTGCCAGCCAGGAGAGGCTCCGGCAGCTTTTCCGGCTTCGCCAGGCACTCCACCCAGCGATAAGGCACCTGATTGCCCTCCTCATCCTCATCATAATACAGGGTATCCTCAGGCCGGGGCACCTCATCCCCCCGGCACGCCTCAAAATGCAGCTTGATCTGCTCCATGAACATCAGGCAGGTTTCCTCGGACATGTCCAGCGTCCCTTCCCGGCTTTCATCCGCCCCGTTGTAGGCCGCAATAAAAATCGCCTTGCCATAAATAATCTGCTCCCTGTCCGGCTCCGGGAAGCGGCGGTTGGGCTTCATGCCCAGCACGGCCGCCAGGTCATTCACCAGAATAAAAAGGGAAATGCCCGGCTGAATCTCAAAAAATTCCACCGCTCCGTAATTGCCCTCCAGCACATCACGGATGGCCTCCTCATGCTCCCCGTGGCCCGCAGGCAGGCGGATAATCTCCGGCTCCTTCCCCGGCTCTATCAAAATCGCCCTCATAAGCTGCTGTTTTGCCATAAATCTCATTTCCTCCTAAAAAAAATCACATAATATTGTTTGTCAAGACTTGTTATTAAAAAAATATTGTGATAGTATAGTTACCAAAGAGGGATACTCTAGAATGTCCGTTATTCCTTTCATCGTCTGGCCTACTCCTTTTATACGGGAGCCTGACATCGCGCCGTGGCTGCTGGATCGTCTCCGAGCGAATAGCAAAAGCGTCCGCTGAGGGCACCCACCTGCAATCGCAGGTTAGACCTGTTGGTCGACGGCATTTCGGACCCCGCTTGCAAAGAGGGAAGTCGTTCGCGGCTTCCCTCTTTCTGTATGCAGTTTTCAGTATACACGGACACAGTGCACCGCCTGCGCACTATCAGCCACACATCTTGCACGGCATACAGGCATATACTGTGCATACGCCTGCGCATCGGCAGCACGCAGCCAGCCGGGCAGCCGCCAAATCACTCCTGCCCAGCCAGAATAACAGCATGCCTCATGCGGGTAACGTTGGACACCATATCATCCTCCGGGAAAAATGCCCTGACCGCCTGTATCTGCTCATCCTCCCCGTCTGCGATAACCACCTCTACCCTGTCCCCCAGGATTTTCCGTGCCTGATGCACCACCAGCCGGATATGCTCCGAATCAGTCAGGATGATATACTTGTTGGCGATATCGCTGTGGGCGGCATTGACAATCTCCTCCACGGAAGGGCCTGACGGGTCGCTGCCATCCAGAATAACAGTAGCCCCTGCCTCCTGCAGCTTCTGCCCCAGCTCCGGCGTATCCGCCACCGTCATCAGCGCCAGGGGCATCAAAAAGCTCTGCTGCACCATTGCCATCGCATGAGTCTCCGCCATGATATTGATGTGGATTTCCCCGATATGCCCCCAGCCCACGGCACGCTCCAGCACCTTGCCGGGATGCTCCGAATGAAGGTGGATAAACAGGCTGCGGTAACGCCGCTCCACCACCACAAAATTACCTATCTCCTGCAGCTCCTTCTCAATCAGCTCCACGGAAAGCTTGGGATTTGCCACCATAAAGGTCACGCAATAAGGCCGCACCATGTCATCCAGGGGACTGATGAGCCTGTCCTGCTGCGCCGTCCTGCGGGAAAAAGGAATCATCGGCGATACGAACTCCCCGATAATCCCCTTCAGGCAGCCGTTCAGGAACACCTGCATAATCATCTCCCCGGAATCGATTTTCTCCGAAAAGGAATCCTCCCCCGCCTTGATGGCCGCCCTCAGAATCTCGATGATCGGCAGCCCGTCACGCACCGCATGATAAGCCCCCTTCGCCATAATCTTGGAGGCCACAATAATCGGCCTGTCCTTCTGCTCCGGCACCGCCTTCTGGGCGTAGAGAATACCGTACTGGAATGCCTTGCCAAACTCCTGGGAGGAGGCATTGTATTTGCCCGTCAGCCCCTTGGCAAGCCCCCTGAGAATCTGGGACAATATCACCCCCGCATTCCCCCTGGCACCCAGCACCGCCGCATCAGCCACCCGCCTTGCCAGGCCGCCGATGCTCTCGTTGACCGAATCCTGCAGGGGCAGCACCGCAGCCCCCATAGTCCTCAGCACATCCGTCCCCGGCATGCCGCAGTAAAAAAACCTGCCGCTCTTCTTGACCTGGTTGATGCGCTCGTATTCCAATATAAACTCACTGTAGGCGCCAATAATCATCCGCTTATAATCCGCGCCTGTGATAACCTCATTATCCTTTGCCATAATAAAACTCCCCAAAACTATTCCCTTGGCCATGCAACGGGATTTACAAATCCCTATACCAATTATAATACATTATCTGCTTTAAAAGTAAATGAAAATTGTATATAATATAAGTATTCGCGAAATTCTCTCATTAACCTCTTTTTAAGGAAAAAAAGTAAGGAGATTTTTATGGAAACTTCGGATTTGCAAAATATAAATGCCGCAGCAGGCAGTGACGTGGCAGCGGCAGAGGCAGAAACTGCCACCGCCAAAAGAAAATATAACCGCAGGGCAGCCGCCAAGAACGGCAGAAAAGTACGCAGCGCCAAGGCTGTCAAGGCCGCACCGGCAAAGCCCCGCTACGAAAGGATTTTTTCCCTGGACATCGGCACCCGGAGCGTCATCGGCATCGTTGCCGAGCAGACCCCTGAGGGGCTGAAAATTATTGCCACCGAGAGGCAGGAGCACAAAACCCGTGCCATGATTGACGGGCAGATTCACGACGTGCCCCAGGTGGCGGCAGTCATCGACAACGTAAAGAAGGCCCTCACGAAGCGCACGGGCCCCCTGAAAAGCGCCGCCGTAGCAGCCGCAGGACGTGCCCTCTACACCATGACCGCAGCTGCCGAGATGGAATTCAGCGGCATCATCACCAGCGAACAGGAACGGGCCCTGGACTTTGCCGGGGTGCAGGCAGCACAGGCAAAGCTGGCTGAATCCCACACAGTAGATGACCTCTCCAACTATTACTGCGTAGGCTACAGCACAGTGAAATACGAGCTGGACGGCACCCAGCTGAAGACCCTGGTGGGACAGCGGGGACGCATCGCCTCCGCCACTGTCATCGCCACCTTCCTGCCCCGGCAGGTCATTGACTCCATGCATTCCGCCCTGCAGAGCGTCCAGCTGGACATGCAGGCACTGACCCTGGAGCCGATTGCCGCCATCAACGTGCTGATACCTGCCACCATGCGCCACCTCAATCTGGTGCTGGTGGACATCGGCGCCGGCACCTCCGATGTCGCCATCACCAAGAACGGCTCCGTAATTGCCTACGGCATGGTTCCCCAGGCAGGCGACGAGATTACCGATGCCCTGTCCCAGCAGTTCCTGCTGGACTTCAACGTGGCTGAAAAGCTGAAGCGGGATGTGACCAACGGCCAGCAGGGCAAGTTTGCCGACATCATGGGCATGGAATACGACCTCTCCCCGGAAGAAGTCCTGAAGCCGATCATGCCCAACATCCAGAAGCTGGCAGAGGCCATCGTTCAGCAGATACTGGAGCTAAACGGCGGCGAGCCGCCACAGGCCATCATGATGGTAGGGGGCGGCTCCCTGACACCGAACCTGAGCAAGTTCGTAGCCGAAATCATGGATTTGCCTATGGGCAGGGTGGCAGTGCGGCACCCGGAGAAAATCGATGGCGTGCTGGATATCCCGGAGGAACTGAAGCTGCCTGATGCAGTCACCCCTCTGGGCATCTTGAAAATCGCCTCCATCAACACCCTGCATTTTCTCAGGGTGTATGTCAACGATGCCGAATACAGCCTGTTCAACTTCCGTGACCTGACAGTGTCCGATGCCCTGCTTAATGCCGGAATCATCCTGAAAAAGCTCAACGGCAGGCCGGGCCTTGGCACCATGCTGAAAATCAACGGCGAAAACAAGTTTATCCCAGGCACGATGGGCACTATGGCCCAGCTGACAGTGGACGGCAGCCCGGCAAACCTGGACACGCCTATCCACGATGGCAGCCGCCTCCGGGTAATCCCCGGGGAAAACGGCGCCTCCCCTGAGATTACGCTGGAAGACGTGCTGGAAATCCCCCCTTCCTACACGGTGTTCATCAATGGCGAGGAAACCCATATTGCCGCCCAGTTTATCATCAACGGGCAGTCGGCACAGCCGGGACAGCTTCTCCATGACGGCGACGAAATCATCAGCAGGGAAACCCGCAATCTGGGAGAGGTACTGAACATGGCAGGCTTCCCGCCTCTGGGCAAAAAGGTAAAGTACACCCTGAACGACAAGGAATCCCAGTACACCATCTCCCCCAAAATCCTGCTCAATGACAATCCTGCCAACCTCACCACCGAGGTGCACCAGCAGGACTACATCGAGTACATCGCCCCTGAGCTGCCAAAGCTTGGGGATGTGCTGAATGTCTCCGAGCTGGATGCCTCCCTGGTGATTTACTACGAAGGCCAGGAGCACAAGATTCCTTCTGCCACAGTTTCGCTGGAGGTCAATGGGCATCCTGCTACGCCGAACACGCTGATTGCCGATGGCAGCAACGTCCGCTTCATGAAATCCCTGCGTGCCGCCACCACAGTCAGCGATGCCCTGCTGGCAGTAGGCTTCCAGCCGCCGGCAGCCAGAAGCCGGGTGAACTTTACCATCCTGGTGAACAAGCAGCCGGTAAACTTCACCGACCCTATCAAGAACGGGGATGAGCTGGCCGTAGTCATCAGCGAGCCGGACAGCAGCAAGCCGTTTATGGACACCGGCACCGCTGCCGGAAGCACAGCTGCCAGCGCCGCTGTCAATCTGACAGGCGCCAACGGAAAACGCCCCATGACCCCGGAGGCCATCCGGGACTCCATCCGGCTGGCAGACAAAATCAACAGTATTCCAGGGCTCAGCGAAGCATTGAAAAACAACAGGTTCTAGGCCACAACAGGATTGCCGTAAAAAAATATTGCGGCAATCCTTATTTTTTCTTTTTGACCTATTGACTTTTTGACTAATAGTGATATAATCATAATCAGAAAGAGCAAAAAGACAAAAGCAAGGCAGACAGCCCACAGGCAGCTACCTTGCAGGTTCTGATATAACTCTTCCAACAATAAAATTTCTACAGATATTCTTTGAAAGGAGTCCTCATCATGTTTGGTTTAGTTCCATTTGGTTCCAAGAAAAATAACGAAGTTGCAAGAAGGGAAGATGGCTTCAATAGCCTGTTTGACATCTTCAATGAGCCGTTCTTCACCAACCCCTTTGCCGGTTTCGGCGATATGGGCATGCCTGCCTCCATGCGGGTTGATGTAAAGGATAACGGCAGCGCGTATGAGCTGACCGCCGACCTGCCAGGCATGGAAAAGAAGGATATTTCCCTCAGCTACGACAACAACTACCTGACCATCGAGGCACACCGGGATGAAAGCAATGACCAGAAGGATACTCAGGGCAACTACATCCGCCGTGAGCGCCATACCGGCACCATCAGCCGTTCCTTCTACATTGACAACATTGACGAGTCCCGCATCTCTGCCGAGTTCAATTCAGGCGTCCTGAAGGTCAGCCTGCCAAAGGCACCGGAGGTGCAGCGCAGCTCCCGCATTGAGATAAAATAATTCTCAAGCCATGCTGATTTCGTTCAGGGCATCGAACCCCGGGATGATGAAACAGCTCCCATTTCAGCTATCTGCTGAAACAACCATAAACATTCCTCTAAAAAATCCCTGCCGGAGACTGATACAGGTCCCTGGCAGGGATTTTCATTTGCTCATTTATATTGTGACTCATGCACCTTGCACATGTATATTTTGACTCATGCACCTTGCACATACATATCAAGTATATTACGGCTGCAAGAGCCCTGCCTCAAGACTCCCTGCATTTTCCAGCCGGAGCAGTGCCTTTTTATTTGCTATGCCGCCTGCATAGCCCGTCAGCCTGCCCCCGGCTCCCAGCACACGATGACAGGGAATCATGATGCCGATGGGATTCCAGCCCACGGCCTGGCCTACCGCCTGGGCAGACATTTTCCCCCTGCCATTTTGCTCCGCCAGCCGCTTTGCCAGCTCGCCATAGGTCACCGTCTGCCCATAGGGAATCGCCAGCAGCAAATCCAGCACCTGCTGGCGAAAAGGCGTAACGTTCCTCAGCTTGTACGGCGGCAAAAAATCCGGCCTGCCGCCTGCAAAATAAATATCCAGCCACTTCACTGCCAGGCTGAGGGCCTCTTCCCCCTCACCTGCTGTCCTTGCCTCATTTACCGCCCGTGCGGACTCCGGTACATCATAACAGGCGATAGCTTTCGCCCGGCCGTCCAGTGCTTCATCCTTCACAAAGCTGACCTCCGTCAGCACGCCTCCTGCAACGGACAAAACCAGATTATCAAAGCCCTCCGGCGTAGCATACAGGTAGCTATCATTTTTCATATTCATGGTCTTCACCACCTTTTTATTTCACAAAATCCCCTTTTCCTGAAATATATATCCCTGTCCTATTTCAGGAAAACCCACTTTACAAAATAATAGCCACATCAACACATACATACCTCAGTAATATGGTTATAATACATATTCAATAATCATTATAGCAGCCAGCGAACCAAAATTGCTGGCTGCTTTTATCTTTTTCGCACTGCTTCTGTAAAAAAGCAGGAAAATCCTTCACATCCTCCGCCAAGGTCAAATACCCTTCCCTATCCATAAAAGCATTGGCAAACTCCACAGGCTCCAATTCAGCCTTAACCTCCGCCCAATCCACACTATCTAGTTTCAGTAAATTCCTCTCTGCCTGCTGAATAGTATCAGACAGCACTATGCCCTGCATATCAATCATCATATATCACCTGCCATATTTTATCGCAATCTTCATACGTTATAACAAAATTTTTGTACAATAAAATGCCCTAGACAGCTATAAATATTTCTCTATTTCCCTGACACACTTCATGACATCTTTCTTTATGTCACTTTCCCAAAACCGCAATACCAGCCATCCTTCTGCCAGCAAGGCATCATTCACTTCCTTGTCACGCTCTACATTTCTTGACAGCTTGGGAACCCAATATCCCCTATTTGTTTTGATTTGCTCACCTGGCTTGTCCTGATGATTTCGTGCATGCCAAAAATCGCCATCTACAAAAATGGCTATTTTCCTTTTCGTAATAGCTATATCAGGCGTTCCCGGCAATTTTTTATAATTTTTCCTATAGCGTATGCCACAATGCCAAAGAGCCTTACGGAACATTATCTCCGGCGTCGTATCTTTAGATTTTATATGCGACATATTATTATGCCGTTTTGCCTCAACCAACACGCCAGCCATAAAAGCACCTCAAATTTAAGAATAAACTAACCTATGTAATATTCTCTCATGCCTATAGTTCCACTTAACGCTACACTTCCTTAATACCGCATGACAATAAATACTGGTAAATAGCATCATAGTATTCCCTATTTCTTGTTACATCTTCTTCACAATCAACACCTTTAGGAACAAATATTATCATTCCCTGCCTTGCCCTTGTGAGTAAAACACGATAAGAATTTACTAAATACCTTTGTTGTTCCGCCTTCCTTCTTTTATTCCATTTAGACCCCCTAAAAGAATAATAATCCCAATCTTTTCCATTTTTGCTGCGCCTAAGATCGGCATCCCAGCAGACAACTGCCCAATCTATTTCCAACCCCTGAACTTTAAATTCGCTAGCTACAACCTCCATCATATTAGATGATCTTAAATCATTACTTGCGGCAAGAAACCAATTTTTAACATCAATATCTTTAGACACATATATGCCTTCTGGCCTTAACCTCTGTGCACTGCTGCAGGCAAGAACGCCACACCGCTGCGAACCTCGCACTTGAGCTTTTGCCCACTTTTTTGCAACGTGAATGTCTCTAGTGATGTATATTGGGTATTTTCTAGATATAACATCATATATATCTTTAGCCATAGCTGGCTCATTAGCTAAAAGGGAATCTACAAATTGGCACTGCTTATCAGCCCTAAAGGAGCGAATAGACGTCTCCAAATGCAATTCTTTCATTGTGTGGCATCTATCACAATTCTTAATCGCATTTATATCAATATTTTCATCTTCTATCTGCATAAAAATTGATGGCGAATAATACATCTCCCAATCGGGGAAATCTTCAATGCCACACCTGAACCATTCATTTATTCCTACTTCTCCATCATAAATATCTTGTCCCAAGCCAACCAAGCAGATCATGACAGCCCAATCAGTGTGCCTATCCATGATGCTATACAGCAAATGAGGTTCACTCACAGACATGGCTGGAGCATTATTATGCTTATGTGCCATTTTTTCTCTATTCCAAACCCTTTGTGCCTCATCAAAGATGAGAACATTTTCGGGAGTTGGCCTATTATGTTGAGAATTGTCTCTCTTAAACGCAAAGCTACTTTGAATAAGTGTATCAATAGCAACTTTGGTTTGATTATTAAATTTTATTTTTTTATCTAATTTAGCTTTTGCCTTAACACTTTGTTTAAGTGCTTCTCGCAATACTTCGACCAAGGGACCGTTTCCAGATAAATATACACTAAGATTTTCTTGGCCACTGCCAAGGTTTTTCGCAACAACATCTAAACCAACTAGTGTCTTGCCAGCACCAGGTACACCAGTTACAAAACAAACACATTTCTTCCTATTTGCTTTTGCATAAGATATTATTTCATATATTTTTAATTCACAAGCATTTATATTATCTTGTCCTGCTTCTGAATTAGCAATTTGACTCAAATTATGTGAGCTATATGCTTCTACAGCAGCTGAAATAATTGTCGGCGTCGGGTAATATGGCGAATTAAACCACTTTGCAAAATCTATATTTTCATTATCCCCATACCGTTCACACAGGCTAGTAACTTTAGGAATAACCGTCTCGATATTCTCACGCTGAAGATAAATCTGTTTATCAGGATAGCAATCCAATGATTGCTCTTTTGCATATTCAGGCGCATGTGTTGCTATCAAAATTGGGCATACATACAGGTTCTCAGATTCTTTGTGAAAATTTTTGATATCCAAAGCATAATCTTCCGCTTGTTGCGCATCTTGGACTGTAAAAACTTTTTTGCCGTTCTTAAATTCTAGCGAAAATACCATGTGACGAATCAGTAAAATAACATCAATTCTCTTGCCAAGGCGAACAATGTCATATTCAAAAATAATATCTCCTTCTATACCACATGCCTCAAGCCTAGATTGCAGTTCCGATATTTGATATTCCCATGCATTAGACTGTTCCTTATTAATATCGAAAGATTTCTTCACCAAATGCCCAATTATGGACGTAGAATTATCCCTTATAAATCCCGGTATAGAATTACAATAATATGCCTTTCCAGTTTGTAGCGAAAAACTATATTTGTTCATCATAATCCCCCACTCCAAGATGCCCCAACCAATTCTCCTGCACCATTCAACACTTTCCAATAAACATTAGCCATCGCCATAGCAAACAACAAACAAAAATCGTCTACTGCTTTTACTATTTTAGACTGTTTTCCCAACGATAATATTCTCAATCAATATTCCTGCAATTTTGCAATCAATCCTAAATCTGCTGGAAGCCACGCCACACTATTCAATTCCGAGCGAAGAAGCCACTTAGCAGCTTCATGCTCCTTTAACACATAATCTTTCTGTTTTAATTTGCACAAAAAGCAATGCATCGTCAGATGAAAATTAGGATAGTCATACTCCACTGTTTCAAATAATTCCCCTATTTCAACCTCCATATCAAGTTCTTCTTTCAACTCACGGGCTAATGCCGTTTCTTTACTCTCTCCTGGCTCTATTTTTCCACCTGGAAATTCCCAGCCATCTTTAAATTCACCGTAACCACGCTGGGTAGCAAAAATCTTTTCCCCGTCCTGAACAATCGCGGCAACAACTTCTATCTTTTTCAAATCTCAAAACCTCACTCAATATACAAAACTGCCATATCAAAATAAAAGCTAATGCAACTAAATGATATATCATCAAATAACCTCACTGGTGATATAATCATAAATATCTTCCCGCACTGGCACATCCAATTGCCAAAAAATCTCTACAGCCGAAGTTCCAGCCATCGTAATTTCTTCGCATCCATAAGCACTCATGCGCCCCAAATAATAAAAACTCTTAGCTTCTTTATCATCTTTATTTTTACGCACAAATAAATCAACTGCTGTGCCATTTTCCTTGGCATGCAGAAACTTCTTTACATCTTCTGACGCCTTGGTACGTTTATTTTTAGAAATAGCAATCAACTGGCTGTTGTTCTCAAACCTATCATGATATGCTGTAGTTTCACTGATATTATCTGCTTTATCATAATTTATAAACACAGGAAACGTATTAGTATCGCCATCATATTTATAGCCACCAATAATTAATGAAACTACATTTTTCGACCAATTCAAAAGCCTGCATACCTCCTCATAATCATACTTCTGATACAACTTAAAGCCACTATCGCAATATCCACCACGATAATTTTTTTCATATCTCTGCAAGGCAAAATCTATTAATTCTCTTAGCATAACAGCAAAATCCGTATTTTTTATGCACTGCTCAAATACCTCAGAAACCTTATAATCCCCACCATCAGCAGTAATAAATATGCACTCTGCAAAAGTCCCCTTGGCTGAACCCGTAGCAAAATCCGCTGTCATGATATTTATCAAATTCTGCCGTGTATTCCGTTTAAAAGCAATACTATATTTTTCCTGCAAAAGCACTTCCAACTTAGCAAATAAATTATTTTCACCATCTAAAATTAAGGACAGCAATTCCAACTCATGGGGACGCTTGCCATCACCAAATTTACGCGATATAAACTCAATAAATTTATTTTCTAAATCACTCAACTTGATGCCATATCCATCCTTTTCATATTTGCTCAAAAAGATATGATATGAGCCCAGTAATTTACTATGAAAAATACAGGTAACATCCATCTCACCATATAAATCAAAATCCAACAAAGCAGGAATCCGCCCCAATTTATTGCGCAATTTCTGGTAATTTTCCTTGATAATTTTCACATCACTCAAATTTGTGCTATCTATGGACTGGAAAATCTTTTGCTTCGCAATTTTATCAAAATGAATGGTAGAGGAACCTGGTATAACACGATTTCCTTCCATAACACAGCGCCGAATATTATCCTTGTTGTAACTCCTGTCGCCAGATAAGGCAATCGGTATCATAAAATTATTCTCTACATAATTACCAATAAAATCTAAAATTACCACATATTCCTTATCCTGATATTTTCTAAGTCCACGTCCTAACTGCTGGGTAAAAACTATTGGACTTTGTGTAGGACGAAGCATTATTACCTGATTGATTTCAGGTATATCCACACCCTCGTTAAAAATATCTACAGAAAAAATATAATCCAAATAATCTTCCGCAAGATTATCTGTTACTAATTTCTCAATCGCCTTTTCACGTTCCGATTGTGAATTATTACCTGCCACGCTGACAGTGCGATAATAATTTCCCGTATGAGGATTTATCTTTTCATTCATTTTTTCCGACAATAATCTGGCTTCCTCATTGTGACTGCAAAAAATTAACCCCTTGACACGCGAACCACTAAAGCCATAAAAATTAGCCTTTTCCAAAACATAATCCACTCTGGTATCTGCCGTAAGTGTCTGTAGTGCCTTTTCAATATCTATATCCTTCAGCTTAACATCATCAATGTAGGCATCAGTAATGCCGAAATAATGAAATGGACATAAAAAATCTTCTTCCAACGCCTGTTGCAACCTAATTTCATAGGCGATATTATAATCAAATAATTTATAAATATCGTAGCCATCTGTACGGTCTGGACTGGCTGTCATGCCCAACAAAAATTTTGGTTTAAAGTATTCTATGATTTTTTTATAGCTTGCGGCACCACTTCTATGAGCCTCATCAATAATGATAAAATCAAAGTCATCCGGTGCAAACTGTGATAGATTATCTTCCTTTGCCATAGATTGCATCGTGGAAAATAAATACTTTTTTTCTATATCCTTTTCAGTCCCTGACAACAAACCAACTTCATCTTCGGCTCTTTTGCCTAGCACACGCAAATAACTTTTCTGAGCTTGCTTAGCAATCTGCTCTCTATGCACCAAAAATAGCATCCTGTTAGGCGCAAAATCTTTCACAGCAAAAGCAGAGGCATAGGTTTTACCTGTACCAGTAGCAGAAATTAGAAGTGCCCTCCGAGCTCCCTTCTTCTTCAAGGAACGCATATTATCCACGAATTGTGACTGCATCAGATTAGGCTGAAGCTTTGTTATATAATTACCTGCATTTTCATTTATGCCAATAAAACCGGCTCCCTGCCTTAATACCTTTTGTGCCTCATAATTTGTCCTGTAAATATCCGCAATCTCTGAATAAGATTTTGTACTTTCATCGTCCCATAAATCACAAAATCTAGCATAAATATTATCTGTATATTCACCCTGAGCCAAAGAAACTATTTTGGTATTCCATTCCTCGTTGCGCGTCAAAGCATTGCCGGTCAAATTGGCTGAGCCAACAATCATGCGATATTCTTCGCCCTTGCGGAAAATATATCCCTTAGTATGAAACCCTCTTTCATCCGCACAATAAAACCTCAACTCAATATTAGCGAAATTGTTCAGTATATCTAATGCTTTAGGCTCACTAAAAGATAAATAATCTGTCGTAATTATTTTGCCACGCACATTATTTTGCTCTAACTCTTGCAACGTCTGCAAAAGAGGCGTTAATCCACTCATGGTAATAAAAGCTACGCTGATAAAAAATTCATCACAATTATTTAATTCCGCTTCCAAGGTGGTCAAAACCTTTTGCCCCAGCTTATTGTTATTAAAAACAAACTGTGGTCGATAATTTGCATCAGAAATAACCTCTTTATTTACAAAAGCTGTTTCTAATCCCTTATAAATTTTCTCATGTACATTCATTTTCACAGCTTCTTCCACCTTTTTCACAAAATATCTGCCAAATAACAAAAATTATCACATAAATTCACCAGCTTAAATACCAGTGTACCGCCCAGCCAATTCTTCTACATCCTCATCATCTAGCACTCTCCAATAATCATTAACCACTGCCATCTGATTGCACCTGTAATATCTCTGGCAATACTTTTCACACAAAAAGCTATCCACTATATCCACATCAGGCAAAATACCGCCACGGCGGCAACGCCACATACATCCTTTGGCATCCACTATATTGCCATACTCTGCAATTTTATCTAGAAGCTGATGCCTGCTTATATTTTCCACTGCACACATAATGATCCTTCCCTGTTACCCAAAAGTTGTTATATCCATTGTATCACATCCCCTAAAACAAAACTACTTTTACCAAACAATAAAGCACTATGTCTTTTCTCCCCAAAATAAAACTGCCGCATGTAGCAATTTTCATCACGCAGCAGTTATAATCGGTATTCAGATTCAATGTACAATATGCAAAGATGCGGCTAGTTCCCTGATTTCTGACAGCGTCAGCTCCGTAAATTCAGAGATTTCCTCATATGGCTTATTGGCTTTGAGCATTTTAATTGCTGTTGCCTTGTTTGCCTGAGTAATTCCTTGGCTAATTCCCTGGGTAATCCCCTGACTATACGCCATATCCTCATGCTCCATTATAGTCTGCATGTAAGTCATATAATCACGCTCCCTTCCATCGTCATTCCTTAGAGCCCGAACTTCTTCATCCAAATCCTTGGTATAATCATCAGTTACTTCTCCAGTTGAGATATAACCTATAAGACTAGCCAATTCCTTGCTTATCCTGTGCCTATCCCCCTCAGTATTGATAAATACACGGGTTACGCCATCATCTAAGACAAGGCTGTGATCCTCGTTGCAAATAGCATTGAAAGTATATTTAGCAAGGCCTCTGCCAAATGGATCGAAAGTACAGATAAAAATAACATAGGATTTGCGCAGCTGGCTATATCTTTCGCCCTTCTTCAAGGCATTGTTATCCATAGTGGATACATAATATCTGGTTCGTCTGCCAAGAAATTCCTTATAGCTATTATCCATCTGCATCTCAATGTCATAGGCAACACCATCTTCGTCAATAACAAATAAATCAAGGCGTATTCCCTTGCTCTTTAAATTTGCCTCAAAACTCTTTTCGTGTTCCATATACGATATTGATTTTATTTTGATGCCGAGAATACACTCTATCAATTTTTTGCACAATTCCTGCTTTTCCATGACCAATCTGAACATGAAGTTATTGCGCAGTGTCAGCTTATTCCATTTTGCTATCCGCTTATCTTTTCTCAAATTACTCATATCAATGCGTCCTCACATCAATTTTTATGTACATATGTATTGTAACATAAAAGCAAAATATATTCAATCAAGGCTTTATAATTCACCTTTCTCGAAATTTTGTGCTGTAGATATTAAAATGGAAAATAGAAAACCTGCATGTCCGCCCATACCATACGTCCATGCAGGTTTTAAATTGTAAGATATTAATTACCGCTTATACCTGTCAGCCAGCCCCTTGAGCCATGCAGACCTTTCCTTGGTCAGCATGCCCGGCGTCATGCGCCAGGACCAGTTGCCATCGGCAGTCCCCGGCAGGTTCATGCGATGCTCGCCGCCCAGCCCCAGCACGTCCTGCATGGCGATAATAGCCATGCGTGCCTCGGAGGCATAGGCATGCTCTACCAGCTTTTTGCCCAGCTCCTCAGGAGTTGCCCCCGGCACGCCCAGCATGTTGGCAATAGCCTCAGCCTCGGCACGGGAAGCATTCTCCTTCAGCCAGCCCACGATGGTATTGTTATCATGGGTACTGGTATAGACGATGCTGTCCTCAGGCTCCACGAAATTGATACGTCCATTCTCGTTGAAATGCAGCTCGAACTGCAGCACCTTCATGCCAGGGAACTGGCAGTCCTGCCTCAGCTGCTCCACCTCGTCGGTAATCACGCCCAGGTCCTCTGCCACAATCGGCACATCCCCGATAGCTTTCCGCACCAGGTCGAAGAACGGCTTGCCAGGGCCCGGACGCCATGCACCGTCAATGGCGGTCTTGGCATCACCATCAACCTCCCAGAAGGACTCAAAGCCCCTGAAGTGGTCAATGCGCACGATATCCACCTGCTTCAGGATATTCTTGAAGCGGCGAATCCACCAGTCATAGCCATCCTTCTTCATGACCTCCCAGTTATACTGAGGGTTGCCCCAGAGCTGGCCGGTCTCGCTGAAATAATCAGGCGGTACACCTGCCACCTTGTAAGGCCTGCCGTTCTGGTCCAGCTTGAACAGCTGCTGATGCGCCCAGGCATCGGCACTATCCTGGGAAACGAAAATCGGCATATCCCCCATAATCCTGATACCCTTGTCGTTGGCGTACTTCTTCAGAGCCTGCCACTGCTTGCTGAAGATATACTGCTCGAACATTACCTCCCCAATCTCATAGGAAAGCTGCTCCTCCATGGCCTCCAGCGCCACCTCATCGCGGCGGACGAACTCGGCATCCCATTCATTCCAGCCCTTGCCATTATGCCAGTCCTTTAATGCCTGGAACATGGCATAATCCCGGAGCCAGTACTGGTTGGCATCCACGAATTTCTGGAAATCCTCCCGGTCTTCCTTGATGCTGGTGTTTAAGAAATTGATATACGCCTTGAACATCAGGGACGGCTTCAGCATCTGCGCCCAGGAATAATCCGTCTTGCCGGTGTCCACAATGGAAGCATCCTGCAAATCCCCCTCCGTCAGAAGCCCCATATCAGCCAGACGCTCAAGGGAAATCAGCAGCGGATTGCCGGCGAAGGCAGACGGTGAAGCATACGGCGAGCTGCCTGCCCCGATAGGGTTCAGCGGCAGAATCTGCCATATCTTCTGCCCGGACTCAGCCAGGAAATCCACAAATTTGTACGCCTCAGGCCCCAGGTCGCCTATGCCGAATGGTGACGGCAGGGAGGTAGGATGCAGCAGCACGCCGCACTGGCGGGTGCCCTTTGCCAGGGCTGCCGCTGCCGGCTTGTGCTGATAGACAAGGCCGGTATAGCCCGGCACGTCCACTTCCATCCTGCCCCGCATAATCCTGATGTCCTGCCTGTCCCCCAGGGCATCCACCATGATGCCTGCTGCCAGATCACGCACATCCAGGGAAACATGCCGCTGCTCGCTGCTGCGGTTAATCAGGACAATAAATACCTCATTTTCCGCATCCATGCCAAAGACATCCTTCTGGTTGTCAATCACACGGGCATAGCCATATACGTCCCCCTTGGCATAGATAGGCAGGATGCTGCCTGTCTGCAGCGCCGTATGCTTGTTGCGCAGATGGATAAGCTTCCTGGTCCACTGCCTGAGCTCCGCATCGCCATTTTCCCAGTCGTAGGTACCGCGGCAATACGGGTCACGGTAGCCCTGCAAGCCGATTTCATCGCCATAGTAGACACTCGGCACTCCTGGGAAGGTCATCTGCCACAGAATAGCCGCCTTGGCACGCTGAATACCCTTGTGAAGCCGTGCCCCGTCCAGCCTGTACTGGGCCTGACGGACGGCAGGCACACCCTCCTGGCTAGGCGCCTCACCCAGCAGTGTAAGGATGCGCTCCCTGTCATGGCTCCCCAGAAGATTCATCATGGCATAGAAGTTCTGCTTCGGGTAGTTCTCCATCAGGCTCTTGAGCCGCCTGGAAATCTGCGCCGCATCCGCATGCCCCAGCAAAAAGTCCAGCACCACCTGGCGGAAAGGATAGTTCATGGCAGAGTCCAGCTCCTGGCCGCAGAGATACTCACGGGACACGCCATAGGCGCTCTTGTTGGAAGCATCCTCCCATACCTCCCCCAGCATGACGGCATCCTTATCCACTTCCTTCAGTACCTTGTAGAAGGTCTGGGTGAATTTCTCCGGCAGCTCGTCCACCACATCCAGGCGCCAGCCGCTGATGCCCTGCTTCATCCAGTATTTCAGCACGCTGTCCTCATTCTCGATGATGAACTTCATGTAGGAAGGGTTTTCCTCCTTGACATTTGGCAGGGTACTGAACCCCCACCAGCTCTCATAGCCGTTTGGATAGTTGTTGAAGCAGTACCAGTCATAATACGGTGACTCCTTGGACTGATAGGCTCCCAGCGTATCGTAGTGGCCGTACTTGTTGAAGTAGCGGCTGTCATCGCCTGTATGACTGAACACGCCGTCCAGCATGATGCGGATGCCCATTTTTTTTGCATCGGCACAGAGCTGCTTCAGGTCCTCATTGGTGCCCAGAATCGGGTCTACCTTGTGGTAGTCACCGGTATCATAGTGATGATTGCTGGCAGACTCAAAAATCGGGTTCAGGTAGATAACCGATATGCCCAAATCCTTGAGGTAGCCCAGCTTCTCCCGGATACCTGCCAGATTGCCTCCGAAGAAGTCATAGGCAACGATTTCCCGGGTATCAGGGTCCTTGTAGTAGCAAGGCTTGTCGTTCCAGCTGGCATGGTACACAGCCCCCTTCTTCTCCACCAGCGTATTGCCCTTGCGGTAGAAGCGGTCAGGGAAAATCTGATACATGACGGAGTGCTTGAACCAGTCCGGCGTCTTTGCCCCCTTGTTGAATACCGTTATCTGGTAGGACTGGGACGGCGGATTGTCGGATAGAACACCCACTCCGCCCATGCGCTCGTTGTTGTTGCCGTAGTACCAGGTGCGCCCGTCCATAGTGACGATAAAATAATACCAGAGCAGGCAGCCCCGCTCAGGCATGGTGATACGGGCGGAATAATACATCTCGCCGCCTACAGGGTCTTCCGGCAGAAGCTCGTAGACCATCTCGCCTACCCGCTCACGCCAGAACCGCGCCTTGACCTGAATGGACGGCTGAACATTCCCCAGCTCCGCCAGTTCAAGCTTCAGGCGCAGGCGGATGACAGTAGTTGCCTCCGCTGCCCCTACCGGGCTGCGATAAAATTCATTTTGCGAATTATGTTCAATATTTCTTAACTGTGGCATTTAATCTCTCCCCACAATTTCTCTTATTTACAAAAAACTCGACGAGTGAGGCTGCATATAACCGCCTACCCCGTCGAGTTTCCCATACAATATAAAATTACTCAGGCTTTACAGCAAGACGCTTGTACAAATCCAGATATTCCTCTGCGGACTTGTGCCAGCTGAAATCACTGCTGATGGCATTCGTTACAACATGCTGCCAGATATTCGGGTCACGATAGTCTGCCAGGGCAGTCTTGAGGGTGAACAGCATATCATGGGCATTGATGTTGTTAAAGCTGTAGCCATTACCCTGATTGGTATACTTGTTGAAGGACTCCACGGTATCCTTCAGGCCGCCGGTAGCACGCACTACAGGCACAGTGCCGTAGCGCAGGGCAATCAGCTGCCCCAGGCCGCACGGCTCATACTCGGACGGCATCAGGAACAGGTCGGAGCCTGCATAGATGCGCTGAGCCAGCTCGTTGGAGAAGCGAATGTTGGCGGATACCTTGGTAGGCAGGCGCCACTGCAGCCCGCGGAACCAGTCCTCATACTGCTTGTCGCCAGTGCCCAGCAGCACGAACTGGCACTCCTCCGCCTGCAAAAGCTCGTCCATGACCCGGACAATCAGATCCAGGCCCTTGGCTGCTACCAGGCGGGACACCAGGCCAACCATCGGGATGCGGCGGTCCACAGGCAGCCCCAGCTGCTCCTGCAGCTTAACCTTGTTGTCAGCCTTCTTGCCGATGGTATCAGCACTGTAGTTGACAAACAGGTTCGGGTCCGTCTCAGGATTGTACACATCATAGTCAATGCCGTTGACGATGCCGACAATATTCTCGCCCCTGGTCCTCAGGAGGCCATCCAGCTGCTCACCGAAGTAAGGATACTGGATTTCCCGGGCATAGGTGCGGCTTACAGTCCCCACCACATCGGCATAGACAATGCCGCCCTTCATAAAGTTGACAGCATCGTGGAACTCCAGGTCACCATTGTTGAAATACTTCCAGTCCAGCCCCAGGACATTATCCATAATCTCCTTGCTGAACACGCCCTGATACTTCAGGTTGTGAATGGAGAATACCGTCTTAATATTGGCATAGCGCTCATCACCCTGATGCTCCAGCTTCAGGAACACATTGACAAGGGCTGCATGCCAGTCATTGGAGTTGATAACATCCGGAAAGAAATCAAGAAGCGGCAGAAGGTTCAGGACAGCCCGGGAGAAGAAGGAAAATCTCTCCGCATCATCACCATAGCCATACAGGCCGTCACGCTTGAAATAATCCTCATTATCCACAAAATAATAAGTAACGCCGTCCTGCTCAATCATATCCACACCGGCATATTTGTGCCGCCAGGAAACATCCACGAAAATATGCCCTACATGCTTCATCTGAGATTTGTACTGCTCGGCTATCTTGCTGTACTTAGGCAAAATAACCCTGGCATCTACCCCCATCTTTGCCAGCTCTTTCGGCAGGGAACCGGCTACATCAGCCAGGCCGCCTGTCTTGATAAATGGAACAGCTTCGGAAGCTACATACAACACCTTCATAAAAAACCCTTCTTTCTAGCGCCCTTGCGCATACCCCTTCCGTAAAAACGGATATATATCCCTTCTGGCAGGAACTGCCACTCCCCCGACAGCATCCTATGCCGACAGCCCCTGCCTTACAAACTTCAAATATAATTTTGCAAGCCTGCAAAACCTGTCAGGCTCACTCTGCCTTCTTCTTTGGCGGACGGCCACGGCGCTTAGGCTTGGCCTCAGCATCTGCCTCTGCCGTCTCGGTCTTGTCTGCAGCCTTCCTGGTCCTCCGCTTCGCGGTGCCCTTCTTGGCAGCGGCCTTCTCTGCTTCGGCCTTTGCCGCAGCTTCCTTTTCCGCCTTCTTCTGAGCACGCTTCTCAGCAGCAGCAGCCTTTTCCTCCGCAGTCATCTTAGGACGGCCACGGCGCTTAGGCTTGGCTTCCGCAACAGGCTCCGGGCTCACAGCAGGTGCCTCAGCAACAGGCTCCGGGCTCACAGCAGGTGCCTCAGCCTCAGGTGCCTGGGCTTCAGCTTCCGCCTGAACCGGCTCTGCCTGAACCTCCGGTTCTTCCTGAACCGGCTCCGCTGCAACTTCCTCTACAGTCTGAACATCAGGCTGGCCTTTTATGGGACGCTCCTTTTTCAGCCGCAGATAAATGGTAGCCAGAGGCGGTACAGTCACCTGAATGGACTGTGCCTTGTTGTTCCAAGGAACCTCCTGGCTAGGAATATCATTCTCGTTCAGCACGTTGGAACCGCCGAACTCAGCTGCATCACTGTTAAATACTTCTTCATACACGCCTGCCTTCGGCACACCGAAACGTGCGCCATGACGGACAGCAGGAGTAAAGTTGCAGATAACGATAACAAACTCGCCATCATCGGCCCGGCGGATAAAGGACAGCATGCTGTCATCTGCGTTGTCGCAGTCAATCCACTCAAAGCCGCCCCAGTCAAAGTCAACCTGCCAGAATTCCTTGTTCTCTACATAGAACTTGTTGAGGTTCTTGGAGAATTCCAGCATCTTGGTGTGCATCTCGTACTTTTCAGGCAGGTGCCAGTCAAGGCTGGTATCCCACTTCCACTCAACAAACTGGCCAAACTCGCCGCCCTGGAACAGGAGCTTCTTGCCAGGGTGAGCCATCCAGTAGCCAAAGAAGGCGCGGAGACCGGCAAACTTCTGCCAGTAGTCACCAGGCATCTTGTTAATCAGTGAGCATTTGCCATGCACTACCTCGTCATGGGACAACGGCAGCACAAAGTTCTCGCTGAAGGCATACATCATGGAGAAGGTAATCTTGTCATGATGCCACTTTCTGTAGATAGGGTCAAGGCTGAAATAGCTAAGGGTGTCATTCATCCAGCCCATGTTCCACTTGTAGTTGAAGCCCATGCCGCCCATGTAGACAGGCTTGGAGATGTTCGGCCAGGAGGTGGACTCCTCGGCGATCATCAATGCCTGAGGATACTCCCTGAATACGGCCTCGTTGAGCTTGTGGAGGAAGTCAATGGCCTCCAGGTTGCCGTTGCCGCCGTACTTGTTGGCCTGCCACTCGCCGCTCTGCCTGCCATAGTCCAGATAGAGCATGTTGGCTACGGCATCAATGCGCAGTCCGTCAATATGGTACTGATCCATCCAGAAAATCGCGTTGGAAATCAGGAAGCTCTGGACCTCGGTACGGCCATAATCAAAGTTGGTAGTGCCCCAGCCTGCATTATCTGCCCGCTGCGGGTTGTCAGACTCATAGAGGTTGCGGCCATCAAAGTCCCTGAGGCCCGGGTCGTCCTTGCAGAAATGCCCCGGTACCCAGTCCATGATGACGCCGATGCCTGCCTGATGAGCCTTGTCAATGAGATAGCGCAGGTCATCAGGTGCGCCGAAGCGGCTGGTAGCGGCATAATACCCGGTAGCCTGGTAGCCCCAGGAGCCCTCATACGGATGCTCGCAGAGCGGCATGAACTCGATATGGGTATAATTCATTTCCTTGGCATAGTTCACCAGCTGCTCCGCCATCTCCCGGTAGGACAGCTGATTGCCCTCAGGAGTGCGGCGCCAGGAACCCAGATGCACCTCATAGGTCAGCATAGGCTGGCCGTAGGACTGGGTGCGCTGCTTCTTCTCCTGCCACTCAGCATCCTGCCACTCATAGTGGTTCATGTCATAAACCCTGGAAGCAGTAGCAGGCGCCACCTCTGCATAGTAGCCATAAGGGTCGGCCTTCATGATGTGAGGGCCGCCATGCTGCGGCATGATAGCGTACTTGTATACATCTCCTTCCTTGATGCCAGGAATAAAGATTTTCCAGATTTCGCCGTCGTCAATCTTGGACATCTTGTTGACACGGGTGTCCCAGTGATTGAACTCGCCGACTACGCTTACCTCCTTGGCATTTGGAGCCCAGACTGTAAAGCGCACGCCCTTCTCTCCGTTTTCCTCGGTCAAATGCGCTCCCAGCATCTCATAGGCCCTGCAGTTAGTACCCTGATGGAACAAAAAAGTATCGTATTCCGTCAGCTGTGATAAATTCATTTGCTCATCCCCTCCCGCAAAAATTATTTAATATCTACTGGCTTAATATTCCAAATATCCTCTGCATACTCAGCAATAGTACGGTCAGAGGAGAATATACCGGAGTTGGCAATGTTGACGGCGCAGGAGCGCAGCCATGCATTGTGGTCCTGATAACGGCGTACAATCTCCTCATGAGCCTCAATGTAGGCATTGAAGTCCTTCATGATGAAGAATTCGTCGTTGCTGTTCACCAGATAGTCAAACAGGCTCTGGAAATTGCCATAGGTGCCATCAGTCATCTGGTTCATGACCTTGCGGACATTGGCATTGGTGTTGTACTCATCCCAGGCGCTATAGCCGCCATGCTCATAGAGGTTGATAACCTCCTCGGAGCGCATGCCGAAGATTACGCAGTTGTCATCGCCAACCTGCTCGTGAATCTCCACATTTGCACCATCCATAGTACCCAGGGTAATGGCGCCGTTCATCATGAACTTCATGTTGCCGGTGCCGGATGCCTCCTTGGAAGCAGTGGAAATCTGCTCGCTGACATCAGCAGCCGGGTATACCATCTCGCCCAGGGATACGCCGAAGTTCTCCAGGAAGACAACCTTGATCTTGCCGTCAATGCTAGGGTCGGTGTTAATCCTGTTGGCAACTGCCAGAATCAGGCGGATGGTCTCCTTGGCGATGAAGTAGCCAGGGGCAGCCTTGCCGCCGAAGAAGTATACAACAGGTACAGGCATGTCATAAGTAGGGTCATTCTTCAGGCGGTCATACTGATACATGATGTGCATGATGTTCATCAGCTGGCGCTTGTAGGAATGAATACGCTTTACCTGCACATCAAACATGGAATCAACCTTGATGCGCACCTTGTTGTGGGTCAGCACATACTGGGCCAGGGCACGCTTTCTGGCGCGCTTTACCCTGTCGATGGACTTCAGGAAAGCCGGGTTGTCCACATACTGGTTCAGCTGCTTCATCATCCTGGTATCGCCTCTCCAGGCACGGGTCAGCTTGTCATCAATAACATGAGCCAGGTCGTTGTTGGCACTGATCATCCAGCGGCGATGAGTAATGCCGTTGGTCTTATTGTTGAACTTCTCAGGGAAATACTTGTAGAAATACTTCAGGGTGCTTTCCTTCAGGATGTTGGAGTGGAGACGTGCCACGCCGTTGACGCTGAAGGAGCCCACTACTGCCAGGCGGGCCATATGCACCTGCCCGTCCTGCAGGATGGACAGCTCACGCACCAGCTCCTCGTCCCCAGGGAACCTGGAACGCACCTCGTAGAGGAAGCGGCGATTAATCTCATCGATAATCATGTCGATGCGCGGCAGCAGCTTCTTGAAGAGCTTCCTGTCCCACTTCTCCAGTGCCTCAGGCAGGATGGTGTGGTTGGTATAGGCCACGGTGTTCCTGGTAATCTCCCAGGCATCGGACCACTCCATGCCATAGTCATCGATAAATACGCGCATCAGCTCGGCAACTGCCACAGCCGGATGGGTATCGTTAATCTGGATGCAGACCTTGTCGGCAAAACCATACAGGTCGTCATGGGTCTGCATGTAGTGGCGCACGATGCTCTGCACGCCGGCAGATACGAAGAAATACTCCTGAATCAGGCGGAGGCGCTTGCCCTCGTTGGTGCTGTCCTCAGGATAGAGGAACTCGGTAATCTTGTTGACGTTGTTCCTGTACTCTTGGCGCTCCTTGATTTCATCGTTGGTGAGGGTGGCGTAGTCGGAGAAATCCTGGCCCGCCTCTGCATTCCACAGGCGCAGGGTATTTACAGTGCGGTTCTTGTAGCCGATAACAGGCACATCATAAGGCACGGCAGTTACCTCGGTATAGCCCTCGTGAACTGCGGTGGAAGTGCCGTCATCGTTAATGCGCATATACGCCTCGCCATCCAGGCGTACCTTCACTGCCTTGTTCGGCTTCCTGAACTCCCAGGCAAAGCCGTTCCTCAGCCAGTTATCAGGAATCTCTACCTGCTGGTCACGGACAATCTTCTGCTCGAAAAGGCCGTACTGGTAACGGATGCCGCAGCCGTGGGCAGGCAGGCCCAGGGAAGCCATAGAATCGATGAAGCAGGCTGCCAGACGGCCCAGGCCGCCGTTGCCAAGGCCCGCATCAGGCTCCTCGGAATAAAGGTTATTCAAATCAAGGTTCAGCTCCTTCAGCATAGCCTTCAGAGCGTTCTTCAAATCAAGGTTAATCAAGTTGGTATTCAGGAGGCGGCCCAGCAGGAACTCAATGGAGAAATAATAAACCTGCTTCTCGTCATTTTCCTGATACTGCTTATTGGTCTTAATCCAGTTCTCGGAAGTATACTGCTTAACTACCTGGGCAAGAGTCTCATAAATCTCATGCTCAGTCAGGCCGGAAAGCTCGCGGCCATAGTTAATCTGGGCAGTGGTCACAAAGCGCTGCTTCAGCTCTTCCTTCATTTCCTCAATATTTCTTTCAATTACTGACATACTTTCAACTCCTATCTCCTAACCTAAATTTTACTGCATACTGCTGTGTGCGCAGCTGTCTGCACTAAAATCCGGTCTCCGGTAGAAACCAAAATGCTAATAAAAAACATTAAATAAAAATATGACACCGCTAGTATTATATCACATATTTTTAATTTGTCCATTAATACCTGCAAACCCTTGATATATATGCGTTAAATTTACATTTTTCAGGGTATTTTTTTACATTTTCGCCAGATTTTTGCGAAAAAATCTCCATCATATGCTGTCATGTCAGCCGACAACTCACTTGACATGCCTGTATAGCCTTTTAAACAACATCCGGCAGCCCCAGCTGCACACTCCCATATACATCACTGAAAGGGTGAAAGAAAAGACCGCCACAAAAGCATAGCACTGATTAATTTCTATGCTTACTGCAGCGGCCTTGCTTCACAGATTAAATTTATCCCGGATTAAATCTTGGTACCCTTTGCAACAATCAGAGGATAATTCTCAGCACCCTTCAGCCACTGGTCCTTGGTCACTGTCACATTCTTGTCACAGATTACATTACGCAGCATGGCGTTATCCTCGATAACGCATTTCTCCATGATGATGCAGTCCTTAATCTTGACGCCTTCGCCAACCTTGACATCCCGGAACAGGATGCTATTCTCCACCTCGCCGCGGATTTCACAGCCGTTGGCAACCAGGCAGTTGACAACCCTGGAGGTATCCTTGTACTGCACAGGTGCGGCATCCTTGGTCTTGGTGTGGATGAGGTTGGTGCCCATGAACATCTCAGCCCAGATTTCAGGATTCAGCATATCCTTGTTGGCATTGAAGTATGCCATCGTAGAGTTGATTCTGGCCACATATCCCTTGTGCTCGCAGGCAAAGATGCTGTACTCGTCCATGTGGCGGATGATGCCGTCCAGCAGCAGGTCCGTGCCGCCACGCTCAAAGCCGCTGGACACAACCTTGATGAAGGTGTCCTTGGACATGAGGTAGATGCCCAGGAAATCATTTGCCCCCTGGGTAGCGGTCATGGACTTGGCGATATCCGTTACCCTGCCGTTGTCATTAACCTTCATGACTGCGGCATCCCCCGGAATATCATCCTTGGCCTTGGAATACACCATCGTAATATCTGCGCCGGTGTTCTGATGGAAGAGCAGCACGGAGCGGAAATCAATATTGTAAACGCTGTCAGCCTGTGCCACCAGAATATACTCGGCAGAATTGTGCTGGATGTAGTCCATGTTGTGATAGAGGCCGGACAGGTCGCCGGTCACCGGCTGCCCGTCATAAGGGTCGGAAGGCAGGTAGGAAAGACCGCCTCTGTGGCGGGCCAAATCCCAATCCTTACCGGACCGGAGATGGTCAAACACGGAACGCGCCTTGGCGGAAAGCAGCACGCCCACGTTGCCTACGCCGGAATTTACCATGTTGGATACAGCAAAATCGATTACGCGATAGCGGCCTGCAATAGGCAGGGACGCAACAGGACGGCGCTCGCACAGCTCCTTCAGCATGGAGTTGGCACCGTCCAACTTTATAATACCCATAATATTACTCAAAGGAATCACTCCGTTCTTTTTATAAGTTATCAGTGAATCATCGCCAGGCGGCTCAGCTTACCTGCTGTCCCTCGCCCTGTGCCTCGACAACTTCTCCCTCCGGCACAACAGCGATAGCGCCCTCCTCGCCGGTTACAGAGGCACCGGCGGCAATCACGCAGTTCTGAGCTACGATGGCATGGTCAATAACAGCATTTTCCTCTACCTGGGTAAACGGCATAATTACGGAGTTGGTTACCTTGGCACCCTTGCCAATCTTTACGCCGGAGAAAAGCACGGAGTGGTCAACCTCGCCCAGAATCTGGGAGCCCTCATTCAGCATGGAATTGTGCACCCTGGCCTCAGGGCCTACATAGTGAGGCGGCAGGGAAGGATTGGAAGAATAAATGGTCCAGGCACTGTTGAAGGAGAACGGCGGCTCATCAGCCAGCAGGTCCATATTTGCCTGCCACAGGCTCTCGATGGTTCCTACATCCTTCCAATACCCCTCGAAGGCATAGGAATAGAGGCGGGCATTGTCGTTCAGCATGGCAGGAATGATATTCTTGCCGAAGTCATGCTCGGAATTTTCCTTGGCGGCATCGTCCTTCAGATACCTGCTGAGGAACTCGCGGTTGAAGATGTAGATACCCATAGAAGCCAGGTTGCTCTTAGGCTGAGGCGGCTTCTCCTCGAACTCGATGATGCGTCCGTCAACGGAGTCGGTATTCATGATGCCGAAACGCGGTGCCTCATCCCAAGGAACCTCAAATACGCCGATGGTGGCATCAGCCTTGTTGGCACGATGCACATCCAGCATCTTGGAGTAATCCATCGTGTAGATATGGTCACCGGAAAGAATCAGCACATAATCCGGGTCCATCATGTCGATAAAATTCAGGTTCTGGTAAATGGCATCCGCCGTGCCCTTGTACCAGTCAGCCCCCTTGTCACGGGCATAAGGCGGCAGAATAAATACACCTCCGGTGGACTTGTCCAAGTCCCAGGCATTACCTGTCCCCAGATAGGTATGCAGCTCCAGCGGGCGGTACTGTGTCAGAACTCCTACTGTATCAATGCCGGAATTTGCGCAGTTTGAAAGCGGGAAGTCAATAATCCTGTACTTACCGCCGAAAGGAACTGCCGGTTTTGCAATGTTCTTCGTCAATGCACCAAGACGGCTGCCCTGGCCACCTGCAAGAATCATTGCCAAACACTTTGTTTTACTCATAAATAATCACCCCTGTATCCTAACTAAAAAACTTTGACCGGCTGTCCCCTTTATCCTGCCGCCAATTTATTGTGAAGCGGTCCGTCTTCCAAAACAGCCAGAAAGCCAATGCAAATTACTTATATTTATATTTCAAGATAAAATAAAAAAATCCTGCTTTTTGCGAAAAAAAAGCAGGATTTTTTTTATTATTTTCTGAGCCACACTATTTTTGAAATTTCGTAAAAAGTTTTTATAGCATTTGTCCTGAAATCAGCCTCCAAATCCTATCAGCTGCCCGGAAAATGATGAAAAAAGCCGCAGGCTCCCTGCGTCAAAAAAATGCCATGAAGATGGAGCCGGCAAAAAGGGCGATGCCCAGCCCCAGCAGAAAGGAAGCCAGGGCATGAAACCTCTCCCCCCCTGCCTTGCCGACTACATTACTGCCCTCATAAACCAGAAAGGACAGGGATAAGAACGCCAGCGGCACATCGCCAGCCGAAATGGCAAAGAGCAGCATGGCAAGGCACAGTGCCATCCCCGCCTTTTCCCCGCTGGTAAAAAACGGCGGCTGTTTCTTTTTTTCCTCTGTCCACGGCGTCCTGCCCCGAAATACCGGCATGGTGCCCATCTCCCTTCACTCCCTCGCGTGTCATACGCTCATCATCTATTCGGTCAAAGGCGACAGCTGCCAGCCGCCCTTGGCCAGCTGCAATTTTTTGTCATGCTTCTTAAAGAGGGTGGAGCGGTGCCCCACGCTGACTACCGCCATCCCGGGCAGCAGCTCCTTCAGGGCATCATACGCCTCCTCCTCACGCTGCTCATCCATAGCCGAGGTGGACTCATCCAAGAAGACCATGTCCGGCTTAAACAGCAAAATGCGGATAAAGGCAAGGCGCTGCTGCTCCCCCAGGGACAGGATGCGGCTCCAGTCATCCACCTCATCCAGCCTGCCGGCCAGGCTGCCGATGCCGAAGCGTTCCAGCAGCGCCCCCAAATCAGCCGTTTCCTGCTCCGGCACAGGCTGCGGATAATAAATGGCACGGCGCAGGCTCCCCAGGGGCAGGTACGGCCTCTGAGGCAGGAACATGGTACGCCAGCCGGAAGGAAGCTCCACAGTGCCGCTTCCATAAGGCCAGATACCGGCCAGAGCCCGCAGGAGGGTGCTCTTGCCGCAGCCAGAACCGCCGGAAACCAGCAGGTACTTGCCGGCAGGCACCGCCAGGGAAAGTCCCTCCAGCAGCTTCCTGCCATCGGGCAGCTCCACCTGCACATCCCGCAGCAGCAGGGCATTACTATCACCTGTACCAAAGGAGAACTCCGAATGAAGGCCCTCAACATGCTCCATGTGCTGGGTAAAGCCCCCAAGACGGCAGATAACGGCAATATACCTGGCGATAGAGCTATAGGCGTCCACAAAGTAGCTGAGGGCATCCTGCACCTTGCCGAAAGCCATGAGGGTCTGCATCAGGCCGCCCATGTTGATGGAGCCGTCAATGAACTTCGGCAGCGCCAGCAATATAGGCACGATGACAGCCAGCTGGCTGTAGCCAGTGACATAAAAGTTCAAAAATTTGGTCCTTTTCATCAGGGCCCAGAAATTGCTGACAACCCTGCCAAAACGCTCCTGGAAATTCTGCATCTCCGGCCCTTCACCGCCGTAAAAGGCAATACTCTCGCAGTTTTCCCTGACCCGCACCATGCTGAAGCGAAAATCCGCCTCATACCGCTGCTGGTCAAAATTCAGCCCGATAAGCTTCCGGCCTATCTTGTGGGCAATATAGGTACCTGCCACGGAATAGATAACCGTTATCCAGACCATATAGCCAGGTATGGACAGCACTGTTTCTCCCAGAGGCACCTCCATAATCCCGGACAGTTCCCAGAGAATAAAGATAAATGCCGCCAGGGAAGTCAGCTGCTGTATAAAGCCTATCAGCAGGGACAAGGTAAGCCCGACAAACTCATTGATGTCATCAGCAATTCGCTGGTCCGGGTTATCCACCCCGTCACCGCCATCAGCCTGCAAGCGGTAATAATTCTGCCTGCGCAGCCATGCCTCAAGATACCTGTCCGTCATCCAGGTACGCCACTTGATTTCCAAAATCTGGCGCACATAGATGGAGTAAACCGCCATGATGATAAAGCCTGCCGCAATCCCGGCAAACTGCCCTACCAGCGGCCATAGTGCCTCAAAATCCCTAGCCTCCAACGTGCCATAAAAATCCCTCGTCCAGTTGTTGTTCAGCACCAGCATGTATACCTGTCCCAAAGTCAGCAGGATAACGCCGCCCATCAGGGCCATAGCCTTCCATTTTTCCTCGGATTTCCAGTATGAGCGCATCAGATGCCAGGCGGTTACGGCAAGAGCCTTGCCCTTCATAAAATCACCTTCCTCAAAAATCTATAGTCTTATTCTGCAATAAATGATAAAATATAGCCAAGCAGGATTTTTATGCCTGCCCTTCTGCATTTTATTGACATTTATTGTACGCAAAAAAAGAAAGGATATTACAATGGCTATTGTCTTTATTGCCGCGGTATTAACCTGTCTTCTTCTACTCCTAGTATTATACCGCAATTTGCCAAATAAAAAAGTATTTTATGGCTTTTGCCTGACCCTGGCGCTGTCTATTTTCACCATCGCCCGCTCGGTGCTGGTGGCGCCTGCCGGGGACGCCCCTGCCGACGAGTCCGCCATCCGCCACATCACCGCCCAGCAGCAGATTTTTGATGGCTGGTACACCGGCTACAAAAAGCAGCTGGACATCCTGGACTACAACTGGGCCCAGTGCCAATCCATTGTCAGCGACTACCACAACGACAACATCAGCCTGAACACGGTTTACACCAGGCTGACCCTGCTGGAGCACCAGGCACAGCTGGCAGATGAGGGGCTGCAGGAGCTGTCCCCTCCCATCAGCCTGGACGATACCAACTACGACCTGACCACGCTGCTGCTGCAAAAAACCCAGAGCTATGCCGGTGCCCAGCTGGAAACCATCAGGGCCCTGCACACTGCCGCCGACCCAGCCAACCTGAAGGCCGCCACCCATGAGGAGCAGAGCAGGCTGCTCAGGGAAACCATGCTGAGAACGGCCCCTGACTGCCTCTTCACCGCCCCGGAGACCAGCGCTCTCCGCAGCCGCCTCACCCTGCCGGAAAATTCCTGACCAAAGGAGCCATGCCATGCAAGCTTACAGAACCATCTCAGAAAAAGGCACCGCTGCCTACGAAATACAGAAATCAAAATTTTATGCCTACACCGCCCCTGCCGAAACGGAGGAACAGGCCAGGGAGTTCGTGACAGCCATCAAGAAAAAGCATTTTGACGCCCGCCACAACTGCTCCGCCTGGGTGCTGGGCGCCGACAGCAGCCAGCAGAAATCCAACGATGACGGCGAGCCGGGAGGAACTGCCGGCAACCCTATCCTGGAAGCCATCAAGCAGCACGGGCTGACAAACATCGTGGTGGTGGTCACCAGGTATTTCGGCGGCATCAAGCTGGGGGCAGGTGGCCTGATCAGGGCCTATAACCACACTGCCTCCCTGGGGCTGGAGGCCACCCCCCAGGTGGAAATCAAGCCCTTCTGCCTGATAGCAGCCGAGCTGGACTATACCCTGCTGGGGACAGTGGAAAACTGGATCAGGAACGAAAACCTCCGTACCGCCCCTGCCGAGTACCTGGACAAGGTGACAGTCAAGCTGCTGGCAGAGCCCCAGGAGGTGGAGAAAATCCGCACGGAACTGGTAGACCTCACTGCTGCCCGCTGCCGCATCACCGTGGCCGAGGCTGAGTATATGGCTCTCCCTGTGCAGCCCTAAGGCAGGACTCGCATTTGATTCTAATGAGTCAAGCTTCTAATGCTTCAAACTTATGAACAAAAGTAAAGCTATGTATGAACGCCATTCACCGGGATTCATACATAGCTTTTTATTATCCATTCATTATCTATATTTATATTTCAATAACTAGCATTTATTTTGCCAGCAGATTCTTGCCGGGAAATGTCTTGAGCAGGTAATTGCTAATCATTTCCCCAATCATTTTTTTGCCCAGCACATCAGGATGCAGTCCATCCGTAGTGGCTTCATCCATCAAAAGTCCGTAGCAGTCGGTCATGCCGCTGGCCACATCCACCGCATACTGCTGCTGCATAATCCACTGGTTCAGCTTTACCTGCTCGTTTTTCCAGTCCGCCGCAGGAGCCGTAATATAATGCCAGTTGGCAATAAAATGGGGATTAATCGGCGTTGCCGTAGCATAAACAGGGATGATGCCGCGGGCACGGCACTTGTCCCCCATCCGCTTCAGGTACGGAATAATCTCCTCCGCCTTGCCGCCGGAGCGGAAATCGTTGACACCGCCCATAATCACCAGGATTTTCGGCTTGAAAGGCAGCACATCGCTGTCAAACCGCGCTTCCATAGCAGCTACAGTATCACCGCTGTAGCCCAGGTTCTTCACCGGCACCTGGGAATAGGTCTCCCAGTTATACATCACATAGCCGGGAGGGGTGGACACGGCACCGCCGCCGTGGGTGATGCTGTCCCCAATGGCGGCCACCTTGGCTGCCGCCTCCACCTGGTAATAGCTGGGTGCAGACCAGTCGCTAATCCTCGTGCCTGCCTCGTTGCG
Organism: Selenomonadaceae bacterium; assembly: GCA_022786545.1. Taxonomy (GTDB): domain Bacteria; phylum Bacillota; class Negativicutes; order Selenomonadales; family Selenomonadaceae; genus Anaerovibrio. The sequence goes on from JALFXV010000015.1 coordinate 62,742, forward strand.
GCTCCTGACCTGCCAGTAATACCTGCCCGGCCAGGTATAGCCTGCATCCTCATACAGGACCGAGCCTTCCGTGGTCAGCTCCCTGATAAGCTCCGGCGCCCCCTCCTTGGGGTCCTCCCGGTAGACACGCACATCATAATACTTGCCATCTGTCACCGGCACCCAGGAAAACACGGGGTACAGGGGGGCATACGCCATAGACTCGAACTCTGTCGTAGGCTTAGGGGCTGTGGGATTCAGTTCCTGCTCCGTCAGCGGCTTCAAATCGCTATAAAGCTTGATATAATGGCCGGAAGCATCCAGCGGGCAGACCTTCCAGTAATAATCCTTGGCAGTACGCATGACGGAGGTATCCAGCTCGTAGCCATTGGTAAAAATCCCCCGCTTGACAGACACCACATTCTCCGGGATATTCTTGTTGGCCCGCATAATCGCCACCTGATAGCTGACCGCCCCCGGCACCGGCTCCCAGGACAGGCGCACCTTCCTGAGATACCCCGGTATCTCCCTGGCAGCGATGTCATCCTTGTTTTCCGCCGCCTCCTTGACGTCAACCTTGGCCTCCTCATCATCCTCAAACCTGATGGTCTTCGCCAAATCCTTGGAGTCCGCCATGGTCACACCGGCTGCCATAGCCTCCGGCATGGCCAGGGGCATCCCCCCTGACTGGCTGCACGACAAAGCAGCAGCCACCATGATACCTGCCGCAAAACCTAAATACTTATTCAAAATCCTCGCTCCTAAAAAACAACGGCCAGCCCGGCACCCATGCCGGGGCAACGCCAATTATACTATGCTCCTAAAAAAGAAATGGGATGTGCAATCGCACACCCCATTATAATATCACATTTACGCCCTGATAGCCATATTTATGCCTTGGCGGCACCCATATTTTCGTCCTCATCCTCCAGCTTGATGTTGGTGATGATACGGCCCAGGCGGGTGCCGGATACAAAGTTCCAGAACCACTTGGTGCCAACGGTAATATCCGCATGAGCTCCCTCAAGACGCAGGAGATGCAGGAACATCCAGATAACCCATGCCACAAAGCCGCCAATCTTCAGGCAGCCCCAGTTTACTACAGCCTGGCAGCGGCCAATGGTAGCCATGGCGCCATGGTCAACATACTCAAACTTCTTCAGGCTGCTGCTGCCGTTAATCAGCGCCATGATATTGTCCACTGCGCACCATGCCTCCTGCATAGCAACAGGAGCTACAGTAGCCAGCGGCCTGCCGCTCTCGGTCATGAAATGGGCATTGTCACCGATGGCGAAAATCTCAGGATAGCCAGGCACCTGCAAGGTAGGCTCTACTACCACACGGCCTGCCCTGTCGCACTCAGTGCCGATGGTGGAAGCAACCTTGTTGGCCTTGACACCGGCTGCCCAGATAACGGTACGGCTCGGAATGTACCTGCCGTCCTTCAGATAGAGGCCGTCAGCATCGCAGTCAGCCACCTGGGTATTCAGCATAACCTCAACGCCCTTGGACTCCAGCACGTCGATGGTGTGCTTGATGAGCTTCGGCGGCATCATCGGCAGAACCTTGTCAGTACCCTCGATGAGCTTGATGCTTACCTCGTCAAAGTTCAGGTTAGGATATTCCTTTCTCTGAATAGCAACCAGCTCCGCAATAGCACCGGCTTCCTCGACACCGGTAGGGCCGCCGCCTACGCAGATAAAGGTCAGCATCTTGCGACGTACTTCCTCGTTATCAATCTGCTTATTGGCACGCTCGAACATGTGCAATACATGGTTTCTGATGTGCAGTGCCTCAGGAATGGACTTCATGCCATAAGCATACTTCTCCACATTCTCCATGCCGAAGAAGTTGTTGGTAGCACCGGCTGCCACGATCAGGTAGTCATAAGCCACCTCGCCGTGGTTGGTAATTACCACCTTGCGCTTGCCGTCAATGCCCTGAGCCTTGGCCATGAACAGCTCCACATTCTTGTAATCGCGGAACATTGCCCTGATTGGATAAGAAATATCATCTGTGGAAAGCACAGAAGTAGATACCTGATACAGCAATGGCTGGAACAGATGGTAGTTTGTCCTGTCGATAATAGTAACATCAACATTTTTCTTAGCCAGCTTCTTTGCTGCAGCTACGCCGCCAAAACCTGCACCGATAATAACAACATGCGGTCTCTTACCCATTTTTCACAACACTCCTATAACAATTCTTGACTATAATAGCGCATTTCTCAATTCTGCATTAGATTATAGTCATAAATATAAATTTTGGCAACCCCTTAAAGCTATAAAATTATTTTATACTAGTATAAATTTATGTTTTTTGGCGGCAACAAATTAACGCCAATTTTTGCTTATTGATTGGGTCATTATTGCTGTATTAATTCAATTTCTTACATATTGTATGGGAGTGAGTTTTTTACAACAATAAAAACTGCCCACAGGCAAAACCGATGGCTTGTGCCTATGGGCAGAAACTTTCAGCTAACTATAGCTAATTATAGCTAATTGTAGTCACTTACAACTAATTGCGAATTCTTACAAATCCTTGCTGGCTACAGCTGCCGCGATGGCTGCCCCCAGGCCGGAGCCGTCCTTCAGGAGCATAGGGGTAACAGCGGCTGCCTCCTCACCCAGAAGCTCGGACAGGCCCTTATTCAGGCTTTCCTTGATATGAGGCATGTGCTCATATACGGAACCATCGATGGCAATGTGCTGCTCAGCAATCTTGCCGGAGCCGGACAGATGCCACAGGATACCTGCGAAGCAGGCTGCCACGATACGGGCGGAGCGGATGGCAATAGTCTCGGTCAGGTCGCGGATATATGCCGCCTCACCAGGCTGCAGCTCGCCAATCTTGGCACTGATAATCTTGGCGGCATCAGCGGCAGTAGCAGAGGTATCGGACATAATGCCGGACATGTCAATGGCGTTGAAATCAGGACGCTCAGGCAAATCCATCACTGCCTGCACGGTGAGGCTCAAAAGCTCGCCCATGTAACGGCCGGAAACCATCTTCTCAAGGCGCTGATTGCCAGGACGCTCGGACTCTGCATCCAGCTGGTTGTCCCACTGGCTCGGCACCAGCTTGTTGAAGCTGCCGGACTCCATGTTGATGATGGCAGCAGGGCGGTCAGCAGCAGAGGTGCGCTCCATGTAGCAGTTGTTGCTGCCGGTAGCATAGATGCAGCCAATCTGAGTATCAGGATACTGATAACCGGCAGTCAGGAGCTCCGCCACGGTGTCATTGATAACAGCCACAACCTTGACATTTTCCAGTCCCTTCCGGTTCAGGGCAGCCTGCAAAAGGTCATTGACAACCTCGCCCTCAACGCCAGGAATCGCGAACTCCTTGGTCCAGACAATCAGGCGGGCATTGTAAATATCGGTCTGCTTGGAAGGGAAGGAGAAGGTATGACCGAGATAATAGGTCTTTTTCTCAGCACCAGCCAAAAGCTCGGCAAACATATCAGCAATAAAGTCAAACACCTGCTCAGCAGAAGCAGAGCCATTAATCAGGTTGTATTCCTCTGTAACCAATGGCTTTGCCACCATCTTGACAATCTCATACTGGCAATCGCCCTTGAGGCTTACCAGCTCAGCACGAAGGTTGGTGCCGCCGAAGTCCAGTGCCAGGAACTCACCTTTTTCCTGACCGTTTGGCATGCCGATATAGGAGCAGAGCATTGGCATGCTTGCTTCCTCGCCCCTGAGCGCCAGCTCCATGTCAAAGCGCAGTGCACTGGCAATCTCATTCAGCTGTTCCTTGTCCAGAGTCAGCTCCTCAATAATCCCTTTTAACTTTTCCTCGTTAATCCTCATCAAACTTTCCCCTCTCTGTCATGGAAAAATGTCCCTTTGGCATGATTTCTATGATGTAGCCATCCGGGTCCTTGATAAAATAAATATTATTTGCTTTATTTTCCAGCAGCACGCAGCCCATAGCCCTGTGCTCTGCCAGAGCCGACTCATAATCATCGGCCACGAAGGCAAAATGAGTGGCATTTTCTCCCAGCTCATAGCTGCAATCACCATGCTCCGGGCGATAATTCAGCTCCAGCTCATGCTCCGAGCCTGCCTCATCCCCCAGATACACCAGCGTCACCGGGCCACACTGCACACGCCGCTTCTCATGAAGATGCAGCGCCCTGGCATAAAAATCCAGCGACCTTGCCAGATCCCTGACCTTTATGCAGTTGTGCACCAGCCTGTACTCCATGCAAATCACCCTCAGCCTAAATAATATCGGCATTTTTATTATGCAACTTTTTGAGCATTTTGCCAATACCCCCAGCGGAAATTTTGAAATTTTGTAGCATTATTGCGCCTAAAGGCAAAAAGTACAAAAACGTTGCACTAGCCCTCACTCTCCAAATTTTCCTTCAATCTGCCCAAGCTGAACAATTCTATATAAATCATAAAAATCCTGCCTAATAGAAGAAAATATCTAAAATAGCTAATTTCATTGAATAACACACAGTGAGTGCTATAATATATCTATAAAGCCTGTATTAGGAGGGAAAACATGAATAAATATCGCGTTGCAGACATTTTTCGTCCAAATACCATGCCATCATACACTTATATAAACAGAATAGAGAAACGAGGAACTACTTATGAAACAAAGCTTAGACGCGCCTTGCAAAAAACCGGCAGCCTGATTGCTATTTCAGGCGGTTCAAAGACGGGAAAAACTGTCCTTTATCGCAAGGTCGTACCAGAAGAAAAGCTGGTAGAGCTGAGCGGTGCCCAAATAAATTCCATAGAAGATTTTTGGCAGCAGATAGCTGAAAGCCTGCACATACCAGATGAAATTTCTATAGCAGCTTCCTCCCAGGAAAACAAAAACAGCAAAGCTGCAACCAACGGAAAAGCATCCATTATCTCAATGCTGACAGCTTCCATAACCGGCGAAATCGGCAGCGGCACCAGCTACGGCGAAAACATAACCCGAAAAATTATCAGAAACAATACATTAATACTGAAAACACTGATAGCAGAAGATTTTGTTCTGGTGATTGATGATTTCCATTATATCAATGCAGAAACACAGCTTTATCTGTCCAGAATCTTAAAAGCTGAATTATTCAATGGCCTGAAGGTTATTATCCTGACTCTGCCCCATCGTGCCGATGATGCCATCAAACGCAATCCTGACCTCATCGGACGCACAGTATTCATTCATCTGCTTCCCTGGACAAAGGATGAGTTGGAGCAAATTGCCCACAAGGGCTTTGATTTACTGAAAATACCAATGCCTGATGAACAGATCGCGCATATTGTCCGAGAAAGTGCCCTGTCTCCACAGCTCATGCAGGAAAATTGCTACAATCTAGCCATGCGAATAAAAGAAGATGGCGAAGCCATCTCTACGGAAACGGTGTACAAATCCTTCTGCGATACCGTAGAGGCATACCAGCATTACAAGGAAAATGTGCAGCGTATGTGGGAAGGACCTGCCAAGGGAAGAAGCCGCCGCAAGGAATATACCTTGAAAAGCAATCTTCGCTGTGACAGCTACGGACTTTTCCTGCTCAGCCTCAGCATTGACCCACCTATGATGAAGCTCACTGCCTCCGAAATACATGAGCGCATGACAAAAATATTATGCGATAGTGAGGAAGCTCCCAACGGCATGAACCTTGCCAACGTAGTTAAGCACATCGAAAGCATCATTAAGGACTCTGTACCTGCTTTGGATACTTTAGAATGGCAAAACAGCACACTTTATATACTTGACCCATTTTTACTTTTCTATCTTCGCTGGGATGAAGATTGGAAACATAATGCTGTTAGATAAATTTCAGTTTATCGCCGTGAAAGTTCGAGACTTTGGGAACATTAACGGATGAGTTTTGTTGGTTCGTGCACTCTGTTCAGACTATAAAAATGGGCTGAGCGGGACAGCTACCCATAGAAAACACGCTCTCGCTCCTAGTTGTACCTAGCGGATGCTAAGCTCTTGCTGCGCCTACGGCTTGCAAGTCGCTAAGCACCGAGGTACAACAAAGGTTTTCTATGGGTACTGTCCTCACTCATCCCTTTCTTTGTCTGAACAGATATAAACAAAATGACAGAACCACATACATTATTTGTTACCATAGTGCCCCATACAGCTTTACGAATAAGCCTGAAATAGGGGG
>JALFXV010000034.1 GCA_022786545.1 Selenomonadaceae bacterium
AATTTCAGTTTGTCGCCGTGAAAGTTCGAGACTTTTGGAACATTAACGGATGAGTTTTGTTGATTCGTGCACTCTGTTCAGATTAAAAATGGGATGGTCTACGGCAGTACCCTCAGAAACACGCTCTCGCTCCTAGTTGTGCCTAGCGGATGCTAAGCTCTCGCTTTGCCTGACGGCTTGCGAATTGCTAAGCACCGAGGCACAACAAAGGTTTCTGATGGCACATGCCGCAACCCATCCCTTTCTTGTCTGAACAGATATAGACAAAATGATAAAATGCCACTTGTTATATGTTGCCATAGTGCTGCATACAACTTTACGAGCAAGCCTGAAATAAGGGGACGAGGTGGCTGACGAGACTTGCAACTGCCATTCGTTGTATGAACTTAGAGTATTCAGTTGCCTATAAGATAACATCTCATCGAAGACATTAAAACAAAACAGTTGCACTATACACTATGACAGATAAGTCACTGGCAAATTTCAGATAGTTCTGTTCATAAAAGCAGATTCTCCTGCAATCATATCAGCATGTACAAGCCTCGCAAGTCCACCCCGCTCCCTTTTTTCTGGCTTGTTCGTAAACTTCGATTGGTTGCTACAGCCTCATGCTAACTGAATATCGTTTTAGTATTCTGTTGTATCTGTTCAGACAAAGAAAGGGATGAGTGAGGACAGTACCCATAGAAAACATTTGTTGTACCTCGGTGCTTAACGATACGCGAGCCGAAGGCGAAGCGTGAGTTTAGCATCCGCTAGGTACAACTAGGAGCGCGAGCGTGTTTTCTATGGGTAGCTGTCCCGCTCAGCCCATTTTTAGTCTGAACAGAGTCCGCAAACTACCAAACTACTTCAGTTAGTATATGCTCGTAGTTACAAACAAGCACTACGACAAACTGAAATCTCTTTTTACAAACTGAAATTTATAACTTGATTTCATCATATTGGTCAATCACCACATCTGCCTGACTGAAATCCTGCTCACCTGAATTTGGATTGCGCACGGCAATACAGCGCATACCGGCAGCTTTGGCTGCGGCAATACCGGCAGTGGCATCCTCCACCACGGTACAGTTTTCCGGGGCAATTCCCAGGCGGCTTGCCGTCAGCAGGTATACATCAGGCGCCGGCTTGGCATGCTCAACTTCGCTGCCGGCAGCGATGGCATCAAAATAATCCATGATGCCGAAGCGGCCCAGCACCAGCTGGATATTTGCCATGACGGAAGAGGAGCCCAGCCCGATTTTATAGCCGTTTTCCTTCAGCCTCTCCAAAAGCTCAGGTATGCCGTCTATAGGTTTCAAATCAGGGTCCTCCCGCAAAATTTTCTGATAAAGCTCATGCTTCTTCCTGGCAATAACTTCCCAGTCATCTCCCAGTGCCGGATATTTGGCAATCACATCGCTGAAAAATGACTTGGCGCTCCTGCCCACATAACTCTCAAGATTCAAATCCGCCTCGCTGACATCCACGCCGAAGGAGCGTATCGCCTGCACCTTGGTAATAGAATGAAAATGCTCACTGTCAATGATTACTCCGTCCATGTCAAAGATAAACGCCTTTTTCGCCATAAAACCAAACCTTTCACAAAATTTATTAACTTCATCAATTCCATCTAATTCATCTATTTTAGCAAGCAGGGCAATTTTCATGCCCCAAAAAGCTATTTAATCCTGGGACTTGATAGTGCCGTTCTCATAGGCCAGCAGCAGACTGTACAAATCCGTGATTTTTTCCTGGATGCGCTTGCCCTCGTCCGTATCCCCTACGGTAGTCACCTTGGATTGCAGCTCAATGGTGCGGGACACCGACTCGATATCCTTGTTGTTCCTGAGGGCCTCCCTGACATCAGCCACATTCTGATGCTCCAGCAGGCGGAAGCCGCGGGAATTGAAAATCAGGGTATAGCCGGAGATGCCCGTCTTCTTGTGGTAGGCACGGCAGAAGCCGCCATCAATGCACAGTGCCTTGCCATCCGCCTTAATAGGAGTTTCACCCTTGGCCACCTTCACCGGCACATGGCCGTTGATGATATGGCCTTCCTTAGGATTCAGGCCAAACTCCTCCAGAATCTCCTCGCAGATTTCCTCCCTGTCCACCAGCTCATAATAAGGGTCCGATGGCTCCTTCCAGGTGCTCTCGTCCTCCAGGAACATCCGCTCAAAGGTGGTGAACTCCCTGCCGGAAATCGGTGACAGCAGCCCGTTCCACAAGAACCACATAAAATCAAGAGCCCGCTGGTCCTCCCCGGACTGGGCCCGCCGTGCCATCTGGTCGCAGTAGTCCATATATTCCTTGCCCTTGTAGGCCCTGCCGTCAAAGGCGACCTCCTTGAGGGTGCCATCCCAGTTCAGCGGCACGCAGCCGTGGAACAGCAGATTCTGGTTGCAGCAGGTATACACGCTGCCCTTCTTGTAGATAAAATCCACATGGCGCCTGAGCCGCTCGCTCTCAATAAAATAGGATTTCAAATCCCCGATAATCTGCTTTTCGTCCTCCGTCAGCTCATAAGGATTCTTAGGGTCCACTGTCGGAAAATAAGCACTGGACAGCTCATAGCGCTTGCCATTGATGCGGTAGCAGCTGGCATTGTAGTCCACATTCTGCAGCTGCAGGCGGCTCTCCATGCGAAAATCCGGATTGCGGAGAATCAGCTGCCCCTCCAGCTTGAACATAATCATAGAAATTGCCTTTTCTGATGCCTTGAGGGGATTTTCATCAGGATAGATGCGCTGGGCATACATGGTCAGGGGACGCAAGCTGATGGCGTACCCCTTTTCCAGCACCTCAGTGTTCTTGTAACGCAGGCTGTTCCTGACTACCCCGGCAATACACACCTCACTGCCGCAGGCAGCTCCCATCCACAGGATATCGTGATTGCCCCACTGAATATCCAGCGAATGATACTCCAGCAGCATGTCGAGAATCGTATCAGGCCGGTTGCCCCTGTCAAAGAAATCCCCTACAATGTGCATGTGCCCCACTGCCAGGCACTTAATGAGCTGGGTCAGCGCCACGATAAAGTCCTCGGAGCCTCCCACCTGCACAATCATGTTCAGCAGCCGCTTGCTGTACAAAAACTGTGCCCTGTCCGCCTCCGGATGGGTATTGAAAAGCTCTGTAATCACGCTGCGGTAATTCTTGGGCACAAAGCTCTTCACCTTGGCCAGCGGGTATTTGTAGGTCATCAGCTTGCTGACCTCCAGCAGCCGGGACAAATTTTCCCGGTACCACTCAGGGGTATTTTTCCTCTCCGCCTGCATCTGCTGCATCTTTTCCACCGGATAATAAATCAGGGTGCAGAACTCCGCTTTTTCCTCCGTGGTCAGCCGCGCCCCGAAAACATAGTCTACCTTCTCCTTGATAACCCCGGAGCAGTTGTTCAATATATGATAAAAAAGCTCGTATTCACCGTGCAGGTCACTGACAAAATGCTCTACCTCTTTCGGCAGGCACAGGCTGGCCTGCAAATTAATCAAATCAGCATACACCGCTTCCTTAGTTGGATACTTTTCCGCCAGCAGATGCAGATACTTCTGCTTTTGCTTGTGCATCGCACTTTGTGAAGCCGTCATAATTTCCACCTTCCCTCCAAAAGCTAAAACTCACCCACATTTATATATTCGTCATACAAATCTTTTTTCCTGCTAAAGCCTGCCAATTTTCTGCAAAAAAATAAATGCCGCTGCCCGGCAGCTGCATTTTTGTGGCACTAAAATACTGCCCACCAAAAAGCGGGCAGTACGAACATCGATATTAAGAAAAAATATAACCCCATCCTTAGCCCAGCAGATTCAGGAACCAGCCGGAATTCTGATAGGACTGGGCCAGCATCGCCTGGGATGCCTGCATGAGAATATTATCGCTGGTAAACTGGGTAATTTCCTTTGCCAGGTCTGCACCAATCAGGGTAGTCTGAGCCGCAGTGAGATTCTCACCCTGAGTAACCAGATTGCTGTGGGTATACTCCAGACGGCTGCTGAGGGCGCCTACGTTGGTGGACTGCTCCAGCACCTTGTTGATGGCGTTATCAATGACGCTGATGGCGGCACTGGCATCCTGCACGGTGCCCACGCTGAGATAGGAGCCGTCACTGCCGATAAGCCCCAGGGCCCGGGCGGAAATATTCCCCAGCCCCGCCTGAATGGACTGATTGGCCTCCGCCCCCACCTGCAAGGTCAGGGAGCTGTCACTGCGCTGGTCCGCTGCCCCGATGGACTCGGTAAAATCACTGAGGACATTGTTGACGGACTTCTTCTCGTTGCCGCTGGCATCGGTGACAGAAATAGCAAAGCCGGAAATCTCCCCGGCCAAACCTGCCTCTGCAGCCTTGACAGTAATAGCATTTTTGCCATCTACAGTCTCCTGCATATTGCCCTCGGAATTTACGCCGATTTCCTTGGTGGTACCCAGAGTGGTGTCAAAAACATTACCGCCACCTGCGTTGTTGGCGTTCTTGAAGATGTCCTCCAGGGTGGTATCACCAGCAGCATAGCTGGTATGGTAGGTCTTGCCGTCCTTCACATAGGACACGTTGATGGTATCCGTGGAAGCGATGCCCAGGTTGTCCCCGGCGCGGCGGGTAAGGTCGGTCAGCTTGGTGCTGCCTGTTACCTCGGTGCCCAGGCTGGTATTGGTATAAGCCTGAGTGGTCAGCTGGGTGGCATAGTTGTTGCTGCCATTCATCAGTGCCATGCCGTTATACTCCACCAGGGAGTTATCCGTAATCTGGTCGATGTACTGGTTCAGCTCCTTCTGGATGTTGGCCCGGTCGCTGTCCTTGGCGGTAGAGTTTGCCGCCGCCAGGGCTTTTTCCTTCATGGTAGTGAGAATATCCAGCGTGTTGCTCATGGCGCCGTCTGCCACCTTCAGCATGCTGGAGCTGGTCTGGGTGTTAGCATCCGCCTGCTCCAGGCTGCCAATGCGCACCCCCATAGATTTGCCAATAGAATAAAGTGACGCATCATCTGCTGCGCTGTTTACCTTGTTGCCTGTTGCAATAGCAGTTGCATGCTTCATGGCAGAAGAATATCTCATATTCAGCTGGTTCAGAAGCGAAAGCTGCTGTGCATAGCTGCCGATTGTTGCCATAATAATTCCTCCTTGAGCGTATCATAGTTTCGACATCCTTGTCGCGATAATCCTAGTCTTTGTATTTATCATATCGTCATGTATAACTTAAATCTTAAATGTCTCAAGCCCTTCTGCATTTTTTCTGCGTTTTTTTATATTGTATCTGCCTGCCTTGGACATTTCCCTCGCCTGCTCTCCTATTTCATTGTAAAAAATAGCAAAAATGTAGTATAATGCTTGTGGTTTATTTACGCTAATAAAATTCTGAGGTGGATTAACATACAATGGCAAACTTTGATTGGCAGGCGCAACTGGAAAAACGGCGCAGACGAACAAAATATGAGCGGATTGGCACACTGATACTGCTGGTTTTTATCCTGGGGTTTTCCCTGTGGCGGATTTTTTATGCCAATACGCCGGAATATGCCCTGGAAAAACTGGGCAGCGCCATAGAATCCCATGATGCAGAAGAAATGCAGGCATACTGCGATGTAAACTCCGTGGTGGAGCATGCCTACGATGACCTGACCAGGGATATGTTTGCCCAGGATGCCAGGCTCTCTGACCAGACCAAAGTCATGTTCGAACAGTTTTATATCAAAATCAAGCCCCAGGTCACCGAGGGAACCTGCCAGCTGATTGCAGCCTATGTCCAGAAGGGCAGCTGGCTGCAGCCAGGCGGCGACAACCTGCTGAAAGGGCGGCTGCTGGGCATAGATTACGAATACCTTGTGGAGCGTTCCCAGCTGCGCAACACAAAATTCGTCAAAATTGAAAGCGTCAGCCACACCAAGGATACAGCTATGGCAAAGGTGCAGGTCAAGGACGAATACACCGGCACCCTGTTCACCCTGAACCTGTTGCTGAACCAGAAAGAGGATAACTGGCAGGTCACCAAGATACTGAACTACCGTGATTACCTTGATTTTATCGGCCCTATCCAGGCATCCGGGCTGATGGCGTACACCAGGGCAACCCAGGATATCATAGACAAATACAATGACATTCTGGACACCCAGCAGACCAACTTCAGGAAAATGACCGCCACGGAGGACGGCAGGCTGACCAGCACCCAGCGCAGCAAGCTGGCAGGCTACATCAAATCAGATATCATTCCCGCCCTGGAAAAGCGCCAGCAGGAGCTGGATGAGATACCTGTCAACGACGGTGCCCAGTACCTGAAGGAAATGCGCAGCCAGGAGGCACAGCTTTCCATCGAAAGCTGGCAGCACTTCCTCACCGGCATCGAAAACGACAACACCAGCGAGCTGAACCTGGCCAAGGCACTCCATGCCGAGGCCCTGGACATCCAGCACCGCATTGAGGATTTGCTGAAAAACAGTGCCGTCAGCAGGATTTCCAAAACCATCCCATAAAATTGGGAAATTTCAGTTTATCGTCGTGAAGGTATGAGGCTTTTGGAACATTAACGGATAAGTTTTGTTGGTTCGTGCACTCTGTTCAGACTATAAAAATGGGCTGAGCGGGACAGCTACCCATAGAAAACGCGCTCTCGCTCCTAGTTGTACCTAGCGGATGCTAAACTCACGCTTCGCCTACGGCTCGCGTATTGTTAAGCACCGAGGTACAACAAAGGTTTTCTATGGGTACTGTCCTCACTCATCCCTTTCTTTGTCTGAACAGATATAAACAAAATGACAGAACCACATACATTATTTGTTACCATAGTGCTCCATACAGCTTTACGAATAAGCCTGAAATAGGGGGGCTAGGAGCTGACGAAGCCTGTTATTGCCAACCGTTGCATAAACGTATTGTGCAAACAACTCTGCTCATAATAGCAGATTGCCTTGCATAGCAGTTGGCAGTATCAGGTCTCGTCAGCCTCCCAGCCCCTGTTTACTACAATATATGTTTTTATACAGCTGTTGACAATTAAGCTTATGCGGATTGCATTGCAAGTCAATATAACTGTTTAGTGGCACTATACATTATACAGCGGTTGGCAGCAACAGGCTTCGTCAGCCTCCCGGCTCCCCCTTTTCAGGCTTGCTCGTAAAGCAGGATTAGTTGCTACAGCTTCATACTAACTGAATATCGTGGTATTATTTTGTTGTATCTGTTCAGACAAGAAAGGGATGGGTTGCGGCATGTGCCATCAGAAACCTTTGTTGTGCCTCGGTGCTTAGTGATTCGCGAGCCGTCAGGCGAAGCGAGAACTTAGCATCCGCTAGGCACAACTAGGAGCGAGAGCGTGTTTCTGATGGCAATGCCGTAGACCATCCCATTTTTAGTCTGAACAGAATCCACAAACTAACAAAACTCATCCGTTAATGTTCCCAAAGCCTCGAACTTTCACGGCGATAAACTGAAATTTATCTTGCCTCCCTGACATAGACTCTGGCCGCCTTAAATTCTCCCAGCAGCTTCCACTCATCTACATGGAAATCCTTCTCAAAGGAGTCAAAGCGGCGGTTGTTCAGAATCAGGAAAACCCGCTTGTCTGTTGGCAGATCCTCAAAGGAGATAAACGGCATGACATTCTTGGCATTCCAGCTTTTGCCATCCGGCAGCATGCCGGGAATAGCATCGGCCTTTTCCAGCCTGTAGACCATCTTGTCACCATAGAAGACGATGGAGGTCTTGTAATCGCCGTAGCTGACCACCAGGTCATCATCCGTTACCATGTCCTTATACACGGCGGCTACGTTCTTGCCGCTGTAGCCCTCGTCAGAGCAGGCAGGCACAGCCAGGGCAAAGGTCAGCACGCCATAGACAGCCACCGCGCCTATCACCATGCGCTTTACCAGCACCTCCCTGTTGTAGAGGTAACGGGCAACCAGAATGGCAATCGGCAGCAGGGCAGGCAGGGTATAGGTGGTATACTTGGTAGCCATGCACTGATAGAAGATATTTACCACCAGCGCCCAGGTCAGCAGGAAGGCCGCAGTCATGTCAATGACCGGCTTCTGGCGCAGCTTGATGTACTTGCGGATGACAGCCGGCAGCGTCCAGCTCCAAGGCAGGCAGCCCAAAAAGAAAATCATCAGGTAGTACCACCACACATCCCAGCGGGGATGCTCGGACTGGGTAGCCCGGAGGAAGTTGTGCACGCCCAGGAAATTGTTGATAAAATCCATGCCGTGGATGGTGTACATCATGTAGTACCAGCTGCCTGCCACCAGGGCGTACAGCACCAGGCCGCTAGGCAGGCGCAGGTACAGGAACTCCTTGAAATCCCGCCGGATGCACAAAAACACCGTCAGCACAAAGCCCGGCAGCAGCAGCCCGATAGGCCCCTTGTCCAGGGTTGCCAGCCCCGCAAAGAGATAGCAGAGATAGTACAGGTTACGCTTGCCGGTGGAGTAGCCCAGGAAAAAGCAAATCAGCACTGCGTTGAAAAATACAAACAGCGTCAAATCCGTAATAACCGTCTTGGACAGCAGCCAGTATTCAAAGCAGGTGCCCAGAATTCCCGCTGCCATGAGGCCGGTTTTCCTGTCATAAAGCCTGCGGGCAAAGCCGTAGGTCATGCACAGCCCCAGCACGCCGAATACCCCCGGGAAGAACCGGGAGGCAAATTCATTGATGCCGAACAGCTTGTAGGCGGCAATCAGCTCCCAGTAAAAAAATGCCGGCTTGTCATACCAGTAATTGCCATAAATCCTAGGCGATACATAGTCACCTGACCTGAGCATTTCCGTGGCGGTCAGGGTATAGTTGGACTCCACCGGGTCCGTAATGGCAATGGCCCAGTTGCCCAGCATAAAAAGCACAAAGCCCACTGCACTGATAAGCAGTAAATCTTTTTTTGCAGTTGTCATTTCACAGCTCCCTTCCACTCCTCAATCGTCAATCGTCAATCAACAATCAATAATCGTCAATTATCAATTATCAATCCTCAATCATCAATCCTCAACGCGGCGGATATCAGCCCCCAGCATTACCAGCTTGGTTACCAGGTTGTCATAGCCCCGGTCGATGTGATGGATGTAGCCAATCCTGGTTTCACCTTCGGCTACCAGCCCTGCCAGCACCATAGCGGCCCCGGCACGCAAATCCGTTGCCTTGACAGTGCAGCCCTGCAGCCTGTCCACGCCCTCTACCATAGAGGTGCGCCCGTCAATGCGGATGTTGGCCCCCATGCGCTTCAGCTCGTCAACATGCATGAAGCGATTCTCAAAAACCGTTTCCGTTACGCGCCCTACGCCCTCGGATATTGCCAGCAGGGCCATGAACTGCGCCTGCATATCGGTCGGAAAGCCCGGATACGGCAGCGTCTTGATGTCCACAGCCTTTGTGCGCCTGTTGCAGACAACGCGGATGCCATCGATATTTTCCTCAATGGTGACGCCTGCTTCCTTCAGCTTGGCGATGACCGGCTTCAGGTGCTCGCTGATGGCATTCTCGATGTACACGTCCCCCTTGGTCATGGCGGCTGCCACCATATAAGTACCAGCCTCGATGCGGTCAGGGATGATGGTGTAATTCTTGCCGGTCAGGCTCTTTACGCCTTCAATCTTGATTACGTTGGTGCCGGCGCCCCGCACCCTGGCCCCCATGACATTGAGGTAGTTGGCCAGGTCGATAATCTCCGGCTCCTGGGCAGGGTTTTCAATGATGGTAGTGCCCTCCGCCATAGAGGCAGCCATCATGATGTTCTCGGTAGCCCCCACGCTTGGGAAATCAAGGTAAATCCTGGCCCCCTTCAGCCCCTCCGGCGCTGTCGCCTCGATGTAGCCGTGGCCGATATCAATCCTGGCCCCCAGCGCCTCAAAGCCCTTCAGATGCAGGTCAATAGGCCGGGTGCCGATGGCGCAGCCCCCCGGCAGGGAAATCTTCGCCCTGCCGCAGCGGGCCAGCAAAGGCCCGATAATCAGGAAGGAGGCACGCATCTTGCGGACCAGGTCATAAGGCGCCTCGCAGCTGGCAATCTGCGAGCTGTCCACCAGCAGGGTGTTCTTGTCTGCATCGAACTCCGCCTTTACCCCCAGCTGTTCCAGCACGGCGCTCAGGGTGTGCACATCATCCAGGGCAGGAACTTCCTCCAGCTTGCTAGGCACGTTCTGTCCCAAAAGCGCCGCCGCAATAATCGGCAGTACTGCATTTTTGGCTCCACTGATTTTTACCCGTCCCCGCAGGGCTTTACCACCATTTATAATCAATTTTTCCATCTTATGTATATTTTCCTCCTACAAGCTGTCATACAGCAGCTTACTCCCTAAAACTATCTTAAATTTTTCTAAATTTATCCTAAAACTATCCGGAATTATCTCCAGCTCACAATGATAAACCTCAATCGCAAATACAAGCGCAGATACAATCATAGATACAACCGCCAATATAAGCACCTATATAAGCACTAATACAAGCGCAATTAAAGCTGCAATTATAATTATAATTTATAATTATGTAGAATTTATCTCAAAAATCATCGCAAAAATGTCATTGAACCTTTTCAGAAAAACATTCCTGGGCATACTCCTAACAAGTAGCATAGTTCAGTTTATCATTTATAGTCGGCACATGCAAGCAATATTATTTTTGACATATTTTGCTTATTTTTGAAAAATAATGCTTGATTTTGATTGGAAATGGTGATATTATATAATCACAAAAGAGAAAGGACTTGATGAGGATGCTTACGGAGGAACGGTATTCCGCAATTATGCAGACCCTGAGCGAAAAGAAGGCTGCCACCGTCAGCCAGCTGGCTGAGAAGCTGGGGGTTTCTGAGTCGACTATCCGGCGGGACCTGATTGCCCTGGACAATGCCGGCAAGCTGTGCAAGGTGCATGGCGGCGCAACCCTGAACGGCAATCTCTATCTCACCCAGGAGGATGATGTATCCACCAAGCAGGACCAGCACAGGGATGAGAAGGACATGATTGCCAGGTATGCTGCCAGTCTGATTGAGCCGGAGGATTTTGTGTTTTTGGATGCAGGCACCACCACCTTCAAGCTGATTGATTACCTGCCTTTGCAGCGGGTGGCAGATGTGGCCTTTGTTACCAACGGCATCCAGCATGGGGCGAAGCTGGCGGCGATGGGGCTGAAGGTGTACCTGCCGGGGGGCAGGCTGAAGCCGGTGACCCAGGCGCTGGTAGGCACGGAGGCCGTCCAAAACCTGTCCTGCTACAATTTTACCAAGGGGTTTTTCGGCGCCAACGGCATCAGCAGCACCGCAGGCTTTTCCACCCCGGATTTCAGCGAGAGTAATGTCAAAACCGAGGCCATGCATCTCTGCCGGAAGTGCTTTGTGCTGGCGGACAGCTCAAAGTTCCAGCGGGTTTTCCCCATCACCTTTGCCCGGCTGCCGGAGGCGGACATCATCACCGATGTGCTGCCTGACAGCAAGTATAAAAAGCTTACAAATATTATTGAGGTAGGAGAAGAAAAATGATTTACACAGTTACTTTTAATCCGGCTCTTGATTATATTGTCCGCCTGGACAGCTTTGCGGCCGGTGAAATCAACCGCGTCAAGTATGAGCAGGTGCTGGGGGGCGGCAAGGGCATCAACGTGTCCATCGTGCTGCAGAACCTGGGCCATGAAAGCACCGCCCTGGGCTTCCTGGCAGGCTTTACCGGCAGGGAAATCGTGCGCCAGCTGGCTGACTTCGGCTGCAAGAGCGATTTTGTGGAGCTGCCGGGGGGCTTTTCCCGCATCAATGTAAAGGTCAAGGCGGAGTCCGAGACGGAAATCAACGGCCAGGGCCCTGATATCACCCCGGAGGCCCAGGCAGAGCTCTTTGCCAAGCTGGACAAGCTGCAGGCAGGGGATACCCTGGTGCTGGCAGGCAGCATCCCCAATACCCTGCCGGATGATATTTACCAGCGCATCATGGGCCGCCTGGAGGGCAGGGGCATCAACATCGTGGTGGATGCCACCAAGCAGCTTCTCCTGAAGGTGCTGCCTTACAAGCCGTTCCTCATCAAGCCAAACAACCATGAGCTGGGGGAGATGTTCGGCGTGATTTTGAAGACCAAAGAGGAAATCATCGCTCATGCCAAAAAGCTGCAGGAAATGGGTGCCCGGAACGTGCTGATTTCTATGGCAGGGGACGGCGCCATGCTCCTGACTGAGGAGGGCACTGTCTACCAGAGCCCGGCACCAAAGGGGACATTGGTGAACTCCGTAGGGGCAGGTGATTCTATGGTGGCAGGCTTTATCTGCGGCTACAAGGAAACCGGCTCTCTGGAGGAGGCTTTCTACATGGGGGTAGCCACCGGCTCCGCCTCCGCCTTTTCCGAGAATCTGGCTACCAGGGCAGAAGCAGATGCCCTGCTGGCAACCATCCGCTGATGGGCAGGGGCAGCTGACCGCAGGGGTTGCAGGCGGCTGTCAGTTATAGGCATATCCAGCCGGACAGGGATAATCAATCCGGGCCTGGATTATCAAGCAAGATTTTGTGGGGTGCCGGTTGTAAGCAGGCCGGCACTGCCATGCTAATTCGTTAGGGGTAGCGAATTTATAAATCATTGTTTTTTTAGGGTTATTGTTGTTGTATTGAAAAGCAGAAGGGACGAATTACTATGAAAATTAGGGATTTATTGAGCAGGGAGAGCATTCAGCTGAATGTGGCGCCTGTCTCCAAGGCAGAGGCCATCAATAAGCTGGCTGACCTGATGGATGCTTCCGGCAGATTGTCCGACAAGCAGCAGTATATCAAGGACGTACTGAAGCGGGAGGCTTCCGGCACTACGGGCCTGGGGGACGGCATCGCCACCCCTCATGCCAAGAGCGCAGGGGTAAGGACCGCGGGGCTGTCCGCCATGACCGTGCCACAGGGCATGGATTTTGAGTCTATGGACGGCCTGCCATCCCGGGTGTTCTTCATGATTGCGGCACCGGACGGCTCCAACGACACCCATCTGGAGCTTCTGAGCAAGCTGGCCACCATGCTGATGGACCCGGATTTTGTCGACGCCCTTGTAGGTGCCAAAAATGTGGATGAATTCCTCAGCCTGATTGATGCCAAGGAGGCAGGGCGCTTCCAGGCAGCTGGCAGCAGCAAGGCAATCACCGTAGATGCCTCCCGGAAAATCCTGGCGGTAACTGCCTGCCCGACAGGTATTGCCCACACCTTTATGGCAGCTGAGTCCCTGGAGCAGCATGCCAAAAAGCGGGGCATCTGGATTAAGGTGGAGACCAATGGCTCCGGCGGTGCCAAGAACGTGCTGACCCGTCAGGAGATTGCCGAGGCGGAGTGCATTATCATCGCTGCAGACAAGAACGTGGAAATGGCACGCTTTGACGGCAAGCCTGTCCTCAAGACCAAGGTTGCCAACGGCATCAACAAGGCTGACGAGCTTCTGGACAAGGCCCTTTCCGGCCAGGCGCCTGTTTATCATCATGCCGGCGGCTCCTCTGCCGCAGCTGATGAGGGGGACAATGAGAGCATCGGCCGCCAGATTTACAAGCACCTGATGAACGGCGTTTCCCACATGCTGCCATTCGTTATCGGCGGCGGTATCCTTATCGCCCTGGCTTTCCTCTTTGATACCTTTGACCCGGCCAATCCGGGGGGCTTCGGTTCCAACACTCCTCTGGCCAAGTTCTTCATGAGCGTGGGCGGTGCTTCCTTTGGCTTCATGCTGCCTGTGCTGGCCGGTTTCATCGCCATGAGTATTGCTGACCGTCCGGGCCTGGCTGTAGGCTTTGTAGGCGGTGCTATGGCAGCTTCCGGCGGCTCCGGCTTCCTGGGTGCCCTTTTGGCAGGTTTTGCCGGTGGCTATATCGTTGTAGCCCTGCGGAAGATATTCTCCTGCCTGCCTGAGTCCCTGGAGGGCATCAAGCCGGTTCTCCTGTATCCGGTACTGGGCATCTTTATCATGGGCCTCCTGATGCAGTTCGTCATCACCCCGCCTGTGGCCGGTATCAATGAGTGGATGATGGATACCCTGAAGAACATGGACACCAGCTCCCGTGTCATGGTGGGCCTGATTATGGGCGGCATGATGGCTGTTGATATGGGCGGCCCTGTGAACAAGGCTGCTTATGTAACTGGCACTGGCCTCCTGGCTGGCGGCGAGTACGGCGTCATGGCTGCGGTTATGGCCGGCGGCATGGTTCCGCCTATTGCCATCGCCCTGTGCACCACCTTCTTCGGCAACCGCTTCTCCGAGAATGAGAGAAAGTCCGGCATCACCAACTTCGTCATGGGCCTGTCCTTCATTACCGAGGGTGCCATCCCGTTTGCGGCAGCAGACCCGCTGCGGGTGATTCCTTCCCTGGTGGTGGGCTCCGCTACTGTCGGTGCCCTGTCTATGGCCTTTGACTGCACCCTGCGTGCCCCTCACGGCGGCATCTTCGTAGTGCCTACCATCGGCAATCCGCTGATGTATCTGGCTGCTATCGCCATCGGCGCTGTGATCAGCTGCCTGATTATGAGCGTATTGAAAAAGCCTGTCAAGGCTTAAAGTTTAAAGCTTAATGCTTAATCTTAAAGCGTAATGGTTTAGCCCTCCCATAATATTCCCATATTATTTTCCATAATAATTAACCGAAACGCCCCCGAGCCTGGTGCAATCAGCCAGTGCCGGGGGCGTTTGCCATGTTTTTCTTTGCAGTGTTTTGCTTGTTTCTTTTCCTTGTGTTTATTTGCTTGTTTAAATGAAGTATTCAATGGTTTTTTCCGCCGTCAGCAAGGTATTCTGATTCCCCAGCAGCACTGCTTCCCGCTCTTTCTCAGGCCCCAGGGCATACAGGGTCAGCTCTGTGGTGTTGAACATATCTGCCGGTACAATGCGGTTGTAGGCAAAGGGCTGGTCCAGGACTACCTGCACCTGGGGATAATCCTGGTAGGGAGTGTCACGGAAATAAGGGTCAAACATGTAGACCATGCCGTCCTTGATGCCGCTGAGCATCACATAATGCCATTCGTCCAGCCACAGCCTCACCACGGCGGCACCGCCCCTGGTCAGGATATCGTCCAGCCTGCCTCCCTTGCCCAGGTGCACCTGGTTTTCGGCGATGTACTGGCTGGCTATAGGCAGCTGTCCCACCCGGCTGAACTGCTTCAGCCAGTTGCTGAGGAACATCATGGCCATGTGGGAGGTGCCGCTCTTGCCGGGAGCACCCTCCATGTTGTAGCAGTCCAGGCAGTACAGCATCACGTTGCGGATGATTTCCGGGGGGATTTCCTCCCGCTGAAAAAGATAGCTGATGGCATTCAGCATGGCGGTGGGGCCGCAGTCGTATTCGGTTAATTGGTAGTGCAAAGGATTTTTGGCCATGCTGCTTACACCTCCGACAATATGAGGGCTGCTACTAGACGGCTGCCCTGCCACAAATCTTCGATAGTCGTGTATTCCTCCGTGGTATGCATCTTGTACATGCCGTTGGACAGCACCAGCCCCTGCAGCCCATGCTGGGAGAGGGGATTCTGGTCACTGCCGCCGAAGGTCTCCGTAAGGTCTCCCTTTAGCCCCAGCTTCTGGCATGCATATAGGAACCTTTTGGCAGCCCCTGAGTCCGCCGGGGTTTCGTAGCTGCGGATGTGCACCTTGTGGGAAAATTCCGCCCCGGCTCCGGCAGCCGTGGCAGTTTCCTGTGCCAGCCTCTCTATATCCCTGGTTATGGCCATGACCTTTTCGTGGTTGTAGCCCCGCACCTCCCCCCCTGATGGTGCAGCTTTCCGGCACGATGTTAATCATTCTGCCCCCCTCTATGATGCCCACGTTGCAGGTGGTTTCCTCATCAAGATGCCCCTGGGGGATTTTGGCCAGAAGCCCTGCCATGATGGCGATGGCGTTGATGCCCTTTTCCGGCTCCATGCCGGCGTGGGCGGCACGGCCCTGGATAGTGGCGCAGAAGGAGACCAGGGTAGGCGCCCGCCGGGCGGCGGTGCCGATTTTTCCCGTCAGGTCCAGCACATAGGATTCTTTTGCTTTTACCTGGGAGAAATCAAATCTTTCCAGCCCTTCGCAGTAGGTTTCCTCGGCTACAGAAAAAATGATTTCCACCGGGCGGTGGGGGAGGCCGCTTTTTTGCACCAGGCTTATGCCCTGCAAAATCTCCACCAGCCCCGCCACGCAGTCTGCCCCCAGTACAGACTCACCGGCAGAGCGGATGGTGCCATCAGGCTCCGTGATGGCCTTTTTTTCCTTGGCTGGCTCCACGGTGTCCATGTGGGCGGACAGCAGGATAGGAGGCAGGGACAGATTTCCCGGCAGATAGCCGTAGATATTGCCAGCCTCATCCTGCTGTGCCTCCAGCCCCAGTTCCTTCAGCTTCTGCAGCAATACTCCTGCTATTTCCTGCTCCTCCCAGCTGGGTGCATCTATTTTTATCAGCTCCAAAAACTCAGCTTTTGCCTGCGCCTTGGCAGCCTGCTCCAGTTTGTCTATGCTGGTCATACATACCACTCTCCATATTTGTCATCCAGCTATCAAATGCCCTGCAAGTGCCAGGGCAGATGTTAATTCTTACCAATGGAGTATATTATATCACGTTTCTATGACATAGTAAATATATATGTATTTATATTTTTACTGTATTTAGCC
Organism: Selenomonadaceae bacterium; assembly: GCA_022786545.1. Lineage (GTDB taxonomy): Bacteria > Bacillota > Negativicutes > Selenomonadales > Selenomonadaceae > Anaerovibrio. The sequence continues at coordinate 16,542 of JALFXV010000034.1, forward strand.
GTTACTTGGAGCAAATCCAGAGGCAGTTTATTATTTTTCTGACAGCTTTGCCGCAGGAGTTCATGGATTTTCTATTTAGTTCAGAATTTGGTATATTTTAGCAGAATTATGGATTGTTTTAACGTGGTTTCGGATTTATACTAAGGGTAAAGATTTCGCAAGGCAAACGTTATGGCAGATATTATCGAAAGCGTCATGACAACCTTTATGGCAAATATCCACAGACAGGAGCGAGTAGTATGAGTGTGGAAATCAATATTAATAAGGTAGTAAAAAAATACGGGGATTTGACGATTATTCCCGGCCTGGGCGAGCACATCAAAAACGGCGAGTTTTTTACCCTGCTGGGGCCATCAGGCTGCGGCAAGACAACTCTCCTGAGGATGATTGCAGGCTTTAACAGCATTGAGGGAGGCACCATTGCCTTCAATGACAAGGTAATCAATGACATTCCGGCTCACGAGAGAAATATCGGCATGGTCTTCCAAAGCTATGCGATTTTCCCTCACCTGACTGTCCGGGAGAATGTGGAATACGGCCTGAAGCTCAGGAAGATGCCCAAGGACGAGATGAAGCGCAAGGTGGACGATATCCTGGATGTGGTGCAGATTACCGAGTACCAGGACAGGCTGCCAGAAAGGCTGTCAGGCGGCCAGCAGCAGCGTGTGGCGCTGGCCCGTGCCATCGTCATCCATCCCAGCGTGCTTCTGATGGATGAGCCTTTGTCCAACCTGGATGCCAAGCTTCGTGTGGAAATGCGCTCGGCTATCCGCGAGGTGCAGAAGCAGGTGGGGATTACCACGGTTTACGTTACCCATGACCAGGAGGAGGCACTGTCCATTTCCGACAGGATTGCCGTCATGAAAAAGGGCGTCATCCAGCAGACGGCATCCCCTCACACCATCTACACCAGGCCGTACAATGTCTTCGTTTCCACCTTTATCGGCCATTCCAACCTGTTCCACGCCACTGTCCGGGCAGATGGCAGCGGCAAGGCGGTAGTGTTCAACGACGGCTATGTGATGCCTATGGACAACCTTGCCGATGAGGTGACGGAGGGCATGCAGGTCATCGTGTCTGTCCGGCCGGAGGAATTCTCCATCCAGCCTCAGGGACAGGGGCTGCAGTGTCGGATAAAGAACAAGGTATTTCTGGGCAAGTACAATACATATTTCCTTGACTTTGAGGAAAAAATGCTGGTGCCAAACCAGCCATCCATTGAGTTCTCCCAGGATCTGGGACATGCAGAGCGTCTTCTGGATGTAAATGAGACAGTCACGCTGAAGCCTAATGCAGCCAAGGTCAACGTCTTTACGGCAGATGGCGAGCGTAACCTTTTGAAGGGTGTGGTGCTCCATGAATAAAAAATTAATTCGCTGGGATTTTTGGACAGGGGTAACCCTGCTGGCCATTGTGGTCTTCGGGCTCTTCCTGATTTATCCACTTTTTTCACTGTTCATAACAGCGTTTCAGGACCCGGAAACAGGGGCTTTTACTCTGGGGCACTTCACTCATTTCTTTGAGCGGAAATACTATTATCAGTCCATGATTAACAGCTTTTCCGTCACCACCTGCGTGACGGTGCTGGCTATCGTCATCGGCACTATTCTGGCATATTTTATGTCCATGTACAAGGTCAGGGGCAGGAACATGGTGGAAATCTGCATTATTATTTCCCTGCTGTCACCGCCTTTTATCGGTGCTTATTCCTGGATTCTGATTGGCGGCCGCAGCGGCATCCTCACCCAGTGGCTGCAAAATACCTTCGGGCTGGAGTTCCCGTCCATTTATGGCTTCTCCGGCATCCTGCTGGTGCTGACCTTGAAGCTTTATCCATTTATTTACCTGTATGTATCAGGTGCCCTGAAGAATATCGACTCGGCACTGATTGAGGCGGCGGAGAGCCTGGGCTGCAGCGGCATCCGCAAGGTGTTTACGGTGATTGTGCCGCTGATTACGCCTACTATCCTGGCAGGGGCATTGATGGTGTTCATGAATGCCATGGCTGACTTCGGTACACCGATGCTGATTGGCGAGGGCTTCAATGTCATGCCGGTCATGATTTATTCGGAGTTTATCAATGAGGTGGGGGACCAGGCCAACTTTGCAGCGGCCATGGCTGCCATCATGGTATTCATTACCTCGGTGATTTTCCTGCTGCAAAAGTATATTGTCAACCGCAAGTCCTTTACCATGAGCTCCCTGCGGCCTATCCAGAAGGGCGAGCTGCACGGGATTCAGAATATTCTCATGCATGCCGGCATCTACCTGCTGGTGTCCCTGTCCCTGATTCCTCAGCTGGTGGTTATCTACACCTCCTTCCTGAAAACCCGGGGGGCCATCTTCGTGGACGGCTATTCCCTGGACAGCTACCGGACTATTTTCAGTAGCCTGGGTTCCGCTATCCAGAATACATATCTCTTTAGCACAGGGGCGATCATCATGATTGTCTTCCTGGGCATGACGGTGGCATACCTGACTACCCGCAGAAAGAGCTGGCTGACGGAGGTCATCGATACCCTGACCATGTTCCCGTACATCATTCCGGGCTCTGTTCTGGGTATTACCCTGCTGCTGGCATTCAACGATGAGCCGCTGCTGCTTTCCGGCACGGCGTTTATCATCATTATTTCCCTGGTGATTCGCAGGCTGCCGTATACGCTGAGGTCCAGCTCGGCTATCCTTTATCAGATAAGCCCTAGCCTGGAGGAAGCCTCCATCAGCCTGGGGGCATCGCCGTTAAAGACCTTTTTCAAGATTACGGCAGTGATGATGCTGCCTGGCGTCATGAGCGGCGCCATTCTTTCCTGGATTACAGCCATCAATGAGCTGAGTTCCTCGGTTATCCTCTTTACCGGTGCTACCAAGACCATGTCCGTGGCAATCTACACCGAGGTAATCCGGGCCAGCTACGGCACGGCGGCGGCTCTTTCCACCATCCTGACCATTACTACCATCACGGCAATGGTGATTTTCTTCAAGGTATCAGGCAGGAAGGATGTTACCCTGTGATGCCGCATCTGGCTGAATCAGTCTGCATCAGGTTGCATTAGCCTGCATCAGGCAGCATCAGGCAGTATCAGGCAGTATCAGGCTGCATCAGGTTGATTAAAAGGGGATAACTGGATTTATTAATACGCAAGTGGATAAATTGATATATTAAAAGGAGGAGTATCTTATGAATTTCAAGAAGCTGAAAAAGTGGGTGGCAACAGCTCTGGGGGCCGTAGTCATGACGGCAGCCCTGGCAGGCTGCGGCGGCGGTGAGGACAAGGCCGCCACCAGCGAGGAAGGGGACAACAGGCTGGTGGTGTACTGCCCGCATCCGATTGCTTTCATCAATCCGCTGGTGGAGGAATTTGAAAAGAGCAGCGGCGTCAAGGTTGAGGTTATTGCCGCAGGTAGCGGCGAGCTGTTGAAGCGTGTGGAGTCCGAGAAGGCAAATCCGCTGGGGGATATTTTCTGGGGCGGTTCTTTGAACACCATGAAGCCGAAGGCTGATTTGTTTGAGAATTATACCTCTGTCAACGAGGACCATATCCAGCCGGCATTCAAGAATGTGGAGGGGCCTCTTACCCGCTTTACCGATATTCCAAGCGTTATCATGGTCAATACCAACCTGATTGGCGATATCAAGGTTGAGGGCTATGAGGATTTGCTGAACCCTGCCCTGAAGGGCAAGATTGCCACGGCAGATCCTTCCAAGTCATCTTCTTCCTATGAGCATCTGGTAAATATGCTGTATGCTATGGGCAACGGCAACCCTGATGAAGGCTGGGCTTATGTGGAGAAGCTGTGCAGCAACCTGGACGGCAAGCTCCTGTCCGGTTCCTCTGCCGTGTACAAGGGCGTGGCTGACGGCGAGTACACTGTGGGACTGACCTTCGAGGAAGGCGGTGCCAAGTATGTGGCTGATGGTGCTCCTGTCAAGCTGGTTTACATGAAGGAGGGCGTTATTTCCAAGCCTGACGGCATCTACATCATCAAGAATGCCAAGCACATGGAAAATGCCAAGAAGTTCATCGACTTTATTACCAGCAAGGAAGCTCAGACTCTGATTACCCAGAAGCTGCATCGTCGTTCCGTCCGTGATGATGTGCCTGCACCTCAGGGCTTGCAGGACAAGTCCACTATCAACATCATCCAGGATGATGAGAATGTGGTAAATCAGAACAAGAAGGCATGGCTGGATAAGTTCAAGGATATTTTCACCAGCACCAAGTAAGATGCCTATGATGCCTATATATTCAAGTGATGGTTTTGTATAGCTGATTATTTTGATTAGCTGATTTCGTGAAGATAACTGCCGTAATCCACTGCGGCAGTTATTTTTTTCGTGGATGCTGTTCAGATATTTAGAAGGGACAGGTAGCGGCAGTACCCATAGAAAACTCGCTCTCGCTCGGAGGGGTGACAAAACCCTATTTCCATGATTATTTTCGGTCTAAATCCTTGTCTGCGTTGTTGTCGTCGGTCGGCATGGAACCACCATGCCTTCCTCCTCCGCCTAGCATACAAGGATTTATCCTCGAAACTAATTCATGTCGATAGGGTTTCATCACCCCTTTGCCTCACGCTTCTAAGCTCCTGCGTCGCTTACGCTCGCACTCGCTAAGAAGCGAGGCTGCACTCAAGGTTTTCTTTGGGTACATGCCGCACCTGTCCTTTTTCGTGCCTGACAGATACAAAAGCAATCATCGTTATTTATTGCAAAAAATATGATAATTCGTCTTTGGCATTTATCACGATAGAATTATATTTTGATGGTTTGATATGGGGGAGATTTGGTTTATTGCCAGAGCAAGGTTTTTGAGGCAGAGGATTTTGGGTATAGCAAGATTGTGGTGGAAAGGCCACAGAAGGATGAAGCTGGTAATGCTGTCCTGAAAAAGGGGAAGCCTGTGGCAGATGCCAGCCTGAGAGATACGGAAAATGTGCCATCGAAGGAAGACATTGAGGAATATTTCAAGCGGGAAGTGCTGCCTTATGCGCCTGATGCGTGGATTGATGTCAAGAAAACTAAGGTAGGATATGAGATACCTATGACAAGGTATTTTTATGAGTATCAGGCGCCTGAGCCGGTGGAAAGCATTGCTGTGCGTATACATGAGTTGGAGCTAGATATTCAGGATAGCATTGATAAGCTGTTTGCGGATGAAATTTAACAATTGTTCTGCCTGGCGGATGTTTATGGAAATTAGATAAGGGAAGCGCCTGTGATAAGGCATTAGCTGAAGCAATTCGTGCACTTATACCTCTAATCATCTTTGTGGTGGTGACAGGTGTTGTGCTGTTGTGCAAGCTAACAATCACAGGCGAACTGATTTTGATGCTTAGGCATTAAGATATAAGTCACATATCGACCGCATCTTTTAGCATTTTTATGCACGAAAAAAGCCATCCTGGCCTGGGATGACTTCTTCGATTAAGTCCGCGTTATATAATTTAGTGTACACGATGCAAGGAAGCAGCTAATTCATTTATCTGTTCCATAGTAAGCCTGGAATACATGGCTATCTTATTCAGTGGCTCGTTATTTTGAAGCATAGTAATCGCAGTTTCCCTATTTGCCAGACTGATACCCTCATCAATCCCCATGTTTCTTTCTTCCATCATAGTCTGCATGTAGGTCATGTAGCTCACTTCCTTTCCAGTGTCATTCCTGAGTTCCCTAACTTCCTCATCTAATTGCCGGGTATAATCATCTGTCGCTTCGCCAGTTGAGATATAATCTATTAGATTGGCCAATTCCTTGCTTATCTTGTGCCTGTCACCCTCAGTATTGATAAACACACGGGTTACGCCATCATCCAGCACTAGGCTGTGATCTTCGTTACAGATAGCATTGAAGGTATATTTCGCGAGTCCCTTCCCGAATGGATCAAAGGTGCAGATGAAGATAACATAGGATTTGCGCAGGTGGCTGTATGGCTCATCTTTTTTAAGGGCACCATTATCCATGAGAGACACATAATACCTGCTTCTCTTGCCGAGAAACTGCTTATAGCTGTTATCCATCTGCATCTCTATGTCATACGCTACGCCATCTTCATCGATGACAAATAAATCAAGGCGGATTCCCTTAGTTCTTAGTTTAGCTTCGAAGCTTTTTTCAGCCTCCACATAAGATAATGACTTAATTTTGATGCCTAATATTCTCTCAATGAGAGGCTTGCATAGATTATTCTTCTCCATGACTAGCCTGAACATGTAACTGTTCTTTATCGTCATCTTATTCCATTTAGTTATATTTTTGATGCTCATGTCAGCTTGTTTCCTTACTGTATAATTAATTGTGTACATGTGTATTATAACATAGTTTAGCAGAGGATTCAATCTGTCGATATCTATGCCAGGCTAATTCCTGATAAATGCATATATGACTGACAAATAATATAGGGAATCATAAGGAAGCATAGGGACGTGCCTGTGATAAGGCATTGGCTGAAGCAATTCGTGCACTTATACCTCTAATCATCTTTGTGGTGGTGACAGGTGTTGTGCTGTTGTGCAAGCTGACATTCACGGGTGAACTGATTTTGATGCTTAAGCATTAAGATATAAGTCACATATCGACCGCATATTTTAGCATTTTTATGCACGAAAAAAGTCATCCTCGCCTGGATGACTTCTTCGTAGATGTTGTGACCATCAGTGTTGTACGCACTGGTGTATGGTCGAATAAAATTTGCCCCAAAACCTATAGCGGCGAGCCATCGTTGTGGTTCGCTCTTTTTTTATGCCATCGTTTTACAGCATTTTTCGGCTTGAGTCAACTGATGAAAAAATACCAGCCCATTGCCGCCTTTAGGGGCGGCAATAAGCTGGTATGAAAGAAAAAATTTTTTTAGAAAAACTTTTTTTGCTGTTAAGGAGTTTCGATTTAGGCAGGTGTTTTTCTGCCAGCAGTTACGTTGTCAGGCGTGTACCAGCCATCGGCTTCAGCTGCTCTATGACCGGAGCAGGGGATGCCCTGGGAATCAAAGGTGTATTGTGGTTCGCAGCTGTCTTCACCGCACAAATCTCCTTCACGGGTGAACTCTGTCAGGCGGTATTCGGTAAACTGGAACTTGCCCTGGCGGACGATGCGCATTTTTATGTAGCCCATTTCTTCCAGCAGGCGGCAGTTTTGCTGTACTGTATGGGTACTGCCGATGCAGGTTTTTTCCATGATGGACCTGATGGTGAGCTTTACCCATTTTTTACGCCAAAAGGTGCGGTTGAACTCAAAAAATATGGTCATGTAAATGGCTGTGGGGATAGGCCCCAGCTTGTCCAGCTCCCTGTTCAGCCAGAAGCCTGTCAGCTGGGAAATAAAGGGTGATTTTTGGGTGGTTTTCATGGGTTGATTTCCTCCTTGCAAATGTTGTTTTGTGTATTATAATGCTATGGAATGTCATTGGCAAGTCTTTTGCGAATTTTTTGGCAATTTCTGGCAAATTTTTTCAGGCGGAGCAGGAAAAATATTATCATTCGTCTTATGCATTTATCTTTATCTTATATATATTATAGGACGTAGCAGTTCTGGTAGCAGTTCCTGTAGCAGTCTGATAGCATTTAGTGCTACGTGAAAGAAGATTTTTAGGTTATAATGGGGTTATAAGTTTATAAGTTGCAGAGGGTGTTCAGGGACTATGCCTTGTACTCGGATAATGATATAATGGAATGGTCTTTATGGCTATCTGGAACAGGTCCGGGAGGGCAGAACAGATTCAGGATGAGCAGGAAGTATTCGGATAAAGGGAAGGGCATGAGGTGAGCTTGTGGGGAGTTTTCAGCAGGATATCAGGAAAACCCTGATAAAATACGCACTGGCACCGATTTTTGTGCTGGCGGTGCTGGGGGCTGGCTTTGCCTGGTGGAGCTGGCAGCATGATGTGGTGCAGCGCAGCGAGGAAGCCGGGGCGGTGGCGGCAGAGGTGCTGGACAGGCTGATTTTGGACTACGGCCAGCGGCTTGCGTATGTGGCGGATAAGGGGGATTTTGCCAATATTCAAAGTGATGGGGAGCAGCGCCGCGCCCTCTATGAATGGCTGTACCATGAGGTGAATATTGCCCATGATGATACCCGCTTTTTCCTGCTGGACAGGGAGGGGCGGATTCTGCTGGGCAACTACAGGGAGCTGCCGGATTATTTGCAGTCCATGCCCATGGACTGGGGCATCTGGTACCGCATGAGGCTGGACAGGGAGAAGGCTGTGGTGGAGTTCTCGCCCCGGATTCGGAACAGGAACAGCGATTTGCTGCTGGGCAGGGCAGTGGAGCAGGAGGGAGAAGTTCAGGGCTACTGGCTGTTTGTGATTTCCGGCGAATATCTTGCCAACGCCATCCGCTCCCCTTATATGGATTTTGCCATGGTAAATAGCTTCGGCTATGCCCCGGTGGCAACCAGCCCTGATTTGCAGGTGGGGGAGTTTCAGGCACTGCCAGAGGCCTTTGCCGGGAAAGACGGGCAGACTGCCAGCTTTGCCAAGAAGGATTTTTATGTTACCAGCCAGCGGATTGGGGAGAGCGATTTTACTTTGTATAGTGCCATGCCTGTCAGCGAGCTTTTGGGCAGGTATGGGATGGCGGCGGCAGTGCTTCTGGGCATGCTGTCCATTATGCTGCCGGTGCTTCTCTGCCTGGCACGGCAGGAAAGCAAGGTTCGGGCAAAGGCGGTGGAGGAGCTGAATACCGTCTTTGAGATGCGCCAGCTGGAGGCACAGTTCCATCCCCATTTTATTTTTAATACGCTGGAAAATATCAAGTTCATGATACGGCTGAATCCTGAGGCGGCGGTGAATATGGTAGTAAATCTTTCCTCCATCCTGCGCTACGGCATCAACAACCTGGTGCAGGAGGTGACGCTGGCGGAGGAGTGGAAGTATACCAGGGCATACCTGGAAATCATGCAGTACCGCTTTGGCAAAAGGCTTCACTGCGAGTTTGCTTTGCAGGTGGATATGGACAGGGTAAAAATCCCCAAGCTGATTTTTCAGCCGATTCTGGAAAATGCCATCAAGTATGGCGAGGCGGAGGACGGCTCCATCAATGTGCGGCTGGGAGTGTATGAAAGAGCCGGGGAGCTGGTTATCAGCGTGGCAAATGAGGGACTGCCCATACCGCCGGAGCAGCTGCAGGAGCTGCAGTCGCTGCTGAAGGGCAGGGATAATCCTACAGTGCATACGGGTATTTATAACGTGCACCGCCGTCTGCGCCTGATGTATGGGGAAAGGTATGGCGTGGCGGTTCACTCCGGGGAGCCGGAGGGGACTGTGGTGGAGCTGAAGCTGCCGCTATGTACCTGAGAGTCAGGAAAATATGATAACTAGCCTTCGCTAGTTATCGTCTTGCCTGGCGGATTCAAAAGAACTTATATATTGTGTTTATGTCGCAATAATGATATAATACATGCGTTGCAGGATTATGCCTGCGGGGCGGACGCGGTATGCAAATATCGTTATCAATGATACGGAATGATGGTCGCTCTATAAATACGGCGGTGGGTTCTGCACAGGCAGTTTTTCGCCGCAGAGAGCGTGATAGCATGGCTATGTTATCTAAGGTACGATAAAAGTGTTCCCTGAAAAGGGAAGCGCCTGTGATAAGGCATTAGCTGAAGCAATTCGTGCACTTATACCGTGTATCATCTTTGTGGTGGTGACAGGTGTGGTGCTGTTGTGCAAGCTGACATTCACGGGCGAGCTGATTTTGATGTTTCGGCATTAAAATATAAGTCACATATCGACCACATCTTTTAGCATTTTTATGCACGAAAAAAGCCATCCCGGCCTAGGATGACTTCTTCGTAGATGTTGTGACCATCAGTGTTGCCGCACTGGTGCATGGTCGAATAATAAATTCCCCAAAAACCTATAGTGGCGAGCCATCGTTGTGGTTCGCTCTTTTTTTATGCTCTTATTGTACAGCATTTTTTAGATTGAGTCAACTGGCGAAAAAACATCAGCCTATTGCCGTGTAATGTCACATCAATTGTAACATTAGATTTATTATCCAGGCGATTTGGTTTATAATATGGACATAGTGAGAGTTTTGAATTTATGCACAGATGCTCCAGCATCGTACTTATAAAAGAAAAGGGGTGGCAAGGTGCTGAAAATAGCCATTGTGGAGGATGAGGAAATTATCCGCATGGGGCTGGCTTATACGGTGGACTGGCAGTCCATGGGGGCGCAGGTGGTTGGCGAGGCGGCAGATGGCCTGGAAGGGCTGGAGATAGTGGCGGCAGCCAGTCCGGATGTGGTGCTGACGGATATCAGGATGCCCCGCATGAACGGGCTGGATATGGCAAAGGTGCTGGCGGAGCAGCATCCGGCAGTCAAGGTGGTGTTTCTCACCAGCTATGCGGATTTTGAGTATGCCCGGCAGGCGGTGCGGCTGAATGTTTTTGATTATCTCCTGAAGCCGGTGGACGAGGGGGAGCTGGCAAAGCTTGTAGCGAGGCTCCATGAGGAAAAGAGGCATCAGGAGGCTGACAGTGAGGCTGATGGGCATGGTGCTGAAAAAATGGCGGAGCCTGTAGGAAAGGAAGGGCTGGTGGACTGGCAGGATCTTTTGGCCCAGGAGGGGCTGAACGCCTATGTGCGGCAGGTGCTGGAAAAAATCCAGGCGGAGTATGCCTCCAGGCTCAGCATAGAGGATTGTGCTGAGTCCATGCAGGTCAGCACCAGCTATCTGAGCCGCAAGCTGAAGGAGTCCACCTGCCATACCTTTGGGGAGCTTTTGGCAAGGTACAGGCTGCAGGAGGCGTTGAAGCTTCTGGAAGATGGCAGGTACAAGGTCTACGAGGTGGCGGAGCACACGGGCTTCGGGGAGTACAAGAACTTCTGCCAGGTGTTCAAGAAGTATTTGCAGGTATCACCCAAGCGTTATATGCAGGAAAGGGAGCAGAAAAGCTTGGAAATAGCCAGATAAATGGTGGGATAAATAGTTAGAGCAAATAGTGAAATAAATGGTGAAATAGGAGCAGTTTTTTAGGAGGCAGTCTGATGGGTAAATATAGTGATTATGTGCTGATTTCGGATATGGATGGGACACTGCTGAGTTCTACGCGGGAGGTTTCTCAGGAGAACCGGGAGGCGTTGCGGCGGTTTACGGAGGGGGGCGGCAATTTCTGCGTTGCCACCGGCAGGACGCCTGAGGACGCCCTGCATTTATTGCAGGGGATTGAGATAAATACTTCCTGCGTGTTTTTTAACGGAGCCATGCTCTATGACTGCCGGCAGGGCAAAATCACCAGGGCTGTGACCTTGCAGGGGCAGAAGTGGCGGGATTTTGCGGCTTTTGTGGTGGAAAATTTCCCGGAGCTATGCACCCAGGTGTTTACGGCAGAGGTCTGCTATGTGGTGAGCCGGACAAAGCTGGATGACCCTTTGTGGGAACGTGTCACCTATGGGCATGTTTTCTGTCCCCTGGCTGAGATTATGGACAAGGAATGGCTGAAACTCATGGTGCACGGTGAGCCTGCCCTTATCCGCCAGATGGTGTCAGAAGCAAAGAAGATGGGCATGGACGAGATTTCCAATAATTTTTTTGCGGCGGATGTCTGCTATGAGTTTGTGGACAAGGAAGCCTCCAAGGGGCACATGCTGAAATACTTGCGCCAGCTGCCTGAGAACATGGGCAGGAAGATTATTGCCCAGGGGGACTATGGCAACGACACCTTCATGCTGCAGATGGCAGATATAGGCGTGGCATCCGGCAATGCCCATGAGGATACCAAGGCAGCGGCGGATATTGTGGGCGTCACCTGTGATGAGCACCTGGCGGCATACGTCATCGGGCTGATAGACAAGGGCGAAATCTGAAAAGAATTTGCAAACAATTTGAAAACAATTCTTGAATCATACGAAATCATAAGATATAATATAAGGTGCGTTAGTGCCAGTGTCTTTTTCGGGAGGCTGGTGGCGGCAATAGCGCAGTAGTGTGTATGGGAGACATGTCAGATGAGCAAGATGGGATTTTTGGGGCCTCTAGGCACCCACAGCGAAGCGGCGGCTATTTATTTGAACAGCCTGCTGCCGGAGAGGTATGAGCTGGTACCCTGCGGCAATATTTACGAGGCGATTCATGCCGTGGAGCAGGGGGTGCTGGATTCCTGCCTGGTGCCTGTGGAAAATTCCATTGAGGGCTCTATCAATATTACCCTGGATACCCTTGCTGGCAGCGACCACCTCTGCGTGGTGCGGGAGCTCATCTGGGGGGTGCACAACAACCTTATGATGAAAAAGGCAGAGGTTGAGGGCGTGCCTATCAGAAAGATTTTGTCCCATTCACAGCCCCTGTCCCAGTGCAGGGATTTTATCCGCTGCAATTATCCGCTGGCGGAGCTGGAGGCGGTGGCAAGCACTGCCATGGCGGCAAAGCTGGTGGCTGAGTCGGAGCCCCTGGAGGGCTGGGCGGCAATCTGCACCCAGCGGGGAGGCGAGCTGAACGGCCTTGAGCTGGTGGCATCCAACATCGAGGACAGGGACAACAACTGCACCCGGTTCTACCAGCTGGTCAGCACGGACAAGCGGTCAAGGCTGGAGGCTGACTACGGCAGGGCGGAGAAGTCATTGCTGATCTGTCAGATTGATGGCAAGGACGCCGGGCGGCTCTGTGAGATACTTATGGAGCTTGCCACCCGTGATGTGAACCTGACGAGGATTGAGTCCAGGCCTGCCCGGACCGGGCTGGGGGAGTATATCTTCTTTTTGGACGTGGAGATACCGAAGCGGCTGGCAAACCTGGAGGGAGCCCTGCAGGGCATCCGGCGAAAGAGCATCTGGCTCCGGCAGCCGGGAGAGTTTCCTGTGCTCAGGGCCGCTAATTCATAATCATGTATATTTTGTTCCAAGGAACGGAGCCTGCTGCGGGCAGGCTGTGATAGAAAGGGGATTTTTATGGTTGTCATTATGCATCCTGATGCAAGTGCAGAGAGTATCAAGGAAGTTATTGAGGCAGTGCAGGATTTGGGCCTGACTGCCAAGGTTATGGAGGGCGAGTCCCAGAAGATTGTAGGCGTTATCGGTGACAAGGCGAAGATGTGCTGCCTGAACGTGGAGTCCTTCAAGGGCGTGGAGAAGACGGTGAACATCTCCAAGAGCTACAAGCTGGTGAGCCGTGAGTTCCATCCGCAGCCTACCGTGATTGATGTGGACGGCATCAAGATTGGCGATGGCAGCCTGGTGGTTATGGCAGGCCCTTGTGCTGTTGAGTCCAAGGAGCAGCTTTTGGAGGCGGCTCAGATTGCCAAGGCTGGCGGTGCCCAGTTTATCCGTGGCGGCGCCTACAAGCCGAGGACTTCCCCGTATTCCTTCCAGGGCCTGGAGGAGCTGGGGCTGAAATATCTGGCAGCTGCCCGTGAGGCAACGGGGCTGAAGGTTGTTACCGAGGTTACCGAGGTGGAGGCAGTGCCGGTGGTTGCCGAGTATGCAGACGTGCTGCAGATTGGTGCCCGCAACATGCAGAACTTCCGCCTTTTGAAGGAGGTTGGCCGCATCGACAAGCCTGTTATGCTGAAGCGTGGCCTGTCCGCTACCCTGGATGAGTGGCTGAATGCAGCGGAGTACATCATGAGCGAGGGCAACAGCAAGGTTATCTTCTGCGAGCGTGGCATCCGCACCTATGAGACCTACACCAGGAATACCCTTGACCTGAGTGCCGTGGCAGCTATCAAGCATCTTTCCCATCTGCCGATTGTGGTGGATCCGAGCCATGGTACAGGCAAGTGGCGCATGGTGAAGCCGATGAGCATTGCGGCTGTGGCTGCCGGTGCAGACGGACTGATTATTGAGATGCATCCAAATCCTGCCAAGGCACTGTCTGACGGCCCTCAGTCCCTGACCCCTGAGAGCTACAAGGATTTGATGCAGGATGTGCTGAAGCTGTCCAAGTTCATGCAGGAGTCCGGCATCAAGCCCCAGGAAATCTTATAAGCCCATAATCTGATATTCTGATATACTGATATTTTTGTAAGGTGGCCTCACATCATGGAAGATAAAGAGTCAAAGGCAAAGAACCAACTGAATACTGCTGCTGACGAAAAGCGGCGCATGGATGAGCTGTGGCAGAACATCGACTGCCGCAAGCTGCTGGCACACATGAGCCATGACCTGCGCTCTCCCCTCAGCAATGTGCTGGGGCTGACGGAGCTGGCAAGGAACAAGTCTGATGACAGGGAATATGTGGAGTACTGCCTGGAGAAGATTGATGCTTCGGCACATTTCCTGATGGATATGCTGACGGATGTGCTGTACATTATCCGGCTGGATGCGGGGGAGAATATCCTGCGCAAGAGCAGCGTTGATTTGAAGGAGCTTTTTGATTCCCTGAGCGATACTGCCAGGGCAATGGCCTATGAGAAGCGGCTGAACTTTTTTGTCCATTTTGATGAGCAGATTGTGCCGCTGGTGCAGACGGATGGCAGCCGTGTCCGCCAGGTGCTGCAGAATCTCCTGTCCAATGCGGTGAAATTCACGCCCCGCTTCGGCAGGGTGGATTTTTCCGCGGAGCTGCTGGCCGCTGATGAGGACAGGGTGCGCATCAGGTTTACGGTGAAGGATACCGGCGTGGGGATTGCCGATAATTTGAAGGAGATTATCTTCCTGCCCCTGACCAAGGAATACAGCGGTAGCACCAATGTGTACGGCGGCTCCGGCCTGGGGCTGGCCATCTGCAAGCGGGTGGTTGACCGCCTGGGGGGGACGCTGGAGTTTACCAGCAGCAAGGGCAACGGCTCCGAGTTCTGGGTGTGCCTGGATTTTGAGCTGGACAAGGCTGCCCTGCAAAGACAGGCTGAGGCTCCGGCCCAGGATGTGGATTTTTCCGGCAAGTATGTGCTGCTGGCGGAGGATAACCGCATCAACTGCGAGATTGTCAAGAGGCTGCTCACCCGCCGCGGCTTGACAGTGGAGACGGCTGAGAACGGGCAGATTGCCCTGAACAAGTACATGATGAACGCGCCCCGGACTTATGATGCAATCCTCATGGATGTGCGGATGCCGTACATGGATGGCCTGAAGGCGGCCCGCATGATCAGGGCTTCCGGCAAGTCCGATGCCAAGACCATTCCGATTATGGCCATGACTGCCAATGCTTACGATGAGGATATTCAGCAATCTCTGGAGGCCGGCATGAATGCCCATCTGGTGAAGCCGGTGGAGCCTAGCGAGCTGTACCGGGCGGTGCAGAAGGCATTGAACGGCGAGCTGTAGTACCCCGTTGCTGTATGGGCAGTATAATCAATCTGCCTGCTTGGCAGCAGAAGCACAAGTAAATATGTGTTATAAGCAGATATGAGGCTGAGTATGGTAATGCTTTATATCTGCTTTTTTTTGCATGTTTACAGGAAAAATTTATATGTGTCTTGTCACATGCAGGGCAAAGTGCTATACTGTTCATTGTATTTTGCGCACAGATATGATGCGCGTATTCTGTGTGTTGTGTGTTATATGTATTTTGCTTTGGCTGCCTGCAGGCGGCGGAAATGGGGACGAGATGACAATTCAGGAAGAAATAAAGGCTTTGAAGGCGGAAAAGGATGCAGTTATCCTGGCTCACTACTATGTGGCGCCGGAGGTGCAGGAAATGGCGGATTATGTAGGGGACTCCTTTTATCTGAGCAAGGTGGCGGCGGGCCTTGACTGCAAGGTGCTGGTATTCTGCGGCGTTTCCTTTATGGGGGAGAGCGCCTGCCTCCTGAGCCCTGAGAAAGAGGTGCTGATGCCTGACATGGCGGCTGACTGCCCGATGGCTCATATGGTGACGGAGGACGAGGTGCTGAAATACCGGGGGTATTATGATGACCTGGCAGTGGTGTGCTACATTAATTCCACGGCAGAAATCAAGTCCTGGTCCGATGTGTGCGTGACCTCCGCCAATGCGGTGGATATTGTGGGCAGGCTGCCTCAGAAGAATATTTTGTTTATTCCTGATAAAAATCTTGGCCGCTATGTGGCAGCCCAGGTGCCGGAGAAGAACGTCATGCTGGTGCAGGGCTATTGCCCTGTGCATGAGAAAATGCAGCTGGCGGAACTCTTGGCATTGAAGGAGGCCCATCCGGAGGCGGCTGTCTGCGTGCATCCTGAGTGCAACGAGGCTGTTACTGCTATGGCTGATTATGTGGGCTCCACCTCGGGGATTATCAAATTCGCTTCGGCAAGCCAGGGTCAGGAGTTTATTATCGGCACGGAGGTTGGCGTCCTCTATAAGCTGCAGGCAGAAAATCCTGACAAGAAATTTTATTTTGCCGAGACTGTTCCTGTCTGCCGCGATATGAAGCTGGTTACCTTGGAAAAGGTGCTGGCAGTGCTGAAAGATGGCGGCAACAGGGTGACTGTACCGGCGGAGCTGGCGGCCAAGGCAAAGAAGCCGCTGGAGCAGATGCTGGCCCTGGCAAAGTAATGCAAACCTGCAAGAGTATGCGGTCAAAGGATATGCACGAGGATATGGCACAAGGAGACGTATAATTCATGGCAAAGGATATAAATGTTGATGTGGTAATTGCCGGTACAGGGGTGGCAGGTCTTTTTACTGCCCTGCACCTGCCTGCTGACAAGAAGGTGCTGATGATTTGCAAGGAGGACATGGAAAGCTGCGATTCCATGCTGGCCCAGGGGGGCATCTGCGTCCTGAAGGATGCTGACGATTACGATGCCTTTTTTGAGGACACCATGCGGGCAGGCCACTATGAGAACCGCAAGGAAAGCGTGGATATCATGATACGCTCCAGCAGAAATGTGATTGACCAGCTGCTGGAACTGGGTGTAAGATTTAATAAAAATGAGGACGGCAGCCTGATGTATACCCGGGAGGGGGCCCACTCAAAGCCGCGCATCTGCTTTCATGAGGATGTAACCGGCAAGGAGATTACGGAAACCCTGCAGCGCCGGGTGCAGGAGCTGCCCAATGTGGAAATCATGGAATACACCGTCATGGAGGATATCCTGCTGCAGGATGGCTGCTGCGCAGGGCTGGTGGCAAAGGACAGCTCCGGCAATACCCTGCATATCCATGCCGGGGATACTGTGCTGGCCACCGGCGGCATCGGCGGGCTCTATGAGCACTCCACCAATTTCCCAAGTCTTACAGGGGATGCCCTGGAGGTAGCCAGGGAGCATGATGTGGCGCTGGAGCATCTGGATTATGTGCAGATACATCCTACCAGCCTCTATACGGAGCATGAGGGCAGGAGCTTCCTTATTTCCGAGTCTGCCCGGGGCGAAGGGGCGATTTTGCTGAACGGCAAGGGGGAGCGCTTCACGGACGAGCTGCAGCCAAGGGATGTGGTGTCCAAGGCCATTCAGGCGGAGATGGACAAGGAGGGCAGCCGCCATGTGTGGCTTTCCTTTGAGAATGTGCCTCAGGATGTTATTTTGGAGCATTTTCCCAATATTTACCGCACCTGCCTGGAGGAAGGCTATGATATTACCAAAGAGCCGATACCGGTGGTGCCTGCCCAGCATTACTTCATGGGGGGCATCCACGTGGACTCTGACTCCCGGACTACTATGGAGCACCTGTATGCGGTAGGGGAAACCAGCTGCAACGGCGTCCATGGCAGGAACCGCCTGGCCAGCAACAGCCTTTTGGAGAGTTTGGTTTTTGCCCAGCGGGCCGCAGAAAAAATATCCAGTGATAGTGCTGGCTGTTAGTGGCAACTGCGAAAAGTGATATGGCATGTACCCTTAGAAAACCTTTGTTGCGCCTCGTTACTTCATTCATCAGAGCCGCAGGCGATAGATGAATGTTAGTAACGCGAGGCACAACTAAGAGCGAGAGCGGGTTTTCTGAGGGTACTGCCATATCGCCTGATGCAGGTGATGTAAACAACCTGTGCAAACTTTTGGGTGTTCCTCTAAGGAAAGAAAGGACAGAAAATGAACGATATAACTATGCTTTTGGCAGCGGACAAATTCATCCGCATGGCCCTGGAGGAGGATATAAACAGCGAGGATGTGACCACTAACTCCGTGATGCCTGAGTACAAAAAGGGGCAGGTGGAGCTGATTTGCAAGGAAGACGGCATTATTGCCGGGCTCCGGGTTTTTGAGCGCGTCTTCAAGCTTTTGGACTCAGCTACTGAGGTACGCTTTGATGTGCAGGATGGCGACCGGGTACAGAAGGGGCAGCACATGGCTACTGTTGTGGGTGATATCCGCGTGCTGCTGTCCGGGGAGCGCACGGCCCTGAACTATTTGCAGCGCATGAGCGGCATCGCCACCTACACCAGCAAGGTGGCAAAGCTTTTGGAAGGCACAAAGACAACCTTGCTGGACACCAGGAAAACCACTCCTTGCATGAGAATTTTTGAAAAATATGCCGTAACAGTTGGCGGCGGGGCAAATCATCGCTATAATTTATCTGACGGGGTTCTTCTGAAGGATAATCACATTGATGCTGCCGGTGGCGTCAAGGCGGCTGTGCTGGCTGCCAAGGCTTATGCACCTTTTGTCCGCAAGATTGAGGTGGAGACTGAGACATTGGAGCAGGTGCAGGAGGCACTGGAAGCAGGGGCGGATATCATCATGCTGGACAACATGACTCCTGAGCTGATGGCAGAGGCAGTAAAGCTGATTGATGGCAGGGCAAAGACGGAGTGCTCCGGCAATATTACCAGGGAAAATATCGAGAAGATTACTGCTATCGGCGTGGACTATGTATCCAGCGGTGCCCTGACCCATTCGGCACCGATTCTGGATATCAGCCTGAAGCATCTGAAAGCATTGGAGGAATAAGCTATGATGAGCGGAGCAGAACGCAGAAAGAAAATACTGGAAATGATGCGCGAGGCCACTGCTCCGCTTTCCGGCGGGGCATTGGGGAAGGCTACCGGCGTCAGCCGCCAGGTGGTGGTGCAGGATATTGCCCTGCTGCGCACTGAGGGGAAGCCTATCCTGGCCACGGCCAGAGGCTATATTCTTGACCAGCCCAAGCATGCGGTACGCCGCTTCAAGACCCATCATGCTACGGAGCGGACGGAGGAGGAGCTTACCCTGATTGTGGACCTGGGGGGCTGCGTGCTGGATGTGATGGTCAATCATCGGGTGTACGGCAAGATTTCCGCACCCCTTAACATCAAGAACCGCCGGGATGTGCAGCATTTCATGGAAAACCTGCGCACCGGCAAGTCCACGCCTTTGCTGAATGTGACCTCCGGGTATCATTTTCACAATGTGTCTGCTGACAGCGAGGAAATCCTTGATGAGATTGAAGCGGCACTGAAGGAGCATAATTTTCTCAGCGAAATCTTCCCATATGAAATCGAGGCGATGTAGGGCATGTCCCTGCATCGTTTTTTAATTTGGTAGGTAACGCCAGGCGTGGTATAATGGTTATACAAATTACCGAATAAATGCAAGTATGTTTCAGGGTGATAATATGTTTTTAGATGAATTGAAAGCCGGGGAGCGGGGGAGGATTTTGGCCGTGGGGGGCGAGGGTGCCCTCCGCCAGCATTTTCTTGATATGGGCGTAGTGCCAGGGTCCAGGATTACGCTGGTGAAGTTTGCCCCTCTGGGGGACCCGATCGAGTTCCGCATCCATGACTACGAGCTGACGCTCAGGGTGGATGATGCCAGGAAAATCCGCATCGAGAAAATAGAGCCGGAGCAGGTGCAGGCGGAAAAGCCAAGGTCCCACAAGCCCAGAAGCCACCATCCCGGCCTGGGTGAAGGTGGCAAATATCATGTGAAGCAGGGGGAAAATCCCCTGCCTGATGACCAGCTGCTGACCTTTGCCCTGGCAGGGAACCAGAACTGTGGCAAGACCACGCTTTTTAATCAGCTGACTGGCTCCAACCAGCATGTGGGCAACTTCCCCGGGGTGACGGTGGACCAGAAAAGCGGCAGCATCCGGGGCCACAAGCTGACCAGGATTACGGATTTGCCGGGGATTTATTCCATGTCCCCCTATACAGAGGAGGAGATTGTTTCCCGGCAGTTTATCCTCAGGGAGCAGCCTACGGGCATTATCAACATCGTGGATGCCACCAATATTGAGCGCAATCTGTACCTGACCTTGCAGCTGATTGAGCTGAACCGGCCTATGGTGCTGGCACTGAACATGATGGATGAGCTGACAGAAAACGGCGGCTCCGTGGATATTAATGCTATGGAGTCCATCCTGGGGATCCCCGTGGTGCCGATTTCCGCCGTCCGGGGAGAGGGCATTGAGGAGCTGGTGCAGCATGCCCTCCATGTGGCCCATTATCAGGAAACGCCGGGGCGCATGGACTTCTGTGATGCGGAGAGCCGGGGGGGCGCCCTGCACCGCTGCCTGCATGGCATCATGCACCTGATTGAGGACCATGCCGTCAAGGCGGCAATACCGGTGCGCTTTGCGGCTACCAAAATCGTGGAGGGCGACAAGAGGATTATGGAGGCTCTGCAGCTGGATTTGAATGAGCGGGATATGATTGAGCATATCATCTGCCAGATGGAGCTGGAGGGAGGCCTGGACAGGGCGGCAGCTATTGCGGATATGCGGTTTTCCTTTATCAAGCAGCTGGCAAGGCGTTCCGTCAGGAAGGCCAAGGAAAGCCGCCAGCACGAAAGGAGCCGCCGCATTGACAAGGTGCTGACGGACAAGTACCTGGCCATTCCTTCCTTTATAGCTATCATGAGCCTGGTGTTTTTCCTGACCTTCAACGTCATCGGGGCCTTTTTGCAGGATTTGCTGGCGGCTGGCATTGAAGCCCTGCAGGGGCAGGCGGATGAGCTCCTTGGGGTGCTGGAGGTCAATGCAGCCCTGCGGTCATTGGTGATTGACGGCATCTTTACCGGGGTGGGGACGGTGCTTTCCTTCTTGCCCATTGTGGTGACGCTGTTTTTCTTTTTGTCCTTGCTGGAGGATACGGGCTATATGGCCAGGATTGCCTTTGTGATGGACAAGTGGCTGAGGAAAATCGGCCTGTCCGGGCGGAGCATCGTGCCCCTTCTGATTGGCTTTGGCTGCAGCGTGCCGGCCATCATGGCTACCCGTACTTTGCCATCTAAGCGTGACCGCCGCATGACGATTTTGCTGACGCCTTTTATGAGCTGCTCCGCCAAGCTGCCGGTTTATGCTTTCTTCATCGCGGCATTTTTCGGTGAGTATGGTGCCCTGCCCATGATTTTGCTGTACTTCGGGGGCATTTTGATGGGCATCCTGGCGGCATACCTGGGCAAGGTGACGAAGTTCAAGGGGGAGGCGGTGCCTTTCGTGATGGAGCTGCCTAACTACCGGATGCCGGGGCTGCGGAATGTCATGCAGCTGCTGTGGGAGAAGGCCAGGGATTTCCTGGAACGTGCCTTTACAGTCATCTTTGTGGCCTGCGTTGTCATCTGGTTCTTGCAGACCTTTGACTTCCGCCTGGACATGGTGGAAAACTCTGCTGACAGCATGCTGGCGGCCATCGCCGGGATGCTGGTCCCTGTATTTGCGCCCCTGGGCTTCGGGGACTGGCGGATTTCCACTGCCTTGATTTCCGGCTTTATGGCCAAGGAAAGCGTGGTGTCAACTCTGGGTGTGCTTTTCGGCACAAATTCGCTGGCGGAGGGCGTGCTGACGCCTCTGGCTGCGGCTTCCCTTCTGACCTTCTGCCTGTTGTATACCCCTTGCGTGGCGGCCGTCAGTGCAGTAAAGCGGGAGCTGGGGGCAGGCTGGGCCCTGTGGGTGGTGGTTTTCCAGTGCCTGGTGGCATGGCTGGCGGCCTTTGTGGTGCATGGCATCGGCACGCTACTGCTGTAAAATGTAAATAAAATGAGCTAAGCAGATAATAAAAGCATACAGTAAAAGCGTACAATAAAAGGCTGGTGCCCTCGTTAAAGGGAGCATCAGCCTTTTGATTTTTCGTTTAGTTTGTTTATCTATTGGTGGGGAAAATCAGATTTCCTCTATGGCCGGGGCTGCGTGGTTGTTGATGCAGTCCTCGGTGATGGTCACCCGGCGCGGTGCATCGGAGCGGGGGATATCAAACATGATATCCAGCATGGTGTCCTCGATGATGCCCTTCAGGGAGCGGGCGCCAGTCTTTCTCTCAATGGCTTTCTTGGCCACGGCCCGGAGTGCTGCCTCATCAAACTCCAAATCCACCTTGTCCATTTCCATCAGCTTCTTGTACTGCTTGACAGGGGCGTTGCGGGGCTCCGTAAGGATGCGCAGCAGGGCGTCCTCGTCTAGGGTTTCCAGGGTGCAGATAACTGGCAGGCGGCCAATGATTTCCGGGATGATGCCGAATTTCATCAAATCCTCCGGCGTTACCTGATGGATGAGCTGGTTGTACTCAGGCTTTTCGCTCTGGCCCTCGATTTTGGCCCCGAAGCCGATGTTGGAGTCGGTTTTCTTTAAACGCTTGGCGATGATTTTTTCAATGCCCACAAAGGCGCCGCCTACGATAAAGAGAATGTTCTTGGTGTTGACCTTGATGGTAGGGGCCTCCGGGTGCTTGCGCTGTCCCCGGGCGGTGAACTCCACCTCGTTGCCCTCCAGCATCTTCAGCAGGGCCTGCTGCACGCCCTCATGGCCCGGATCTGCCGTAATGGTGTTGTTCTCACCGGACTTGCGGGCGATCTTGTCGAACTCATCAAGATAGATGATGCCGTGCTCGCAGCGGCTTACATCCTTGTTGGCGGCGTAGTAGAGGTTGCGGACAGCCACCTCCACATCGGAGCCTACGAAGCCTGCCTCTGTCAGGCTGGAGGCATCCGTAACGGCAAATGGGATGTCCAGCCTCTTGGCCAGGTGGGACAGGAGGGCGGTCTTGCCGCAGCCGGAAGGCCCCATGATGATGACGTTGGACTTCTCGATTTCGTCCAGCTCCTCATCCTTGTGGTCAAAGCCGTATTTCATGCGCTTGTAGTGGTTGTAGATAGCCACGGACAGGATTTTCTTCGCCCTGTCCTGATTGATGATGTACTGGTCGAGATAGTCCTTTACCAGATGAGGCTTGATGTTGGCCATTTCCTGGTCGATGTTGGCGGCTGCCTCCACCTTCTGCTGGTCCTGCTGGTCAGCCTCATGGGCCTCGATGGCGTGATAGATATCCTTGATGCAGTGGGCGCAGATGGCAAAATCAGAGCGGGGGTCGTAAATCGGCAAATCGTACTGTGATTTCGGCACAATGCGGCGCTTGCAGAAGCTGCACTGGATTGCTGGT
The DNA here is from genome assembly GCA_022786545.1 of Selenomonadaceae bacterium. Classification (GTDB taxonomy): domain Bacteria; phylum Bacillota; class Negativicutes; order Selenomonadales; family Selenomonadaceae; genus Anaerovibrio. The sequence goes on from JALFXV010000034.1 coordinate 39,667, forward strand.
TCGTTATTTGACATAATCTGTTCCTCTCTATAAGAATTTATTTTTCAGCTAATGGATGCGGGCATATTCCCACCTTATATATTATGGTGTATATGGGCTAAATTTTCAAGATATTTTTCTAATAATCTGTTGCACCTGGGGGGAGGCTATGATATAATATCACAAGTCGGATTTTCCAATCCGCGAAGTTGATTATTTCGGCTTTGCCCCATTGAGGGAAGCTAAGTCGGACCAAGTCTTCGCAGAGAGGGCTTGTAATACTCCCAAGAATGGGGAAAAGCGAGGTGTATAGATAATGCAGAACGGTATTCATCCAGAGTATTTCGAGGCAAAGGTTGTCTGCGGTTGCGGCAATACTTTTACTACCGGCTCCACCAAGGCTGAGCTGAGAGTTGATGTTTGCTCCAAGTGCCATCCTTTCTTCACCGGCCGTCAGCGTGATATTGCTGCTGGTGGACGCATTGAGAAGTTCAACAAGCGTTACGCAAAATAAGAACTGGGGAGCAGGGCAGATGTCCTGCTCTTTTTTACTATGTGGATTTACCCTTTTTCGATAGAGATTTTCCTTTTTATAATTTTGACAGGCTAGGATACGATATAGATTAGTATAGGGCTGTGTTTTTTGTTTTGTGACGAGCGACAAAAGGTTTATTGCGAAAGGTTTATATAGATTATGGAAGAAAAAAAGATTATGATTGGCGGCCAGGCGGTCATTGAGGGCGTCATGATGCGGGGGCCGGAGCTGGTGGCTACGGCGGTGAGGAATCCCCAGGGACGCATTGAGCTGGAAGTAAAGCCGGTGAACTCTATTGCAGACCGGTATCCGATTTTTAAGAAGCCCATGCTGCGGGGCTGCGTGTCCCTGTTTGAGTCCTTGGTGATGGGCATCCGCTCCCTGGGCTACTCGGCCCAGATGGCAGGGGAGGAGGATGAGCAGCTGACGGACAAGGAGCTGGCAGGCACCATGATTTTTGCCTTTGCCCTGGCGGCAGTGCTGTTTATCGCCATCCCCACGGGGGCGGCCAAGCTGTTCCACGTGATTACCGAGGACCCGGTATTTTTGAATCTGATGGAAGGTTTTTTGCGGCTGTTTATTTTTATGGCGTATATTTTTGCCATTTCCCGCATGAAGGATATTCAGAGGGTGTTTCAGTATCACGGGGCGGAGCACAAGACCATCGCCTGCTTTGAGGCGGGGGAGGCTTTGACGGTGGAGAATGTGGCCAGGCATACCAGGCTTCACAAGCGGTGCGGCACTTCCTTTTTGCTGATTGTCATGCTGGTGAGTATTTTTGTCTTTGCTTTTTTGGGCTGGCCGGACCTGGTGGAGAGGATTGCCAGCCGGATTATCCTCCTGCCGGTGGTGGCAGGGATTTCCTATGAGATAATCCGCTTTTCTGCCAATTCGGATAACTGCCTGCTGGGCTGGGCGGTGAAGCCGGGGCTGTGGCTGCAGAAGCTGACTACCAGGGAGCCGGAGCCGGAGATGATTGAGGTGGCTATCGAGTCTGCCAAGGCGGTGCTGCCGGAGGATAAAATCCCGGCGGGGACTGGTTCCTACAGGCAGGAGGCTGCGATGACTGATGGACAAGGGGAAAAGATATGAACATGATTGATAAATTGCAGGCGGTGGAGGATAAGTTCCTGGAGCTGGAATCCCTGATAAGCGACCCTTCCGTGCTGGCGGACATGCCCAGGTGGCAGAGGTACAACAGGGAGCATGCCGGGCTGGAGCCCATTGTGGCGGCTTACCGGGAGTACAAGGCAGTGTGCAAGGCCATTGAGGACAGCAGGGAAATGCTGGAAGAGGGCATTGAGGATGATGACTTCCGCCATATGGTGGAGGAGGAGCTGGCAGAGCAGCGAAGCCGCAAGGAAGAGCTGGATAATGAGCTGCCGATTTTGCTTTTGCCTAGGGACCCTAATGATGACAAGAACGTCATCGTGGAAATCCGCGGCGGCGTAGGAGGCGAGGAAGCGGCACTTTTTGCCGGGGACCTTTTTCGCATGTACAGCCGTTATGCCGAGAGCCAGGGCTGGCGTGTCAGCGTCCTGGACGCTAATCCTACGGAGATTGGGGGCTTCAAGGAAATTTCCTTTGCAGTGGAGGGCAATGGTGCCTACAGCAAGCTGAAATACGAAAGCGGCACCCATCGGGTGCAGCGGGTGCCTGTTACCGAGTCCGGGGGCCGCATCCACACCTCGGCAGTGACGGTAGCTGTGCTGCCGGAGGCTGATGAGGTGGATGTGGACATAAAGGCGGAGGAGCTGCGCATCGATACCTATCGGGCAGGCGGCGCAGGCGGCCAGTATGTCAACAAGACGGAGTCAGCTATCCGCATTACCCATCTGCCTACGGGCATCGTGGTGCAGTGCCAGGATGAAAAATCCCAGCTGAAGAACAAGGAAAAGGCCATGCGTGTGCTGAGGGCCAGGGTTCTTGAGCAGGCCCAGCAGCAGCAGGCGGATGCTATTGCCGCCGACAGAAAGAGCCAGGTGGGTTCCGGCGACCGCAGCGAGCGCATCCGTACCTACAATTTCCCCCAGGGCAGGGTGACGGACCATCGCATCGGGCTGACTTTGCACAAGCTGGATTTTGTGCTGAACGGCCAGCTGGATGAGCTTTTGAACGGGCTGATTACTGCCGACCAGGCAGAGAGATTGAAAAAGGTGCAGTAGGATGGCTAATATGGCAGAGCAGAATGAAAATAAGGGTGCCGGGGCAATAAATAATGGCGCAGCTGTCAGTGGTAAGCCTGTGGCAGCAGCTGGCGGCCAGGCTGCTGGTGGCGGCAGGGCTGCTGCCGGTGGCCAGCCGCAGGAGGTCTGGACCATCGGCAGGATATTGAAGTGGACAGAGGGCTACTTCAAAAAGGCGGGGCTGGATTCTCCACGGCTGGATGCAGAGGTATTGCTTTCTTATGTGCTGAAGAAGGAGCGCATTTTTCTTTATGTGCATTTTGACCAGCCTATGGAGGCGGCGGAGCTGGCGGCCTTCAAGGACTGCATCAAGCGCAGGGTGCAGCATCAGCCGGTGGCCTATATTACGGGGCACAAGGAGTTTATGGGGCTGGAGTTCAAGGTGACGCCTGCCACCCTGATTCCACGGCCTGATACGGAAATTCTGGTGGAGGCGGTGCTGCAGAGGCTGAAGGCAGGTGCCGAGGCGGAGAACAGCCTGATTGCGGATATCGGCACAGGCAGCGGCGCCATCTGCCTGTCCCTGTTGAATTACCTGCCCCGGCTGCAGGCAGTGACGGTGGATATTTCGCCGGAGGCGCTGGCGGTGGCAGAGGAAAATGCCGCAGGGCTGGAGCTCTCGGAGCGGGTGGAGTTCTTGCAGGGGGATATGCTGGAGCCATTGAAGGCACAGGGGGAAAGGTTTTCCGGCAGGCTTTCGGCCATTGTCTCCAATCCGCCCTATATTCCAAGGGGGGATATTGCCGGGCTGGAGCCTGATGTGAGGGCTTTTGAGCCTATGGGAGCCCTGGATGGCGGTGAGGACGGGCTGGACTTCTATCGCAGGCTGCTGGCGGACGGAGCGGGGCTTTTGCAGGCGGACGGCTTTCTGGCTATGGAAGTTGGCATTCATCAGGCACAGCAGCTGAAGGCACTGGCAGAGGCTATGCCTCAGTGGGGCAGGTGCGAAATCATCAGGGATTTGGCAGGCATTGAAAGGGTTGTGGTGCTGTGGAAGAAGTAGCTGGCGTATAGGCTGTTTTCCAGAGGAGCATAGTTGGCGGTTATCAGTTGGCTGTTATGAGGTGGTCTGGTTATGGAAACGGAAATTCTGCGGATAAGTGATGTAATGAGGCAAAAAAAGGAAATCATCCAGGCGGCGGGCCTTTTGCGGCAGGGGCAGCTGGTGGCATTTCCTACGGAAACAGTCTATGGCATCGGGGCATTGGGGCTGGACATGACAGCTGTGGAAGCCCTGTATGAGGCGAAAAACCGCCCTGCCAGCAAGGCATTTTCCTTGCAGGTGGCGGAGGTGAGCATGGTGCATAAGGTGGCGGCCTATGTGCCCCGTCATGCCAGGCTGCTGCTGGAGAAATTCTGCCCGGGGCCTATCACCGTGGTGCTGCCTAAAGCTGCCGCTGTGCCCTATAAGGTGACAGGGGGCCGTAATACAGTAGGCGTCCGCATACCGGCCCATCCGGTGGCCCTGGCATTGTTGCAGGCTGTGGGCCAGCCTCTGGCGGTGCCCAGTGCTAATATTTCCGGCCATACCAGCCCCCTGTCCGCAAGGGATGTGTATGCTGATATGGCCGGCAGGCTGCCCCTGATTCTGGATGGGGGTATCTGCTCCGTGGGGATTGAGTCTACTATTGTGGACTGCACCGGCAGCAAAATCAAAATCCTGCGGCAGGGTGCTATCAGCGAGGCTGAAATCCGGGCGGCCATATCCATATAACGGGTATAAAAAAAGAGAGTGGCATATCACAGCCTCCGTGGGTTGCGGGGCCTGTGATAATGCCGCTCTCTCTTTGTTTGGTCAATGTGGTTTAATTTAGTTCATCCAGACAACTTCCATCTGAGGATTTCTTGCTTTTCTCCTGGCAATCACGGCATCAACCTTATCAGGTGAAACGCCGCGCGTACTGCTGTAGCTGATAATAATATCAATCTTGTCAACAGAACCGCCTGCCAGCAGTTTTTTGAAGGCATCAATATTGCCCTGGCCGGAAACGTAGAACATATCTACTTTGCCGTCCTCGCGCTTTTGCAGGAAGGTAGCAGCGGCACCGCCAGTTACCATGTCCAGCTCATCATCGTTCAGCATTGCATTTTTCTTTTCCATAGTCATTTTAATCGCCTCTTTCTTTGTTTTTAGCTATTTGCTTGTTTATTTGTTTGTTGTTTTCCTTTCTTTGTCCTTTATACGCAGCCGGGAGGATTTCATTACAAACAACGCAAAAAAATTATAAAAAAATCCTGCAAGATTGAATTGCAGGACACAAACGTATTTGCTATAATAAAGATGGTGCTACCATAACGGTAGGCGGTTAGCCCTCCTGAACACGATAACGGAGGGACTGTGACCCTCCGATGACATAGAAACCTCGCAAGAGGAATTTAGCAAAGGAGGGACGTGATGTTATGTCTGTTGAGCTATTCATAAGCGTAATCAGCATGCTGCTGACTGCTATATGCCTTGGCTATATGATAGGCAAGGACATCAACGAAAAGCAGAAATAACCGCCGGACGCCAAACGAGAGGTTATTTTGACTAACATCGGGGGCTAACCGTCTACTGGTAGCACTTTCTCTATATCTATTATAAAGCCGGGGTTTTATTTTTGCAAGGGGATTTTGAGGTGGTTGGCATGAGGGCTATGATATTGCTGAACAGGGTGCTGGCAGGGCTGATAATCTGCGTATTTTTGCTGCCTGCGGCCTATTGCCGGGCAGGGGAAAAGGAAGAAGCGGCTATCAGGTATTTTACGGAGAAGCCTGCCGGGCGGTACTATATGTACTCCTTTTTGCATGCAAAGCTGAAGGGGGCGGAAGCTTTGCCGGAGGAAGAGGAGAGGGTACGGCAGGTGCTGGATAAGCTGATAAGGCTGGCCAGTCGCGCAAAGGAAATTTCAGCGCATGGGGAGAGCTGGCAAGGGGACAGTGAACCCTGGGTGCTGGTGACGCCTGAGGAGAAGTTTAATGCCTATGCCTTGCCGGGAGGGATTTTCGTGGTGAACCGGGGTGTGCTGAATATTTTGTCCGATGATGAGCTGGCAGTTATCCTGGCCCATGAGCTGGGGCATCAGGTGCTGGGGCATCCTGTGGCAGCCATGAAGCGTGCGCCGCTGGCCTGCCGTTACCTGCGCCAGGCGGCAAAGGAGCTGGTGGCGGAGCAGTTGGCAGAAGGGCAGGCAGGTGCTGCGGAACCTGAAAATCCGGAGCTGGCCAGGAAGTCCGTAGAAGCCTTTTGGGAGGCAGTGCAGCTTTCCAATGTGCTGAAGGTGGAGGAACGGGAAGCGGATGAATGGGCGGCCCGGCTGATTGCCCACAGCGATTTTGACATATATGCGGCGGTCAATCTCTGGCCCTGGCTGGAGGAATTGTATGGCCCTGTGCCCAATGCCAGCAACCACCTGAGCTACAAGGCGCGCAGTAAAATATATGCAGCGGCAGAAGGTCGGTATGTAGAGCAGTAAGTGGTTTGCAATGATTTTTAGCTTATAAGCAAAATATTTCTGCACGCTTTCATTTTCTATGGTAAAATGGTATAGTATCTGTTGAAAGCACAATTGTATTTTGCTTATTGTGTGGCAACATGCACATATTTCTTATTTATTTTGCGATTTTGCCTGCCTTTGCTTATGCTTGCTGGCAGGCTGGAAAGGGGATACTGTAGTGAAATTAGTGATTGGCTGCGACCACGGCGCGGTGGAGCTGAAGGATTCCGTGAAGAAGGTTCTGGCTGAGTTTGAGGATATCCAGGTGGAGGATGTGGGCACCTTTGATGGCAATTCCGTGGATTATCCTGATATTGCCGAGAAGGTCTGCGGTAAGGTGGCCAGTGGCGAGGCTGACAGGGGCATCGTGCTCTGCGGCACCGGCCTGGGCATTTCCATAGCCGCCAACAAGGTCAAGGGCATCAGGGCAGCTCTCTGCCATGATGTGTTCTCTGCCCGCATGTCCCGTGAGCACAATGATGCCAACGTGCTGGCTATGGGGGGCAGGGTAATCGGCTTCGGGCCTGCCGGTGAGATTGTACGCGTCTGGGTAACTACCGATTTTTCCCATGAGGAACGCCATCAGCGCCGCATTGACAAGATGATGGCACTGGAGAATAAGTGATATATTTTTGATAATATATTTAACCAATGTATTTTAGGAGGATTTATTTAGATGGCTTTGATGAATGATTTGAAAACCGTAGACCCTGAGGTGGCAGCGGCCATTGATGCGGAACTGAACCGCCAGCGCAACAAGCTGGAGCTGATTGCTTCTGAGAATATTGTCAGCACGGCGGTTATGGCTGCCCAGGGCAGCGTGCTGACCAACAAGTATGCAGAGGGCTATCCTGGCAAGCGCTATTATGGCGGCTGCGAGCATGTGGATGTGGTTGAGCAGCTGGCTATTGACCGGGCCAAGGAACTGTTTGGTGCCGGGTATGCCAACGTGCAGCCTCATTCCGGCGCCCAGGCCAACATGGCAGTTTTCTTTGCCCTGCTGACTCCTGGTGATACCGTTATGGGCATGAACCTGACTGATGGCGGCCATCTGACTCATGGTTCTCCTGTGAATATGTCCGGCAAGTATTTCAACATCGTGCCTTATGGCGTTAGTGCCGAGACCGAGGCGCTGGATTATGACGAGGTGCAGAGGATTGCGGAGGAGTGCAAGCCTAAGCTGATTGTGGCTGGTGCTTCCGCTTATGCCCGTACCATTGATTTCCCGCGCATGGCGGAAATCGCCCACAGTGTAGGTGCATATCTCATGGTGGACATGGCGCATATTGCAGGACTGGTAGCAGCTGGCTATCATCCGAGCCCTGTGCCTTATGCCGATGTGGTGACTACCACTACCCACAAGACTCTCCGGGGCCCTCGCGGCGGCCTCATCCTCTGCAAGGATGCCGAGTTTGGCCAGCAGTTCAACAAGGCTATCTTCCCTGGCATCCAGGGGGGCCCTCTCATGCACGTTATTGCAGGCAAGGCAGTAGCCCTGAAGGAAGCTCTCTCCCCTGAGTTCAAGGAGTATGCGGCTCAGATTATCAAGAATGCCAAGGCTCTGGCTGACACCCTGGCAGCAGATGGCTTCCGCATTGTTTCCGGCGGCACTGATAATCACCTGATGCTGGTAGACCTGACCAGCAAGAACATCACCGGCAAGGTGGCTCAGAACCTTCTGGACGAGGTGGGCATTACTGCCAACAAGAACACCATTCCATTCGAGAAGCTGAGCCCGTTTGTAACCAGCGGCATCCGTCTGGGATCTCCTGCCCTGACCACCCGCGGCTTCAAGGAGGATGACATGGTGGAGGTTGCCAATATCATCGCCCTGGTGCTGGATAACCCTGAGGATGAGTCCGCCCGTGAGCAGGCACGTCAGCGGGTAGCGGCTCTCTGCGCCAAGTATCCTCTCTATGAGTAATCAATAATACTGGTTTGATATTAATATTTTGCATAAATAACAGGCTGGGGGCGCGGAAGTTTAGCCCCCGGCTTTGTAGTATGGTATGAAAATTTGACTTTGAAGGAGTGGTTGAAATGGCAGATTTGAAGGTAACTGTGATTGATCATCCGCTGATTCAGCACAAGCTGACCATCATGCGCATGAAGGAAACCGGCACCAAGGATTTCCGCCAGCTGCTGGAGGAAATCAGCATGCTGATGACCTATGAAATTACCAGGGATTTTCCTTTGAAGGATGTGGAAATCGAAACCCCTATGGGCAAGTGCACGGGCAAGCAGCTGGCTGCTTCCAGGAAAGTGTGCGTGGTGCCTATCCTGCGGGCAGGGCTGGGGCTGCAGAGCGGCGTGGTAAATATGATTCCTACCGCCAAGGTAGGCCATATCGGTTTGTACCGTGACCCGGAAACCCTGAAGCCGGTGGAGTATTACTGCAAGATGCCTAGCGATATTGCGGAGCGCACCATGCTGGTGGTGGACCCGATGCTGGCAACTGGCGGCTCCGCTTCGGCAGCTATTACCATGCTGAAGGAGAAGGGGGCGAAGAAACTCATTCTCATGTGCCTGGTGGCGGCGCCGGAGGGGGTAAAGGTCATCAACGAGGACCATCCTGATGTGCCTGTTTATGTGGCAGCTGTGGATGACCATCTGAATGACCACGGCTACATTGTACCTGGCCTGGGGGATGCCGGGGATCGCATCTTCGGAACTATTTAAATTTCAGTTTATCGCCGTGAAAGTTCGAGACTTTTGGAACATTAACGGATGAGTTTTGTGAGTTTGTGCACTCTGTTCAGATTAAAAATGGGATGGTCTACGGCAGTACCCTCAGAAACACGCTCGCGCTCCTAGTTGT
>JALFXV010000067.1 GCA_022786545.1 Selenomonadaceae bacterium
TTCAAGCTGCTGCTGAAAAAAATCTCCGGCATCTTCATCCCCCTCATTCCAGGCTTCATTGCCTGCGGCCTGATTACGGGGCTTTTAAACCTGCTTCTGAAATCCGAGCCGGCTCTTGCGGATATGGCATGGATAAAAATGCTTGCCATCATGGGCAATGCCATCTTCTACGGCATGAACCTGTTTGTCGGCTTCAATGCCGCCAAGGAATTCGGCGGTTCCCCCATCCTGGGCGGCATACTGGCGGCAGTCATCACCCACCCGGCCCTCAAGGACATCATGCTGGGCAGTGAGCAGCTGCAGCCCGGCCGGGGCGGCATTATTGCCGTGCTGCTGGTTACAGCCTTCGGTGCCTGGCTGGAGCTGCGCCTCAGGAAAATCATTCCCACCATGCTGGATTTGCTTCTGACACCGCTGCTTACCATCCTGATTGCAGGCTTTGCCGCCCTCTTTATCCTGCAACCTGTTGGAGGCATCATCGCCTCCGCCATCGGTGACGGTGTAACTATTGCCATCCATGAAGGCGGTGCCCTGACCGGCTTCATACTGGGCGGCATGTGGCTGCCTATCGTCATGCTGGGCATCCATCAGGCCATGACACCTATCCATGTGCAGCTTATTCAGGAGTACGGCGTCACCCTGCTGCTGCCCATCCTTGCCATGGCTGGCTGCGGCCAGATAGGCGCCTGCCTTGCCGTGTATTTCAAGACCAAAAACAAATTCCTGAAAAAGACCATCCTCTCCGCCCTGCCCGTAGGCATCATGGGCATCGGCGAGCCGCTTATTTATGGCGTTACCCTGCCCCTGGGCAGGCCCTTCATCACTGCCTGCATTGGCGGTGCCGTGCAGGCAGCCTTTTCCATCGGCGCCTCCGCCATCGGCATCTCGGGGCTGCCCCTGACCACCGTCACCAGCCAGCCCCTGATTTACCTGGCCGGTATCCTGACAGCCTACATAGCAGGCTTTGCCCTGACATGGCTGGCAGGCTTCGATGAGCCGGAAGACCCCACCTCTCCCACAGACTGCAACAGGAGCTGAAAACAATGGAAAAAGGTATCTCCATCTATCCCGGCCTTGATAACACGCGGGAAGAAAACCTCGCCCTCATCCAGGCTGCCGCCCGGCTGGGCATAAGCAGGATTTTTACCTCCCTGCAAATCCCGGAAACCCACAAAGAAACCTTCCGTCAGCAGCTGGATGAGCTTTTGCAGCTGGCAAATACGCTGAATATGGATGTCATCTCGGATATTTCCCCTGCCAGCCTGGAACTTCTGGGCATGGAGGAACTTTCCCTGCCCCGGCTTTGCCAAAGGGGGCTGCGCACCCTGCGGCTGGATGACGGCTTCACTACGGCACAAATTGCGGAACTCAGCCATAACGGCCTGGGCATCAGGCTGCAGCTTAACGCCTCCGTCCTGAACGAAGCTGCGCTGAAGGAATTGCAGCAGCAGGGCTGCCGCCTGGACAGGCTGGAAGCCCTCCACAACTTCTTTCCCCGGGAAAATACAGGACTTTCCGAATCATTCGCCCTGCAAAAAACGCACCTCCTGCAAAGCTACGGCATCAGGACGGGGGCCTTCGTGCCAAGCTTTGCCCGTCCCCGCAGCCCCCTGAAGGCGGGCCTGCCCACCCTGGAACTGCATCGGGAGACAGGCTTCAGCTTTGCCATCCGCCACCTGGCGGCTATGGGCATGGACTGCATCCTCATCGGAGACTCCCTGCCAGAAGGGCAGGAACTCTCCGCACTGGCCGGGCTTGACGGCTCGGCTGTCGCCCTGAAGCCGGAATGGCTGCCCGGGCTCACGCCTTTGGAAAAGGAACTATGCAGCCAGGTCTTCACAGCCCGCCCGGACGAGGCACGGGATGTACTGCGCACCACCGAAAGCCGCCGCCTGGCCGCCCAGCTGCTTCAAAAGCAGGCGCAGGGCAAAAACAGCAGTGAAAGCAACTCCCCCGCTATTGCTCCCCGGCAGGGGCAGGGCCTGCCCCGCCCGGCAGGTACCATCACCTTGGACAATCAGCTTTACCAGCGCTATCAGGGTGAATTGCAGATTACCAGGACAGACCTGCCCCCGGACAGGCGCATCAACGTACTGGGGCATCTCTCTGCCCCTGAGCAGCGCCTGCTGAAATACATCTCCCCCGGCAGGCAATTCCGCTTCATCTAAAAGCAAAAGCGTTCCGCAACAAAACTGAATCCTCAGCACACAAAAAGAGATTGCCCGCCCGGGCAATCTCTTTTTTCCTTCATATAACATATAACGTAAAACCCGGCAGCACACCAGGCCAAGGCATATCTCAGACCAGGGACAACGCCTTTCTTACCACATCATACTTGGCATCATCAGCCTCCACAAAGCCGTTGATTTTGGCATCCCTCATAGCCCGGCCGCCAGCACCAGCACCTTCCCGGACATCCTCAAAGGCCCTGGTCAGAAGCTTGGCTACCTCCTCCGGCACATCCGGCCCGGCAGCGATAACATCCTTAGGAATAGGCTCCGTCCGGAAGATTATTTCCAGATTGTCCGCCGCCTTTGCCCCGGCTGCCTCAAAGGCATCAGAATAGGTGGCACCTGCCTGCACCTCGCCGCTGAGCACCGCATCGATTACCTTGTTATGGCTGCCCAGGAAGCTGGTGGAGGAAAAATACGTATCAGGGTTCTTGCCATTTTCTAAAAGCGCCGCCTTGGGATATACATAGCCGGAGGCAGACTTCTTATCCACAAAGGCAAAACTCCTGCCGGCCAAATCCTCCAGGGACCTGATGCCGCTGCCCTTCCTGGCAATAATATAGCCGGTATAGGAAGTGGCATTATTCATCTTAGGAGTTACCAGCGGCCTGACATTCAGCTGGTTTTTGGTGGAAACATAGGCGGCCGGTGAGAACCAGCCGATATCCGCCGTGCCGTTCTTCAGGGCCGTTCCCAAGGCATCGTAGTCATTGACGATGATGGTCCTGGCCCGGTAGCCAATCTGCTTGCCCACCTCTACCAGGATAGGCATGTAATCCTGCCGGATTTTTTCCGGGGCCGTAAAGGGATTAATGGCAAAAATCAGCTCATTTGGCTTCTTGAACACCACCGCCGACTCCTGCAGCCGTTCCGCCACCACCAGCAGGGACTTGGCATACTGATGAATTTCCTCCATGTTATTCATCTGATGTCCCACGCTGTCATTGGTTTCACGGGTATGTGCTGCGATGTCCACAGTAGCCTGGCCGATATTCTCGATGACCTTCGCCATCTCATCGGTGGTATCCCGCTGCTTGCTGGACATATGGCTGAGATTATCCACCACGCTCTCAATAGTATGGATATTGCTTACCATTTCGGACATGGCCGCAGCAGACTCCTCCGCCATAGCCTCCACGGACAAAAGGCGGGTGCTGCCCTCCTGCATCCGCGTGGTAACACCATTGGTGGTTCCGGTAATCTCGTTGACAATCTCCTCGATTTCCTTGGTAGTTTCCTCACTCTCCGCCGCCAGCTTGCGCACCTCTTCCGCCACTACGGCAAAGCCCTTGCCATGCTCCCCGGCACGGGCTGCCTCAATGGCGGCATTCAGTGCCAGAAGGTTGGTCTGGCTGGCAATACCGCGGATTTTCTCAACGAAGTTGGCAATCTTCTCAGAAGCGTTGTTCAGCTCGTTGATTTCCCCTACAGCCTTCTGGACAACCCCGCCTACATTCTTGATGGCACGGCTTACTTCGTTAATCTCCCGCTGGTACTTCTCCACCAGGTTGGTCGAAGACTGGCACTGAATCAGGCTGGACTGGGCCGTCTCGGATATGTCGCTGGCTGCCGTGGCAATCTCCATGACACCTGCCGAAGCCTCCTCCAGGCTGCTGGCATTCCCCTCAGACTGGGAACTGATATTTTGAGCCAGCACTCCCAGCTTGTTCAGGGCCGCCTGGAACTGGCTGATGCCCCATACCAGCTGCTGGGAAGCAAAAGCCATTTCCTCTGCCAGCCCCAGCATATCCACCTTCAAGTCAGGCCTGGAAGTGCCGCCTGAAGCCGCCGTGACCGCCTCTGCCCCCTGCCAGTTCTGCCCAGCCGGTTTCAGCCCGGGCTGCATGGAGGGTACAGGCTCGTCCTCGGCCACCACCTTGCTGATGCCGATGCTCCCCAGCGCCCCTGCCACCACAATAGCCAGAACTGCTCCGCCAAACACCCCTATGCCGGACGCAGCCAGGCCGCCTGCTGCACAGCCTATCGCCGTGCAAAGCACATGACATAAAATTAATTTCCCCTTCATTTTCAGTACCCCCGCCTTTTCTTACCTTTTACCTTTCAAAAAAACTGCATGACTGCAAAAATCACAAGGCCGATAGCTGCGCCCACTATGGAACCGTTCATCCGTATCCACAGCAAATCCGGCTCCGCCTTGTCATAAACCAGACGATTTATCTGCTCGTCCGTCATGGTTCCCAGCACATTCCCGGCAATACTGCCCAGCATGGACTGCGCCTGCATGACGCCACGGGCTACCAGCTGGTAACAGATACCGCTGACTTCCTTTTGAAGGGAACTGTTTTCCCGGAGCATCTTATATACCACCTGCAGGATGCCTCCTGCCAGCTCCTGCAACTGACCATCTAACTTCTCATTTTCATCAGTTGCGCTGAACAGATATTCATTCAGGTTTAACCTTTGTACACAATTCCCTAAAGCACAGTCCAATGCCTGCCTGGCTGCAAAATTTTCCTGCAAAAAGCAGGAAATTTTTTCTGCCGCCTCCCCCAGCTGCACCGCTTCCTCTGAATCCTCCTGCTGCACCCTCTCAAGAAACAGGATGCACCTGTCCTGGATCAGCCCGGCTGCTTCTTCTGTATTGAGTACATTCACTGACTGGGCAAAACCGGCCATCATCATAGCCAGCGGCCCCTGCATCCTGGAACTGATATAGTCATCAAGGCCGGCCTGAATCTTGTCCAGAAATTCCGCCTGCCTTGCCGCCGGCTCCAGCTCCTTCGCCCCATACAGAAGGAAGCTCTTTATCTTGTCCGGCGTCACGCTGCCTGCGGCAAAGTCCCCCAGCCTGGCAGCAACCCCTGCTGGCAGGATAGTGCCATCCTGCGCCTCCAGCCATCGCCTGCCCCGCCGGGCAAGCCATTTCGCCGCCAGCTGCCTGCTCTCCGGCCTGGCCAGCCAGTCCAGGAGCCTGCCAGCAAAATCTATCTTCTTTACCTTGGCCACCAGGGCCTTCCTGCCAAAAAACTCCTTCTGCAGCATACTGCCTGTGGCCTCAATAAAGGACTGGCGCCTGCGGGGCAGGATTGCCGTATGCCAGGGAAAGCCCAGGGGCTTCTCAAAAAGCGCCGTCACCGCAAACCAGTCAGCGATACCCCCCACCAGCGCCGCCTCGGCGCAGAACAAAAAGCCTGCGGCAAAGGTATTGCCCGGATACTGCACATGCAGGCAAAGGGCAAACAGGAAAATCGCCGCTGCCGCCAAAAGTGTCTTGTCAGCCTTGTTCCATTCCTGCCAAATCATGTTCCCAACACCTGCCCTGCTGCATATATTATGGCATAAAGCACCATGCCTGCTATGGCTCCCACCACAGAGCCGTTGATGCGTATCATCTGCAGGTCATCTGCCACCTTTTCCTCGGTAAACTCCACCAATTCCTCATCCGACAGCCTGCCCAGGCGTTCCTCTATCATGCCCACAATCACATCATGGTGTCCCTGCAGCTCCGCCTCCAGCCAGTCCTTCAGCAGGGCATCCGCCCGCTGCTGCAGCTGATGGCTCTCAATAAACTCCCCCATGACGGACGCTGCCATATTGTGCAGCCAGCCTGTCAGCCTGCCGCTGGACAAAAACTCCGCCAGCACCGGCTCCAGCATGCCTGCCAGCTGTTCCTGAGCGAAGCACTCCCCCAGGGCCTCCCTCAGGCCGTCAATGACAGCAGGGCTCTCCGCCAGCTGGCCGAGCCTTTCTCCCAGCCAGGCAGAAGTCTTCGCCTCCGCCTCGGGATTTTCTGCCAGTTCCTTCAGGAACCCTGCCAGCTTTTCCAGCAGTGCCTCTGCAATCCGCTCCCCGGTCAGCCCCATGAGGCCTATGAGGAACGCCCTGCTGCCGGCAGCATCCCCGTACTCCGTCAGCACATCCTCAGCATACCTGGACACAAGCTGCCTGAGCTTCTCCTCCCTGAGAAGTTCCTCACCTGCCGCCGCCAAAAGGTGCAGGATATGCCCCGCGCTTTCCGGCCTGGACAGCCCGGACAAGAAATCAGCTGCCAGCCTGCCCAGCTGTTCCCTGCCCAGCATATCTTCCAGTCCCGGTGCCAGCTCCCTGGCCAGCACCTCCGGGCTGAGCCCTTCCTGCAGCTGCAGCGCCATCCTGTCCACCGCAGGAAGCAGCATCGCCTGGCCATTCTTCGCCAAAAACTCCTTCAGGAAGGCAGCTGTATCCTGCTGGCGGACGAATCTCATCACATTGTCCGCCCCCAGCAGGTCGTTGCCGGCAAAATCCACCACCGCCTGCATGATGCGCTGGCGGTTCCTGATGATAATCTCCGTGCGGTAGGAAATGCCCAGGGGCTTCCTAAACAGCGCAGTCACCGCAAACCAGTCAGCCATGCCGCCAATGGTGGCGGCCAGAAAGCCGTTGTGGACCATGCCGCCCCAAAAGCCAGACTTCGCCAGCCCCGCAGTGCCTGCTGCCCCTGCCACGCTGATGGCAAGGGCAATCGCCGCCTTATATTTTTTCTTCATAATGCTCGTCCATCACGCTTTCTTCTGTCCCCGGCTAACATCTGCCAGCTGGGGATTTTTTTCCTTGGCCACAGACAGCATGAGCTTGATGCGGTTCAGCTGGTTCACCTCGCTGGCACCGGCATCGCAGTCAATGGCCAGGATATTGGCTTCCTTGTAGTGGTTGCGCAGGCTATGGATAACCCCCTTGCCGGTAATGTGGTTCGGCAGGCAGCCAAAAGGCTGCAGGCACACCACATTTGGTACACCATGCCGAATAAGCTTCACCATCTCGCCGGTGAGGAACCAGCCCTCGCCAGCCATGTTGCCCAAAGAAACATGCTCCTTGGCCAGCTTGGCAATCTCCCCGATGGTATGAGGCGGCAGGTACCGCTTGCTGTGCTTCATGGCGCTGCGCACCGGACGGCGGTAGAACTCCATGAGATGGATGAACATCTGGGCCAGCAGCTTGCTCTTGAGGCTGCCGTCCAAAAGCTCCCTCTTGACCACCGCATCATAGGCGCTGTACATGAAGAAGTCCACGAAGTCAGGCATTACCACCTCGGCTCCTTCCTCAAAAAGCACCCTCTCAATATGATTATTGGCCACTGGATGGTACTTGGCAAGGATTTCCCCTACGATGCCCACCTTTGGCTTCCACAACTTCTCATCAATAGGAATAGCTTCAAAATCCCGCACTATGGCGTGGATATTATTGGCAAACCGCTTGTAGCCGCTCTTTTCCCTGGCAAGCTCCTCCTTGCATTTTGCCATCCACTTGTCATAGACCGCCTGGGTTTCCCCCTTGTTCAGCTCATAAGGCATGGTACGATTCTTCACATTCATCAGCACATCGCCATATACCGCCGCCTTGATGGCCTCGGTAAGGCTGTCCCTGTCCAGCTTGAAGGCATCAGTCTCCAATCCCCAGACAGCAAAAACAGGAATCTGAGGATAACCGGCATCCTTCAATGCCATACGCAGCACATTCATATAGTTGGTAGCCCGGCAGGCACCGCAGGTCTGGAACAGCATGATGGATGTGTTGTTCGGGTCGCAGAGGCCGCTCTGAATGGCGTTAATCAGCTGCCCGATAACCACGATGGCAGGATAGCACATATCGTTGTGGACGTATTTCAGCCCCACATCCACCGCAGACCGCGGCATTGGCGGCACAATTACGTTGTAGCCGAATTTCTTCAGCACCGGCCCGAACAGCTCGAAGTGAATCGGTGCCATCTGGGGTGCCAGGATGGTGTGCCTGTGCTTGCAGTCCTCGGTAAAATGAGGGCGCTCCGCAATCTCCAGGGCCCTGAACTTCACCGGCCTGCGCCTTGCCAGGGCCGCCATCAGGGAGCGCAGGCGGATGCGGGCCGCCCCCAGGTTGCTTACATCATCCAGCTTGATCATGGTGTAAATCCGCTCATGGTCCTCCAGAATGGACTTCACCTGCCCCGTAGTAATGGCATCCAGGCCGCAGCCGAAGGAGCTGAACTGAATCATGGTCACGTTGTCATGCTCTGCCACATAGTGAGCCGCATGATAAAGCCGGGCATGATAGCTCCACTGGTTCACAATCTTCAACGGCTCCGACTGCACCGGCAGATGGTACACCGCATCCTCGGAAATAATCGGCAAATCGTAGGACTGAATCATCTCCGGGATGCCGTGATTGATTTCCGGGTCCATATGGTACGGACGTCCTGCCAGCAAAATCACATGCCTGCCGTCCCTCTCAGCCTCCTGCAAAATCTCCTGCCCCTTCCGGCGCACCTCCTGGCGATAATTCTCCAGCTCGGCATAAGCCGCCTCGCAGGCAGACCTAATCTCAGACTTGCTGATGCCCTCACGGCTTCCCAGCTCCTGATAGAGCCTCTTTACCATGTGCTTAGGACTGTGAATAGGCAGGAAAGGCTGAATGAAATCAACATTGTTTTCCTGTAAAATATCCATATTGCCCCGGATATTCTCCGCATAGGAAGCCACTACAGGGCAGTTGAAATGGTTATCGGACTTGTTTTCCTCGTCCTCCATGTTATAAGGCAGGCACGGGTAGAAAATCTTTTTCAGCCCCTTTTCCACCAGATCCATGATATGGCCATGTGCCAGCTTGGCAGGGTAGCAGAGGGAGTCAGATGGCACAGTGTCCATTCCCTTGTAATACATGTGGGCGGAGGACTCCCCGGACAATACCACCTCATAGCCCAGCCGGGTCAGAAGGGTAAACCAGAATGGATAATCCTCGTACATATTGAGCACCCGTGGAATACCGATTTTCCCCCGTGGCGCCTCCTGCAAAGGCTGATAATAATTGAACAGCCTGTCATATTTGAAGCGGTAGATATTCTGCACCTTGGCCGCCTGCTTTTCCTTGCCGGCCCCCCGCTCGCAGCGGTTGCCGGTAAAGTAGCGCCCCCCGTCAGGGAAGTTCTGCACTGTTACCAGGCAGGCATTGCCGCAGCCGTGGCAGCGGAAGGATTTTGTCTTGACGGAAAAGCTCTCCAGCTGCTCCGGCGGCAGAAGCTCAGACCTGATGCCGCCGGACTCCAGGGCCAGGATAGCCGCACCATAAGCCCCCATGAGCCCTGCAATATCAGGACGGATGACATGCTTGCCCAAAAGCAGCTCCATAGAGCGCAGCACCGCATCATTGTAGAAGGTGCCCCCCTGCACCACGATATGATCCCCCAGAGTGCTTACATCCTTCAGCTGCATAACCTTGAACAGGGCGTTCTTGATAACGGACAGGGCAATACCGGCGGAGATGTCGCCCACCTGCGCCCCGTCCTTCTGAGCCTGCTTCACCTTGGAGTTCATAAAAACCGTGCAGCGGGTGCCCAGGTCTACCGGTGCCCTGGACTCCAATGCCTTGGCGGCAAACTCCCCGGCAGTCAGCTTCAGGCTCTGGGCAAAATTCTCAATAAAGGAGCCGCATCCTGCGGAGCATGCCTCGTTCAGGATAATGCTGCCGATGCTGCCCTTGTGGACGTAGAAGCACTTCATGTCCTGACCGCCGATATCCAGCACAAAGGACACCTCCGGGCAGAATTCCTGTGCTGCCCGGAGATGGGCAAATGTCTCCACCTCGCCATCATCTGCATGGAGGGCGGCCTTGACAATGGCCTCCCCATAGCCTGTGGTAAAGGCGGAAGCGATATAGGTATCCTCATTCATGGCGCTGTACAGTTCCCTCAGCTCCCTGACCACGGTCTGCAGCGGAGAGCCCTGATTGCTGCCGTAGGAGGTATACAGAAGTTCTTTATTTCTGCCAATAACCGCCAGCTTGGTGGTGGTGGAGCCTGCATCAATGCCCAGGTACACAGGCCCCTTGTAGGTGCTCAAATCGGCACGGGGCACCCTGTCCCTGTCGTGCCGCTCCTTAAACTCATCATAGGCAGCAGGATTTTCAAACAGCACAAAATCTGCCTGCCGGGCTTCGGCAGCCATAACCTCCTCTGTTCTTGCCACGCTCTCGTTGACCTGCTGCATGGTGACAGGACGGGCTTCCTCAGAAATAGCCGCCCCTACTGCCACAAAGTAGTTGCCGTCCTCTACATCTACAATATGCTCCGGTGTCAGCTTCAATGTCTCAATGAAGCGTTTTTTCAGCTCCGGCAGAAAATGCAGAGGGCCACCCAGGAATGCCACATTACCGTCAATAGGCCGTCCCTGGGCCAGATTGCCAATGGTCTGATTCACCACCGCCTGAAAAATCGACAGGGCAATATCAGCCTTCTCCGCACCGTCATTCATCAAAGCCTGAATATCCGTCTTGGCAAAAACGCCGCAGCGGGAGGCAATAGTATAAATCTGCTTTCCCTTCTCTGCCAGGTCATTCAGTCCCGGCGCATCCGTGGAGAGCAAAGATGCCATCTGGTCAATAAAGGAGCCGGTTCCCCCGGCGCATACGCCGTTCATCCTCTGCTCCGGAGCTTCACCAAAATATGTAACCTTGGCGTCTTCGCCTCCCAGCTCCACCACTGTATCCGTATGAGGAATCAGCTCCTTTACGGCAGCAGCGCAAGCAATTACCTCCTGCACGAAGGGAAGCCCGATACGCTCGGCAATTCCCATTCCCGCAGAACCTGTCAGGGCCAGAGAGAACTTCTTTCCCTCCACCACATGGCCCAAAGCCGCCAAATTCTCTTTGAGTACAGCGTTAATCTCAGAAAAATGCCTGGCATATTTCTTGTAGACCAACTTTCTTTCCTTGTTTAGAACTACGACTTTAATCGTGGTTGAACCGACATCGATTCCTACACGCAAAAGCGAATTCATTTTGTCACCACCTGAAATAACTATAAAAGTGCCGCGCAGCTGCAGATGGCGAAGCCGCCTTTCCGTGCCGCACTGCACGAATAAAGATAAATATCCTTACATATTATACCAAAATAAATAAAAAAATACAAAAAGAGGCCGTTACAAAACCTCATTTTTTGCAACGGCCCCCTTGTCAGTCAATCTTGAGGATGGCCATGAAGGCTTCCTGAGGCACTTCCACCCTGCCCACGGACTTCATGCGCTTCTTGCCTTCCTTCTGCTTCTCCAACAGCTTTCTTTTTCTGGAAATATCGCCGCCATAGCATTTTGCCAGCACGTCCTTGCGCATGGCACGGACATTCTCACGGGCAATAATCTTGTTGCCGATAGCCGCCTGGATAGGGATTTCAAACATCTGCTGAGGGATGATTTCCTTCAGCTTGGCAGCCAGCTGCCTGCCCCGTGCCGCCGCACTGTCAGTATGCACGATGGTGGAAAGGGCATCCACCGGCTCCCCGTTCAGGAGGATGTCCAGCTTCACCAGCTTGGCCTGCTGGTAGTCCGCCAGCTCGTAGTCCAGGGAGGCATAGCCCCGGGTGGAGGACTTCAGCTTGTCAAAGTAATCATAGATAATCTCGCTCAACGGGATGTGGTACACAATCATGACCCGGTTCACATCCAGGTAATCCATGCCCTTGAACTCCCCCCGCTTGTTCTGGGAAATCTCCATGACGGCGCCGACAAAATCGTTAGGCACGATGACCGTGGCCTTCACATAAGGCTCCTCAATGTACTGGATGGTAGTAGGGTCCGGCAAATCGGAAGGATTGTCCACGGCAACCATCTCCCCGTCCGTCTTGTGCACATGGTAGATAACGCTAGGGGCGGTAGTAATCAGCTTCAGGTTGTACTCCCGCTCCAAGCGCTCCTGGATAACATCCATGTGCAAAAGCCCCAGGAAGCCGCAACGGTAGCCAAAGCCCAGGGCAATAGAAGTCTCCGGCTCAAATACCAGCGCCGCATCGTTTAACTGCAGCTTTTCCAGGGCGTCCTTCAGATTGTCATAGTCCGCGCTGTCCACAGGGTACAGGCCGCAGTACACCATCGGCGTAACGCCGCGATAGCCTGGCAGGGGCTCCGGGGCAGGCTTCAGGGCGCTGGTGATGGTATCACCCACCCGGACATCCGCCACCTGCTTCAAGGAGCCTGCCACATAGCCTACCGCCCCCGGGCCCAGGGAAGCCAGTTCCATGAGAGCAGGGCGGAAGCAGCCCAGCTCCGTCACCTCAAAGTTCTTGCCGGTAGCCATCAGCTTCAGCTGGCTGCCCTTTTTGATTTCCCCGTCCATGACGCGGATATGGGCGATGGCCCCCTTGTAGGCATCAAAGTAGGAGTCGAAAATCAGTGCCTGCAAAGGCTTCGCCCTGTCCCCTGCCGGAGCCGGAATCCTCTCCACGATGGCATCCAGGATTTCCTCGATGCCCTGGCCTGTCTTGGCGGAAGCCAGGATGGCATCGGAGGCATCCAGCCCGATTACATCCTCAATCTCCTGTTTTACCCTGTCAGGGTCCGCACTAGGCAGGTCAATCTTGTTGATGACAGGGATAATCTCCAGATCATGCTCCAGAGCCATGTATACATTGGCCAGGGTCTGCGCCTCCACCCCCTGGGCCGCATCCACAATCAAAAGGGCTCCCTCGCAGGCCGCCAGGCTCCTGGATACCTCATAGGTAAAGTCCACATGGCCCGGGGTATCAATCAGGTTCAGGCAGTACATCTCCCCGTCCTTGCCCCTGTAGTCAAGGCGTACAGTCTGCGCCTTGATGGTGATGCCCCGCTCACGCTCCAGGTCCATGTTGTCCAGCACCTGTGCCGACATTTCACGCTTGGACAGGGTGCCTGTGTATTCGATCAGCCTGTCGGCAATAGTTGACTTGCCGTGGTCTATATGGGCGATAATAGAAAAATTGCGAATTTTCTTAGTATCCATCTTGTTGTCCATTCATTTCTTCCTCTCAAGCTTACATACATATTCGTATTATTATAACATGCCAGCCGTTTTTCCTGCAATATCCCGGCAAGTTCCTATGAGGCTGCCGCGCGGGCCGCACGGCAGGCTTCCAACAGGCAAATACATATTATTGAGGAATTGATGAAAAAAAAGTTGCATTTTTTGCGGCTTCATGCTAAAATAGGCAGGTACTGAAATTTCAAGGGGGTGAATTAATTGCCAAATATTAAATCTTCTATTTTGAGTGTAAAGACTGATGCAAAGCGCCATGCAAAGAATCTGGCTGAGAAGTCCCGTGTTCGCACTGCTTCCCGCAAGGTATTGGACGCTATTGAGGCTGGCAACGCTGATGAAGCAAAAGCCCTCCTTACTGTCGCTTGCAAGACTATCGACCAGGCTGCTGCAAACCATGTATACCACAAGAATGCTGCAAACCGTAAGAAGTCTCGTTTAGCTCGCAAAGTAAATGCTTTGGCTAAATAATTTGCATGAGAAATAAAGGCTCGTTCTCGTTAGAGAACGGGCCTTATTACATTTACGGACAAGATATCCTTGTGCCAGCCTGCATATTACTTATTTTAGATAAATAAAATTTTTTATTTATCTAAATAAGTATATACATTTTTTATTGACTACAGCACTCTTCGTAAATATAATAAAAACATGAGAAGTATCCAGCGTTATAAAGAAAGAAATAGGTGATAAAAAGACATGGCTGTTCACGTTATCAATGAAGCCCGCCGCTGCTTGCAGTGCAAAAAACCTCAGTGCCAGATTAATGGCTGTCCTGCCCACACCAACATCCCGGAAATGATACGCCTTTTTCTGGACGGAAAAATCAATCAGGCAGGTGCCATGCTGTTTGAGAACAACCCTATGAGCGTCATCTGCTCCCTGGTATGCGACCATGAAGCCCAGTGCGAAGGACACTGCATCCAGGGCATCAAGGGTTCCTCCGTGCAGATTTCCAGCATTGAGCAGTACATCTCCGATGCTTATCTGGACAAGGTTGTCATGGAGCACGAGCCTCCGAAAGGGCAGAATGTAGCTATTATCGGCTCCGGGCCTGCGGGCCTGACTGTAGCTGTCAAGCTGGCACAGCGGGGCTACAATGTAACCATTTTTGAGCGCATGGAGCACCTTGGGGGCATGATGCGCTATGGCATCCCTGATTTCCGCCTGCCTCAGAGCATCCTGAACCGCTACACCCAGAAGCTCAGGGAGCTGGGCATCCACATCCGCCCTAATACCACCATCGGCGGCGCTCTGAACCTGGACATACTGTTCCGGGACGGCTACGATGCCATCTTCATCGGCTCCGGCGTATGGCGCCCGAGAGCCCTTGGCGTCAAGGGGGAAAGCCTGGGCAACTGCCATTTTGCTGTTGACTATCTGCAAAACCCTGACTGCTATGACCTGGGCGAGCGCGTAGCCGTTATCGGCTCCGGCAACTCCGCTATGGATGTGGCCCGTACCGCCATCCGCAAGGGCAGCCGCTTCGTCACGGTCTATGCCCGCCGCAACAAGGTATCTGCCAGCGTGAAGGAGTTCGAGTATTCCCAGGCTGACGGTGTGGTGTTCGAGTTCGGCAAGTCCCCTGTGGAGATTACCCCGGAAGGGCCTATGATGGTAGACACCTCCTATGATGAGAACGGCAACCTGGTAACTGAGGGGGCGGAGCTCTGCCCGGCTGACAGCACCATCGTGGCCGTAAGCCAGGTGCCAAAGGACAAGATTGTCCGCACCACCACCGGCGTAGAGGTCAACGAGCGCGGCCTGATTGAGGTTGACGAAAACGGCCAGACCACCCGTGAGGGCGTATTCTCTGGCGGCGATGTGGTCATGGGGCCGTTCAACGTAGTGCTGGCAGTAAAGGATGCCAAGCATGTAGTTGAGGCTATGGATGCCTATCTCCAAAAGAAAAAAGCTGCTGAAAATAACTAAAAATTAAATTTCAGTTTGTCGTAGTGGGTGTACGATACTTTTGGAACATCAACGGATGAGTTTTGTGGGTTCGTGCACTCTGTTCAGACTAAAAATGGGATGGTCTACGGCAGTGCCCTCAGAAACACGCTCTCGCTCCTCGTTGTGCCTAGCGGATGCTAAGCTCTTGCTACGCCTAACGGCTTGCAAGTCGCTAAGCACCGAGGCACAACAAAGGTTTCTGATGGCACATGCCGCAACCCATCCCTTTCTTGTCTGAACAGATATAGGCAAATTGATAAAACGCCACTTGTTATATGTTGCCATAGTGCTGCATACAACTTTACGAGCAAGCCTGAAAAGGGGGAGCCGGGAAGCTGACGAAACTTGCTACTGCCAACCGCTGTATAAACGTATGGTGAAATGCCAACAACTCTGTTGGTAATAGCAGGTTGCCTTGCATAGTTGTTGGCAGCATCAGGCTTCGTCAGCCACTTCTCCCCCTTATTTCAGGCTTGCTCGTAAAGTTGTATGCAGCACTATAGCAACATATAACAAGTGGCGTTTTATCATTTTGTCTATATCTGTTCAGACAAGAAAGGGATGGGTTGCGGCATGTGCCATCAGAAACCTTTGTTGTGCCTCGGTGCTTAGCGACTTGCAAGCCGTCAGGCGTAGCAAGAGCTTAGCATCCGCTAGGCACAACTAGGAGCGCGAGCGTGTTTCTGAGGGTACTGCCGTAGACCATCCCATTTTTAATCTGAACAGAGTGCACAAACTCACAAAACTCATCCGTTAATGTTCCAAAAGTCTCGAACTTTCACGGCGATAAACTGAAATTT
>JALFXV010000076.1 GCA_022786545.1 Selenomonadaceae bacterium
TACATCATCTCCAGGGCGGACATTTACTACATCTGCCTCAGAACCAGCCAGCAGCTTTGCCTCCTTGCTTACCTCAATGTAACCTGCACTGCCGCCATTATATGCCAGCAGCCTGCCATCCGACTCCAAAGTGCCGTCAATACTCAGCTTGCTGTCTTCATTCAGTGCCCCGATAGTGCCGTGATTGTAGAAAATACCAGTCTCAGTATCCTTGTCACCTGCCATCCTTGACTCAGGTATCTTGTTTACCTTGTAGCTTCCCCCCAGCAGCGTTGCACCTTCATTGACCTTCACATTGACCACATCAGCACTGCCCTCATGCAGCAGGGTACCGCTATTCACTGTCATTTTCATATTGTCGCTGCCGCTGATATTGCCCTGCATTTCCGTATTGCCAGTAAAATTCAGCTGCGTTACCAACTCCTTATGATACTCATCGTAGTAATGTTCCTGAGCACCATACACAATTTTCAGTTTTTCCCCTTTTTTCTCATCTCCCCAGCCCCCATCATACAGGCCATTGTCAAAATGCTTCCAATCAGAAACAATATCACCGGATATCCTGGCACCATCATTCACAGCAATCTTATCCACAAAGGCATTCTTGGCGATATACACCGCATGGTCCCTGCCATACAGATTTCCATTAACTGTCAGGCTGCCCATAGGACCTGCCAAATCTCCTTCAGCAATACTATCCCTGTCAAGGTTAATCACACTATTCAAATCTACATTCTTACTGTTAGCAATACTGCCATTATTTTCATCTACCAAACGTGCGTAGCGCAGATACGAACCGCGGTACTCCATATTGCCACCCATTGAATTGCTGCCAAAATCAAAGCGCACGCCATCACCACCGGCTCCGGCAGCAGTTACAGTGCCATCAATGACAACATTATTGTTATTGCCATAGGCTACCAGTACGCCCCTGCCATTCTCGCCATCAGCAGATACAGTAACCCCCTTGTCCACGGTCACAGTATTGCCTACCCCATCTATGCGGATACCAGCTCCCCCTGTACCGCAGGCCAGTAAATCAGCACTGCCATCGCCTTTGCCCTCATCGGTCTGAAGAATATAGTTCCCTGAGCCATAAACATGCAAGCCTACTCCCAAGGCAGCAGTATTTTCCCTGCCTGTCTCATAAGCAGTACCGGCTGCATTTCTGGCAAAGTATCCCTGGGTATTTTTTAAGGGGTTATCTGCCGTACCATTTCCATCTGAATAAATGGAACGGCCAAAGAAATTCCGCCTGTCAATATCGTAGCCTATATCCTGCATAATCGCTAACTCTGCCTCAATAAAGTTATTATAAGAACGATAATTCTGATGGCTCATCAGGCTACGGGCCAGATTAATATGGGAAAATTCAGGATATAGTTCTGTCATTTCCTTATTCTCTGGCTCCCATGCCAATATTGGAATACCATCCATACCTTGAAAATCTTTTGCGTATTCCCCATTTCCCTTCAGAACCTGGCTGACATTTTCTCCCTTAAAATAAATCCTGCCACTTGTACTGCCAGCTTGCAATTTATCTCCCAAGACACCTTCTACGTAAAATACATTTGTATTATCTTTATCCTCAGCAGCCCAGGATATCCTCCGGTCAGGTGCTGACGGAATGCCTCTCTGATCCACCAAATGAGATGCAAACTTATTCAGGTCGAAAAAAGCATACTGCCCATTTGTATAGTTAACATCAGTCAAAATCCCAATGGAGTGGGCAATCTCATGAAATATGACAGGTTGCAGGGAAACGGCACTTTCACTTTGGCTCTGCTGGGTCAAGGGCTCATAAACCCAGCCATAATATGCTCCATTATTTTCCAAGGTTGCACCTAAATTTTGACCGATTCTGACCCTGCCAAAAGATATAATCCCCGGCTCCCATTCAGCAGAATTGATAAATAAATCTCTCGTTTCACCTTTGAATCCATTTTGAAATACACCCAAAAAATAATCTCCTGAAAGTTCCTTGAACTTTCCTTTCTCTGGTATCTCATATACAAAGCAACTAGCGTTGGCATTTGCTTTTTGACTGGTAGTCCCTACCAAAAAACAGGCAGGAGAAATCATATTTTTGCCATTTCTATACAGGATTTCTGCCCATTGGCCAAATGCTCCTTGTAATGCTTTTTTCATATCTGCATTGTACATATAGGATAGCCCATCATATACCAGTTTGTTATCCTTAGTGCGACGCCACATATTATTGTCAGAAGCGTCAAGCTGGCTCTTATCTTGCTGATCAAAATACTGCACCTTGAAAATATCGTATCCCCCATAGGATACAATCTCTTCCTGCATAGCATAAGCCGGAGCATTGGCAGCCGCCAAAATCCCCAGTGCCACCAGTCCCTGTAGCATCTTTTTCCTTTTCATTCTCCTGCCTCCTTTAAAATTATAGCCAATAATTATTGCACTAGCCTCTCTCGACCCTCATATAGGCAAGGATTCATTACCACAGCCGCCTGAACTGGATGCTGGCCATAATGTCCTTGTCATGGGCCCCCTTCTGGAAGCCCAGCTCCGTGCTCAGCTGCCAGCCCGGCTGGAACTCCGTCTCCGCCGCCAGGGAGGTCACAAAATGGGTTCTGTCCATGCGGCTGGACTTGCTGTAGCTGCGTTCCAGC
>JALFXV010000081.1 GCA_022786545.1 Selenomonadaceae bacterium
GCTGGAACGCAGCTACAGCAAGTCCAGCCGCATGGACAGAACCCATTTTGTGACCTCCCTGGCGGCGGAGACGGAGTTCCAGCCGGGCTGGCAGCTGAGCACGGAGCTGGGCTTCCAGAAGGGGGCCCATGACAAGGACATCATGGCCAGCATCCAGTTCAGGCGGCTGTGGTAATATATTGTGCAGCAGATCAATTTTGTTTTCTTTTTCAGCAAGCAGGAAAAATATGCCCAGTGTATAATAATATAGTCATAGGTGTGTAGCAGAAGAAAGGATGGTCAAAATGAAAAAGGGTTATTGGGGGAAAAGTTTTAGGATTGTGCTTATGGCGTGTATGCTGCTGATGGCTATGATGCAGGTGGTTTCAGCGGAAAAAGTTGAGTACAAGGATAAGAACTACAATTTCAAGGCAATTAAAAATGTACTGCTTTACGATATGGATTTTTCTGATACCAATATAGAGGGAGTCCGGAAGCGTTCTTTAGGCGGACTGTATGAAGAAAAGGCCATGCAGGAAAAAATCCCGGTAATTCCCCCGGAAGCTGTGATACGCAAGATGTCATTGGCCCAGGGGCAGGATTTGGAAATTTTGGCTAAAAAAGATTCGGATGCCTTTAATGATATTTTTGATAAGAATTTGAAGGATTATGCCGAGGTTTATGTGGATGCCAAGGTGCTGCAGTATGAAACCAAGTCCATCTATCATCCTGAATACACTACCTGGGAAACTAAGACTGTCAATAAAAATGTCAGGGATTCCAAGGGGAACTGGGTGAAGGTTGAGGATGAAATCGTGGTGCCGGTTGTACATCCTGCTTATTACAGCAGTGTGGTATATGAGAAAATTGAGTTCCATGTCCATGATGCAGTTACCGGCGAAGAGGTTTATAGCCGTCAGGAATGGCGTGACCGCGAGGATGATGACGGCGTAAATATGTTTGGTCGTATATGTTCCGCCTTCTTTAAAGATTTACACAAAATGATGAAGTAAAATCAGGCAAGGTGAACCGCTCCTTCCTAAAAAATAAGCATTAGGAGGGAGCGGTTCAACAGCATGATATATAATTTAGTTTTTGTATAATTGTGGGACTGAGAAGGAGAAAGAGGCATGTGCGGTTTTGTGCTTAGGCTTTGGGGGGCTGTCTTTGCAGCGTTATTTTTGCTTGGCTGTAATGCAGGTTATGCCGCCAATAAATGGGACATCTACATGTATGTGTGCGGCTCCGATTCGGAAAGCAGGGATGGTGCATGGAGCAGAAACATGGACCTCATATATGATATGGGCATAACTGATGAAAATGTGGAACTGATTATGAAGTTTGGCGGAGCGAAAAACTCTCATGTGGAAATGCTGCAGGACTATATCGATAAAAAGCAGGTGTGGAAGCGCGGTTCAGGAGGCTGGAGCGAATACGATGTGGATGATAAGTATGAGGACATGGGCAAGGGCAGTTCCCTGTCTGATTTTCTGAAGCTGCCTCGTGATACGGTGGCCATCAATAAAGGACTTGTTGTGTGGAATCATGGCGGCGGGGCTGTTTACGGGGTATGCTATGATGAGAGAACAGGCAATATGATGGACTTGAATCAGATGCATGAGGCGGTGTACAGCACCTTGCAGCCTGACAGGGAGACGCCGCCCCTGGATTTTGTTATGTTTAGTGCCTGCCTGATGAGCAATATTGAGACTGCCAACTGTTTTAAGGACATAGCCCGTTATATGATTGCTTCCGAGGAAATTGCCACTGATACATTTATGAGCCTTACGCCTGTTTTGGCTTGCCTCAATAATGATGCTTGTATCAAATCTGATGATTTTGCCAAATATATAGCGGAGGATATAGCAAGCAGGGGGGAGTCTGTAGACACTTATTTTGGCACTGTCTCGGTCATTGATTTGACCAAGCTGGATAAGCTGAACAAGGCTTATAGTGATTATGGCAAGGCGCTGCGGGAACTGGCGGAGCAGGATAAAGCTTTTTTGACCAGGCTGGACCGGGAAACATTTTATGCTGATAATTATGGCGGCAATAATAAGCTGGGCGGCTATTACAACATGGTGGATATATGGGCACTGGCAAATAATACCAGGGATGTGACCCCGGCGGAGTCGGAGGCGCTGATGTCAGCAATCGATGAAGCCGTGGTGTATAATGCCAATGGTAAATACAGAAAGTCTTCGCATGGTATTTCTATGTACTATCCTTTGGATGGCAATAAAAATGCCGTTGAATGGTACAATAAGCTTACAGTGGCCAATAAGGATTTTGCCAGGATTTATCAGGATATTGCCGGTGACAAGGGCATAGATATCAAAAAATTGCGTGACTGGGACAGTTATCCTGATGAGAATGGCATGATAGCGGTAAATATAGGGGCTGAGAATGCCGCCAAAGTGGAAACAGTGCAGGAAATCAATGTGCAGGTAAATCCTCAGGGAAAAAATTATTTTCTGGGTTCCGATGACAGGGTAAGATGCGATTGGGAGAAGGGAATTTTCACGGATGGTGCAGAGACGGAATGGCTGTCCCTGAACGGGCATATTATCAGCACTTTCCTGTATGCGTATAATGATGATTATCGCCTGTTTGTGACACCTCTGGAGGTCAATGGCATCAGGGTGAATTTGCAGTTTGTCCTGGATACTGCCGATGGGAACTTCTATCCTATGTATACTCAGCCGATGCTCAAAAACAGTGCGCTGAAGTATGCAAATAAGTATTGCGGCTTGCCGGGCATTGGTGACAAGATTACAATCCTGCGCCAGACAGTTGATGAAAACGGGGAGCTGTCCGAATTGGAGCCGGGCGATACATTTACCTTGCAGGATGAACTGGCTTTGTACAACGTGCCATTACCTGATGGTGACTATATACATCAGTTCATGTTCAGGAATGCCAGAAATGAGTCCGAGGTTTCAAGGCCGTATAAAATCAGGATAGAAAATGGTGTGAGCAGTGCAGTTGAGTAAATTTCAGTTTGTCGTAGTGCTTGCTTGTAACTACGAGCATATACTGACTGAAATAGTTTGGTAGTTCGTGGACTCTGTTCAGACTAAAAATGGGCTGAGCGGGACAGCTACCCATAGAAAACACGCTCGCGCTCCTAGTTGTGCCTCGCGTTACTAACATTCATCTATCGCCTGCGGCTCTGA
>JALFXV010000093.1 GCA_022786545.1 Selenomonadaceae bacterium
CGGTACAGACAGCACCCTGAAGGCGCTGGATATCATGATGAGGAACAAGGCCGATTCCCTGAGTTATTGCGAGGGCGTGCTGCGGCGCATGCAGTGGCAGATGGACAAGGCGGCAGCCAGAAGGCCTGCGCCCCGCCCTCACAGCGACTGGCAGGGCTGGAAAATGGCGTAAAAAATTAAGGCCAGCATGACCAGTTATAAACCGCGGCTGTTTTTTCAAGAAAAAAATGCCATAAGCACAAACTTATGGCATTTCTCATCGAACTTATATGCAATTTATTAAACATACAGCAGGCCACATCCTGCCCCCTGCCATTACTTCAAGGTAATCAGCTCATACTCCCTGGTCCCCATGCCAATCTTCTCCGCATGTTCCAAGGTTTCCTTCCAGTGCACGTTTGGATTGCTGTCCATAAAGTGGTCATGGTGATGGTGCCAGTCAGGCTTGGCCAGGTTGTCACCCAGCTGGGAATTTCTGATTGGCTCCGCCTTCTGGCACAGGTCAACGCAGGCCTGGTCTAGGGCAACCGCATCAAAGGAAGCTGCCATGCCGATATTCGGCAGGATAGCGGCATCGTTCTCCCCGTGGCAGTCACAGTTAGGGGAGATATCCATCATCATGTTGATATGGAAGCACGGCCTGTCCTGCACTACTGCCTGAGCGTACTCCGCCATCTTCTTATCCAAAAGGTCCCCGGCATCCCACTGCTCGTTTTTGATAGCATCAAAGCCGCAGGCACCGATGCAGCGGCCGCAGCCCTTGCAGATATCCTTGTCAATCACAGCCTTGTTGTCCACATAGGTGATGGCATCAGAACCGCACTCTCTGGCACAGCGGCGGCAGCCACGGCACTTCTCGGCATTGACTACCACCTTGCCGGAGGAATGCTGCTCCATCTTGCCGGCACGGCTGCCGCAGCCCATGCCGATATTCTTGATGGCGCCGCCGAAGCCGGCCATCTCGTGCCCCTTGAAATGAGCCAGGCTGATGAAAATATCCGCATCCATGACAGCGCGGCCAATCTTGGCAGTCTTGCAGATTTCGCCGTTCTTGACCGGCACCTCCACATCATCGGTGCCCTTCAGGCCATCGCCGATAATAATCTGGCAGCCGGTGGAAATGCTGTTAAAGCCGTTGATATTGGCGCACTCAATATGCTCCAGGGCGTTCTTGCGGCTGCCCGGATACAAAGTATTGCAGTCCGTCAGGAACGGCAGCCCCCCCTGCTCCTTCACCAGGTCGGCCACAGCCTTGGCATAGTTCGGACGCAAAAAGGACAAGTTGCCCAGCTCGCCGAAGTGCATCTTGATAGCTACAAACTTCTTGTCAAAATCAATATCCTTAATCCCGGCAGCGATGCACAGCCTCTGCAGCTTGGCAGTCCAGCTGGTGCCCACCGGCGTCCTGAAATCCGTAAAATAAACCTTTGCCTTTTCCATGAAAATCCCTCCAAAAAAAATACACACAATCTGCTATATATTATCACTCAAAACTGGCCGGAGGTCAAGAAAAAAGGCACAAGCCCCGGGGCTCATGCCTAAAAACAATATCACAAAACGAAATATTACTGCTTCTTTGCCTTGAGATAGGCATCAATGGCGGCAGCAGCCTTCTTGCCTGCCCCCATAGCCAGGATAACCGTAGCCGCGCCGGTTACAATGTCGCCACCGGCAAAAACCCCTTCCTTGGTGGTGGCGCAGGTTTCCTCGTCAGCGATGATGTTGCCCCGCTTGTTGGTATCCATGCCCGGCGTGGTGGAAGCCACGATAGGGTTCGGGCCGTTGCCGATAGCCATGATGACAGTATCCACCGCCAGCTCAAACTCAAAGCCCTCTACAGCTACAGGGCGGCGGCGGCCGGAAGCATCAGGCTCACCCAGCTCCATGCGGATGCAGCGGAGCCCCTTTACCCAGCCGTTTTCATCACCCAGGATTTCCACAGGATTGTTCAACAGCTTGAACTGGATGCCCTCCTCCTTGGCATGATGCACTTCCTCTGCCCGGGCCGGCAGCTCCGCCTCGGAACGGCGGTAGACGATATACACGTTTTCCGCCCCCAGCCGCAGGGAAGTACGGGCGGCATCCATAGCCACGTTACCGCCGCCTACCACTGCCACATTCTTGCCGATGGCAATCGGAGTGGCATGGTTCGGGAAGTCATAGGCTTTCATCAGGTTGCAGCGGGTCAGGAACTCGTTGGAGGAATACACCCCGTTAAGGTTCTCCCCCGGAATGTGCATAAAATGCGGCAGACCGGCGCCGGTGCCCACATACACCGCATCAAAGCCCATCTCACCCAAGAGCTCATCCACGGTGAAAAGCCGCCCGGCGATAGCATTTACCTCAATGGTCACCCCCAGCTTCTGCAGGTTCTCCACCTCACGCTTCACGATTTTCTCCTTTGGCAGGCGGAACTCCGGGATGCCGTAGGACAAAACGCCGCCAGCCACATGCAGTGCCTCAAAAATCGTCACCTTGTAGCCAAGCTTGGCCAGGTCACCGGCACAGGACAGGCCGGAAGGGCCTGCACCGATAACAGCCACCTTCTGGGCATCCTCTGCAAACTGGATTGGCTGGATTTCCTCCTTCTTGGCCAGCTGATAGTCAGCCACAAAGCGTTCCAGCCTGCCGATGCCCACCGGCTCCCCCTTGATGCCCATGACGCAGTGCTTCTCGCACTGGTTTTCCTGTGGGCAGACGCGGCCGCAGACCGCCGGCAGGGAGTTGGACTCCTTCACAATCCTGATAGCCTCGTCAAAGTCACGTTCCTTGATTTTGCCGATAAAGGCAGGGATGTTCACCTGCACCGGGCAGCCCTGGCGGCACTTTGGCACCTTGCAGCCCAGGCAGCGGTTGGCCTCCGCCACAGCAGTTTCCTCATCGTAGCCCAGGGCTACTTCCTGAAAATTGCGGGCACGGACCTGAGGGTCCTGCTCCGGCATCTTGTGCTTCGTCATAACTAATGCCATTTTCCTTACCTCCCCAGCCCAATATTGCAGATGTGATCCCTTGCCTGTGCTTCCTGCGGCCTGAACATGCGGCTACGGGACATGAGGCTGGCAAAGTCCACCAGATGGCCGTCAAACTCAGGGCCATCCACGCAGGCGAACTTCATCTCATCCCCTACCTGCACGCGGCAGCCGCCGCACATGCCGGTGCCGTCCACCATGACAGGGTTCAGGGAAACAATGGTCTTAATGCCCAGGGGACGGGTAGCCTCCGCCACGCTGCGCATCATGACGCCTGGACCGATAGCCGTAACCTGGTCGATTTTCTCTCCCCGGTCCACCAGCTGCTGCAGGGCAGTGGTCACAAAGCCCTTCACCCCATAGGAGCCATCATCGGTGGCAATCAGC
This sequence comes from Selenomonadaceae bacterium, assembly GCA_022786545.1. GTDB lineage: Bacteria > Bacillota > Negativicutes > Selenomonadales > Selenomonadaceae > Anaerovibrio. The sequence goes on from JALFXV010000093.1 coordinate 3,357, forward strand.
ACCTCGTCAGAAATGGCCCGCATCCTGTCCTCAAAAATCAGGATATCCTTGGTCTTGGCTCCCAAAATGGAAATGACCTTGTTGCCTGCCTCGTGCATGGCCCGGGCAATAGGATAAACAGGGGCTACACCGATGCCGCCCCCTACGCAGACAATGGTGCCCATATTTTCCCTGATTTCTGACGGCTGCCCTAAAGGCCCTACAAAATCAAGAATAGACTCCCCCTCATTCTTGCTGGCCAGCAGCTGGGTGGAGGCCCCCACCACCTGGAAAATCAGGGTGATGGTGCCTGCCTCCCGGTCAAAATCCGCAATGGTCAGAGGAATGCGCTCACCTTCCTCATTGACCCGCAGCACGATGAACTGCCCGGCTTTCGCCTTTTTGGCAACCCTCGGCGCCTCAATGTCATAATGAAAAATCCCGGGCGAAAGCTCCTGCTTCTTCAAAATCTTGAACATCTTCATACTCTCCTTTTACATAGACGCGGCGGCGGAATTACTACGGCTGGCTGCCGAGAATCCCCTCCAGGTATGCCTGCAAATTCCCCTTAATAGGCATAAGATAGAGATTGTCGCCTGTAGTTTCGATGAAGCCCTTTACCTTTCGGCCAAAGTAAATGCTCCATTCCAGAGTCGGTTCAAAGTCCCTTGGGAAAATCACGTTGTTTTTCAATTCCCAATAGCTCTTGGAACGCTCAGAGGCAACAGGTGTGATCCCCCAATACACATTCTGCCCCTGCAGCATGTCAGCATACATTTCCAGCATCCGCATGTCAAAGAACGGCTGGGTGAAAAAGCCCACCGCCCCCGCCTGCAGCTTGCGCTGGATGCGGTAAAGCTCCTGGCGCATGCTGCCGCGGTACTGGTCAATGCCGGCATACACCTTTACCTCCGGCATTTCCTGATGAAATTTCTGAATCACATCAGTGGTCACAGTAGGATAAAATTTGTGGCTCATATCCTGGGGCGGATCCCCCTCGATGACCAGCACCTCCGTGATGCCGCTCTGCCGAAGCTCCGGCCACATGGCAAGAGGCTGGGTCATATCCACGTCAATAGCCCTGATATGGGGCATCACTGCCGGATAAAAATCCTGGGCAATAGCCGCCCCCTGCCAGCTGCGGGTTTCAAACCGCAACAAATCAGGAATATTGATTAAATCCACCCCATGAATATGCTCCTTTATCATCTGCAAATCCTCCCGCAGCCCCTCAGGACTGCGGGGAACCAGCTCAACGGAAATCCTTCCCACTAACACATCACATCCCCTAATAAATTTTTTAGAACAAGCCTGTAATCCTGCCCTGCACATCAATGTCCATATTCTCCGCAGCCGGTTTCTTAGGCAGGCCAGGCATGGTGAGAATATCCCCTGTCAGTGCCACGATGAACCCGGCACCGGCAGAAATCCTCAGCTCCTTCACGGTAATGCGGAAGCCCTCCGGACGTCCCAGCTTGGTCGGGTCATCAGACAAGGAATACTGAGTTTTCGCCATGCAGACAGGCATCTTGTCCAGGCCCAGGACCTCAATCTCCGCCAGCTGCTTCTTGGCAGGGCCGGTGAAGTCCACGCCATCAGCGCCATAAATCTCCTTGGCAACAGCCTCAATCTTCTCAGGAATGGACTGCTCCACCTCATACATGAAGCGGAAATCGCTTGGCTTCTCCATAGCTTCCATAACCTTGTCAGCCAGCTCCAGGCCGCCTTCGCCTCCCTTGGCCCATACCTCGGAGAGAGCCACGGAAGCCCCCATAGACACACACTTCTCCTCCACGAAGTCCAGTTCTTCCTTGGTATCCGTTGGGAAAGCGTTGATAGCTACCACAGCAGGCAGGCCGAACTTCTGCACATTCTCGATGTGCTTGGTCAGGTTGGCCAGGCCCTTTTCCAGTGCCTCCATGTCCACCTTGCCAAGCTCCGTCTTCGGCAGTCCCCCGTGCATCTTCAGGGCGCGGACAGTAGCCACGATAACCACCGCATCAGGATGGATACCTGCAAAACGGCACTTGATATCCAGGAACTTCTCAGCACCAAGGTCGGCACCGAAGCCGGCCTCGGTTACTACCACATCAGCGAACTTCAAGGCAAACTTGGTCGCCATGACGGAGTTGCAGCCGTGAGCGATATTGGCGAACGGGCCGCCGTGAATCAGGGCAGGAGTGCCTTCCAGAGTCTGTACCAGGTTCGGCTTGATGGCATCCTTAAAGAGCAGGGTCAGGGCGCCGGTTACGTTCAGCTCGTCAGCCCGCACAGCACGGCCATCACGGGTATACGCCACCACAATCTGCCCCAGGCGCCTCTTCATGTCTTCCAAATCAGAGGACAGGCAGAGGATGGCCATCATCTCGGAAGCAACGGTAATGTCAAAGCCGGTCTCCCGTGGCACACCGTGAGCCTTGCCACCCATGCCAATAACCACATGGCGGAGGGCACGGTCATTCAGGTCCAGCACCCGCTTCCATGCCACCCGGCGCACATCGATATCCAGGGCATTTCCCTGCTGGATGTGGTTGTCAATCACTGCTGCCAGCAGGTTGTGGGCAGTGGTGATAGCGTGAAAATCACCGGTAAAGTGCAGGTTGATATCCTCCATCGGCACTACCTGTGCATAGCCGCCGCCTGCGGCACCGCCCTTCAGGCCGAAGCATGGCCCCAGGGATGGCTCCCGAAGTGCTACAGCAACCTTCTTGCCCTGCTTGTTCAGGGCATCAGCCAGGCCTACGCTGGTGGTAGTCTTGCCCTCACCGGCAGGCGTAGGATTGATAGCCGTTACCAGAACCAGCTTACCATCCTTTTCATTCTTTACCTTGTTCCAGGCATCCAGGGAAATCTTGGCCTTGTACTTGCCGTACATTTCCAAATCGTCCTCGCAAATATCGAGTTTTGCAGCAATCTCGCGAATGTGCTGCATCTGAGCTTCCTGGGCGATTTCAACATCAGTTTTCATAAATACAATTCCCCCTAAATAGACTAAAATTAACTCTCATTTATAACAGCAGTATGGCTTGCCCCAAACAATGCCATCTGCCCATTATCAGCTTATTACTTTTCCAGCTGCAGCCGTGCCGCTTCCACAGTGTTCTGCATCAGCATGGCGATGGTCAGGAGCCCTACGCCACCCGGTACAGGAGTAATGGCACCGGCCACTTCCTTGACAGCCTCAAAGTCCACATCCCCTACCAGCTTCTTTGGGGCGATGCGGTTGATACCCACATCAATAACGGCAGCTCCCGGCTTTACCATATCGGCAGTGACGAAGTTCGGCCTGCCCACAGCTGCCACCAGAATATCCGCCTGCCTGGTCACCTCAGCCAGATTCTTGGTGCGAGAGTGGCAGATGGTCACAGTGGCGTTCTTGCCCAAAAGCAGGTGCAGCATTGGCTTGCCCACAATATTGCTCCTGCCGATAACCACCGCATTGGCCCCCTCAATAGGAATATCAGCCAGCTCCAGCATCCTGAGGCAGCCGTGAGGCGTGCAAGGCACCAGAGCCTTCTGGCCCGTTACCAGCCTGCCCACATTCACCGGATGGAAGCCGTCCACATCCTTCAGGGGATCAATGGCTTCCAGCACCTCGGACTCGTATGGCTGCAATGCCTTCGGCAGGGGCAGCTGCACCAGGATGCCGTGAATCTTCTCATCCTTGTTCAGGCGGTCAATCTCTGCCAGAAGCTCCTCACGGGTAGTTGTTTCAGGCATCTCAACCCCTTCGGAATAAAAACCCAGCTCCGTGCAGGCCTTGTGCTTGTTGCGGACATATACCTGGGAAGCAGGATTTTCACCTACGATAATAACCGCCAAACCTGGGGTAATCCCATACTTTTCCTTCAGCTCGGCAGCCTTTTGCCCTGCTTCCTCACGAAGCTTCGCAGCGAAAACCTTGCCCTCTAATAATCTTGCAGTCATACAAAAACGCTCCTTTCCACGGAGAAAAATATATTAACCAGCCGTTACATACTGCACAAGCACCGCACGGCATCAATCATGCAGCACTAGCCATGCAGCAGCACATCCAGCAGCGTGCAGATAAAAATCGCCACCGACACGATGCCGTTGTGCACGTAATAACGGCGCGTAAAGGCCCGAAAGCCCTTTACATCAATAATCTTGTGCTGGTAGTACAGGGTGCCCCCTGCAATCCCCACACCTATATAATACAAATACCCCAGCCCGAAAAGCTGTCCCAGGTAAAAGAACACCGCCAGAGTAACCACATGGGTCAGCTTGGCCAGAAGCAATGCCTTCTTGGCCCCCAGCAGGGTGGCCATAGAGTGCAGCCCGTGCTCCTTATCAAACTCCTCATCCTGGGCCCCATACACCACGTCAAAGCCGCCAATCCACAGCACCACTGCCAAAAACAGCACCACCATAGGATACTCCACCTCACCGGTCGCAGCCACCCAGGCCCCGGCAGGCGCCATAGCCACCGCCACGCCGCAGATGTAGTGGCACAGGCAGGTGAGCCGCTTCATATAAGGGTAGACAATAAAGGGCAGGGCCGCCATCGGCAAAAGCTTGATGCAGACAGGGTTCAGCTGCAGCACAGAGAAAATCAGCACCCCGAAGCAGATGGCCAGCAGGAGATAAACGTCCCTGTGGGTAATCATCCCCGCCACCATAGGCCGTTCATTGAACCGGGGCTGGTCCCTGTCGTATTTCAAATCAATCATGTTGTCCAGGGCCAGGGCCGCGCTGCGGGCCGCCACAATAGTCGTGGTCACCCACAGCACCATCTGCCAGTCAGTGGCCAGCCCGTGCACCTTGTTGGCCAAAAGCACGGCCATATAGGCAAAAGGCAGGGAAAACACAATCTGATAAAAAGCAATATTGCTGAGATGGGCATCTATTTTCTGCCAAAATGTCATATTATCCACGTCAATCTTTTCAAATACCTCGTCATCATCACGGTTCAATCTAGTCAAGGCCCAGCGCCTCCCATTTCCTGTCCACCATCGCCTTGACGGATTCATCCATCACAATCTCGTCCGGCCACTCCCGGGTATGGCCTTCCTCCGGCCAGGTCTTGGTGGCATCGATGCCCACCTTGGTGCCCCACTTGGCCATCGGGGAGGAATGGTCCAGCACATCCAGCGGCCCCTCCATCATCACCAGGTCACGCTTGGCATCGATGTTGTTGAACACACGCCACCAGACTTCCTTCTCATTCTGCACATCCACATGGGCATCCACCACGATAATCATCTTGATGAACATCATCTGCCCCATGCCCCACAGGGCATTCATGACCTTCTTGGCCTGCATTGGATAGGTTTTCTTGATGGAGACAAAAATGCAGTCATGGAAAACCCCCTCCAGAGGCATGTTAATATCCACCACCTCAGGAATGGCCTGCTGCAACAGAGGCAAAAACAGCCTCTCTGTAGCCTTGGCCAGGAAGCAGTCCTCCATAGGCGGCTTGCCTACAATGGTGGCCGCATAAATCGGGTTCTTCCTGTGGGTGATGCAGGTGATGTGGAAAACAGGATAGTAATCCGCCAGGGAATAGTAGCCGGTATGGTCGCCGAAGGGCCCCTCCCAGCGGCGTTCATCCACATCCACATAGCCCTCCAGGATAATCTCCGCATCGGCAGGCACCTCTACATCCACGGTCTTGCACTTGACCATCTCCACGGACTTGTGGCGCAAAAAGCCTGCAAACACCATCTCATCGATATCCCTTGGCAGGGGCGCCGTGGCCGCGTAGGTCACCACCGGGTCCGTGCCGATGGCCACTGCCACCTCCATGCGCTGGCCACCCAGGGCCTTGGTATCCCGGCAGTTGTCCGCGCCGTTCTTGTGGATATGCCAATGCATGCCGGTAGTCCGGCTGTCGTACTTCTGCAGGCGGTACATGCCCACGTTGCGCTTGCCGGTCTTAGGATTCCTGGTGAAGACCAGCGGCAGGGTGATGAACCTGCCCCCGTCCTGGGGCCAGCACTTCAAAATCGGGAACTTGTCCAGGGACGGATTATCCGTAATCACTACCTCCTGGCAAGGAGCCTTCTTCACATACTTAGGGAAGTTGATGGCCTTCTTCGCCATAGGAATAATCGACAGCAAATCCGTTTTGTGAGACAAAGAGATGTACGGCAGCTTCAAAATCTCCCGCATCTCATCAGCCACATCATCCAGCTTTTCCACCCCGAAGGCGATGGCCATGCGCTCCATGCTGCCAAAGGCATTCATCAGCACAGGCATGTCATAGCCCCTGACATTCTCAAACAGCAGGGCTACATTCTTGTTCCCTTCCATCTTGGAGACCCTGTCCGTAATCTCCGTGATTTCCAGCTCGCAGTCCACCTCTGCCGTGATCCGCTTCAGCAGCCCGCGGCGCTCCAGCTCTGCAATATATTCCCGTAAATCTCTAAACGCCATCTATTTTCTTTCCCCCTATTACTAAAATAAAACAGCACACGTATTTATTATAGCTTTAAAGCGGAAAAAACTCAATAACTCAGGCAACAAAAATAGCCCTTCCAGAAAACTGAAAGGACTATCATCGTCGATAGAAAGCTATACAGCTGCCAAAACATGAAAGGTTGCTTAAAAGGCTGCTTAGAATTTACGCCCGCCCACAAAGCTGACAATCATGCGGTAAGACTCCCTTATTTCCTCCGGCATTTCCTCCGGCAGGGCAACCACGGCCCCCTCAAGGAACTCCTCCACCTTTTTCCTGGTAAACTGAATGCCGTCACTGGCACGGACAATCTCCAGGGCCCGCTGCACCATCTCCGGCGTCATGTTCCTGTCCGTCACAATCCGGTGGAGCTCATCCCTGTCAGGGCTCATCTCCAGGGCACGGATGGCAGGCAGGGTGACGATGCCCTGCAAAATATCATTTCCGGCAGGCTTGCCCAGGGTCTTTGCATCACTGGTCAGGTCCAGCAGGTCATCCGTCAGCTGGAACGCCATGCCCACATTGTAGCCAAAATCATACAGTGCCTGGATATAGCTCTCCGGCAGCCTGGCCACATCGCCTCCCAGCTGGCAGGCAATAGCAATAAAATTGGCAGTCTTCTTGGCGATGCGCTCAAAATACTCATCCACATCACAGGAAGCATGGTAGATTTCCTTGTTCTGAATCAGCTCCCCGGAGCTCAAATCACAAATCAGCCGGGCCAGCTGCCTGTCCACCCGCTTGCTGTAATTGTTCTCCGCCACCAGGGCAAAGGCCTTGGCAAAGAGATAATCCCCCGCCAAGATGGAAATCTGGTTCCCCCACTTGGCATTGGCGGTGGCAGAACCACGACGGGTAGCCGCGCTGTCAATCACATCATCATGCACCAGGGATGCCATGTGCATCATCTCCAGGGCCACCCCCAGCGGCATGGCCTCCTGCAAAGAGAAATTCTCGCCGCAGCGGGCCGCCAGAAAATAAATCGCCGGCCTGAGCCTCTTGCCTCCTGATGCCACCAGATGGGTGCCAATCTCCGTTATAACCTTTTCCGGCGCACTGACAGCCTCCTGCAAGGCCACCTCCAGTTCAGCCAAATCATTTTTAATTAAATCAAACATCTTGTTTGCCAACACATATCACCTGCAACTATAAATCCTCGCGTTTCTAAACACGACACCTGCAACTACAAACCTTCGCGTTTCTAAACACGACACAACAATTTTACTACATATCGCCTAATTTCGCAAATTATTCTTAAAATACTTCGTTTTATGTCCCTCAGACACATATTGTCCTTCTAACGCAACATATTTTCCCTAAAAATAACTTTCCCATCAATATGTGAAAATATTCAAAAAATCCTAGTAAAAATTCCTCGAAATGTGTTAAACTATAGGAGGAAAAATATTGTATATTTTACTATTGCATACGCAATATAATTATACACGAGGGGATAGGAGTATGTTACAAAGTATTTTTTCAAATCTCAATCTTACCAAAAAGCTGACCTTCAGCTTTTTGCTGCTGGCTTTCATTCCTGTGGCCATAGTGACCGCCATTTCCATGAACACCATGTATGATGAGCGGCTGGAGCAGATTGACCAGCACAACATCTACCTGGCCAGGCTCAAGGCTGGTGACATGGCGGAGACCTTCATGAGCCAGGCGCACTTTATGGAGGCCCTCAGCGAGACCGAAGCCGTCCGCAGCATGGACAAGGACCGGGTGGAACGGCTGCTGAAGGTAGCAAGGAAGGATTCGCCTACAGTATCCGGCCTGTTCGTCTGCGATACCAGCGGCCAGCAGATTGCCAGGGATTCCGGCAGCTATGTGAACGTGGCTGACCGGGACTACATCAAGGCAGTCCTGCAGCAGGGCAAGCCGTACGCTTTCAGCGATGCTACCCTTTCCAAGGCCACCCACAAGGTGATGATCATCGCCGCCGTGCCCATCAAGAACGAGCAGGGAGAGATTATCGGCGCTATGGCCTCCACCTTCAACATGGAGACACTGCAGAACCTGCTCAATGAAAACACCAATCTGCTCAACGACCGCCGGGAGGTTATCTACCTGACGGATTCCCAGGGCAACGTAATGATTCACCCTGATCAGAAGTTCGTGGAGACAATCACCAACTGGAGCAGCATGGCGCCTGTTCAGTCCGCTACTTCCGGCAAGTCGGCCACCATGCGATATGTAAATGGTGACGGCACAGACTGCCTTGCAGCCTCCGCCCCTGTAGGCAGCATGGGCTGGGGCCTGGTGGTGGAAAACGACCGCAGCGAAGTGCTGGATGTTGTCTATTCCGCCATCATGCAGGTGGCAGCAGTGGTAGCCCTCCTGCTGATTGGCGTATTCGTCTTTGCCAGGGTGCTGGCCGGCACCTTTGTCCGTCCGATGAAGGAGCTGGAGGCCAAGACCGGCCTCATGGCTGATGGGGATCTCACCGTGCACCTGGATGTACGCTCCAACGATGAAATCGGCCATGCCGCTATCGCCTTCAACAAGATGGCGAAGCAGATGAATGATGTGATGGGCAAGATTGCCGTTGCCGCCCGGCAGGTGGCCAGCGGCTCCAAGAACATCTCCGACTCCGGCAACATGCTGGCCAAGGGCGCTTCCACCCAGGCTTCTTCCGTAGAGGAGCTGTCTGCCTCTATTGCCGAGATTACCGCCCAGACCACCGGCAACGCCACCAATGCCACCCACGCCAACGAGCTCACCAAGGAAGCCAACGCCAAGGCCCTGGCAGGCAACAAGCGCATGGAGGAAATGCTGCAGGCCATGTCCGACATCAACGAATCCTCCGCCAACATCGCCAAGATTATCAAGGTAATTGACGAGATTGCCTTCCAGACCAATATCCTGGCCCTCAATGCAGCGGTGGAAGCCGCCCGGGCGGGACAGCACGGCAAGGGCTTTGCCGTAGTAGCCGAGGAAGTGCGCAACCTGGCCGCCCGCAGTGCCAAGGCCGCCAAGGAAACCACGGACATTATTGAGAAATCCATCAACACAGTCAACGCCGGCACGGAACTGGCCCGGGGCACTGCCGATGCCCTCAGGAGCATTCAGGAAAGCATCGACCAGATAACCGGCCTGGTGGGCGGCATCGCCGATGCATCCCAGAAGCAGAGCTCCGCCCTGCAAATGCTCAACCAGGGCGTCCTGCAGGTTTCCAACGTGGTGCAGACCAACTCCTCCACGGCCGAGGAATCCGCCGCCGCTTCTGTAGAGCTCAGTGCCCAGGCTGACCTTTTGCAGGAAGCTGTCCACAGGTTCAAGCTGTGATCTAGCAGAAATACGGCATAAATACAGCAGCAATACAGCATAAATACAGCAAAAATCAGGCAGCTGCTTTGCGCAGCATGTATAATTACCCCAAAAATCCCGAGCCTTCAAGCATTGACGGTTCGGGATTTTTCTTATATTATGTGTATTATTGTATAACGATTTACTTTAAATTAAGGTGATAAAATGAACATTCGTGATGATTTTTTGCTTTATGACAACAAGGAAATAAATAAAAACGTCCTGCTCTCTGCCAAAAGCAAGCGGCGCATGAAAAAAGCCAAGTCGGACAACACCCTGAAATCCTACGCTGCCGACTGGAACGACTTTACGGACTGGTGCGAGGCGGCACAGCTCTGCCCCCTGCCCTGCAAGCCTGAAGATATCGTCAACTACATCAATGACCTGGCGGACCATGCCAAGGCCAACACCGTCTCCCGGCGGGTGACTGCCATCTCCGAAAACCATATTGCCGCAGGCTACCAGGAGAACAATCCTGCCAAGCATGTCATGGTGCACAACGCCATGCAGGCCATCCGCAGGGAAAAGGGCACCTTCCAGCACGGCAAGTCCCCCATTCTCATGGAAACCCTGCCCCTTTTGGCGGATATGCTGGCAGGCAAGGACCTGGTCACCCTCCGGGACAGGGCACTGCTCTTCCTGGGCTTTGCGGGAGCCTTCCGCCGCTCGGAGCTGGTGGCGGTGCAGATAGAGGATCTGACCTTCACCACCCAGGGGCTTGTGGTCTTCATTCCCCAGTCCAAGGGTGACCAGATGGGTGCCGGCAGCCAGATCGCCGTTCCCTACGCCCCTGACCGTGATATCTGCGCCGTCCGGGCAGTACGGGCCTGGATTGATGCCGCCGGGCTCACCACAGGCCCCCTGTTCCGGGGCTTCAAGCGCAACCTGCAACCCCGGGATACCCAGCTCAACGACAAGGCGGTTGCCACCATCGTCAAGAAATACATGGCACGGCTGGGGCTGAACCCTGACGATTTCGCCGGACACAGCCTGCGCCGGGGCTTTGCCACCAGCGCCGCCCAGCATGACCTGGACACCCTGTCCATCATGCGTCAGACGCGGCACAAATCCGAAAAAATGGTGCACCGCTACATTGAGCAGGGCAACCTCTTCAAGGAAAACGCCCTCAACAAAATGTATGAAAGATAAACAAAGAAATATATGATGCAGACAAAACGCGAAAGGAATCATTACATGAAAAACAAGCTCATCATCCTCTTCGGGATAATGCTGATAATCTTCGGCGGCTTCGGCTACGGCTACACCTACATGGCTGACCACCGCACCGCAGACAGCCTCTCCGCCTACTGCGATATTGACTTCAAGACGGATGTGGACGAAAAGGGCAAAGTCTCCACCGCCAACCTCACCATCCTGGACTACCGCTTTGCCGGTGACAGGCTGAAGCCTGCCCTGCTTTTAATCTGCGATGATGATATATTTGACATGCAGGCCAGCATCCGGCAGACACCCCCCAGCTACTCCATCGCCTTTTACAATGACAAGACCACCTTCAAGAACACCAACAAGCTCTTTGCCGAGTTCCCTGCGGACAGCTTCAACGCCATCCGCAATGCCCAGGTAGTCCGCATCCGCTTTACCTATGAGGACGGCACCTCCATCGAGCTGCCCCTGAATGAGCATGACCTGCAATACTGGAAGGACCAGCTGAATAAGTGAAAAACGGAGCTGCAGCCTGATGATAAAGTATAATATATGCTTTAATCAGCACGCCCTAGTTGCCTGGAATTAAGATTGCCATCTCCACAGACTATTTTCCCAAGATCTGCCGTGCTACGAACACGCCGCTGGCAGAGGCATGGGACAGGGAGTGGGTTACGCCGCTGCCGTCACCGATAATATACAGGCCCTTGTATTTCGTCTCCAGCTTTTCATCAAGGGCAACTTCCATATTGTAGAACTTTACCTCCACGCCATAGAGCAGGGTATCATCGTTGGCAGTACCAGGGGCAATCTTGTCCAGGGCATAGATCATCTCCACGATGCCATCCAGTATGCGCTTAGGCAGCACCAGGCTCAAATCCCCGGGGGCAGCCGCCAGGGTAGGCGTCACAAAGCCCTCGTCCATGCGCTTCTGGGTGGTGCGCCGCCCCCTGACCAGGTCACCGAAACGCTGCACCAGTACGCCGCCTCCCAGCATATTGGAAAGGCGGGCTATGCTCTCGCCGTAGCCGTTGCTGTCCTTAAAAGGCTCGGAAAAATGCTTGGATACCAGCAGGGCAAAATTGGTGTTGCTGGTACGGAGGGACTTGTCCTCATAGCTATGGCCGTTGACGGTGATAATGCCGTTGGTATTCTCGCTGACCACTCTGCCATAAGGGTTCATGCAGAATGTGCGCACCTTGTCCTCGAACTTCTCCGTGCGATACACAATCTTGCTTTCATACAGCTCATCCGTCAGATGGGAAAAAATCTCCGCCGGCAGCTCAACCCTGACACCAATATCCACCCGGTTGGACATGGTAGGGATATCCAGTTCCCGGCAGGTACGCTCCATCCACTTGCTGCCGCTGCGGCCTACGGACACAATGCACCTGTCACATTCATAGCTGCCCTCCGCCGTGCGCACCAGGTAGCCATCTTCCAGCACCTCAATCCCCAGCACCGGCGTCATAAAGAAAAAATCCGCCTTGTCCTTTAATTCATTAAAGAGAGTTTCCAGCACGATATAGTTCTTGTCCGTTCCCAGATGGCGCACGGAGGCATCCAGAAGCTTCAGCTTGTTCTGCATACAGGTCTTTTTCAGGCTGGTTCCGGCAGTGGAGTACATCTTCGTACCGGCACCGCCGCAGCGCACATTGATGCCGTCCACGTAGTTCATCAGCTCCAGGGCGGTATCCTTGCCAATATGCTCATACAGGGTGCCGCCAAAATCATTGGTGATATTGTACTTGCCGTCAGAAAACGCCCCCGCTCCCCCGAAGCCGTTCATGATGGCGCAGGAACGGCAGCTGATGCAGCTCTTGACGCGGACTCCGTCAATAGGGCACTTGCGCTGCTCCAGGGGACGCCCTGCCTCAAAAACTGCCACCTGCAAATCCTTATTGCCCTGCACCAGCTCGTATGCGGAAAAAATTCCTCCCGGCCCTGCTCCGATAATAATCACATCATACCTCATAGCCATTTTCCTCGCTTCCCAAAAATCGTCACAAAAAACATCACAGCACATGACAAAAACAACCAAAACCACAAAAATAACAAAAAACAACACGAAACAATACAGGATATCATGAAAAACATCACAAAAAACTGCCGAAAATAGTGTACAAAAACCAATATGCAGCAGCACCTGCATAATCGGTCATAGACAACTATTTTCGGCAGTTGGTAGAAACATCTTTCCGTATCAAAGACCTATATAACCTAAAAAATGTTACCAAAAAAGCACCGGCTTGTCAATGCTTATTCCTGCTTATTTTCCGCTGCGGCACAATCCCCCCTGGGGCACATCCTCCATAGCGCAGGAAAAGCACCATGCAGGCAGCCACCCTCAGAGCTGTGCCAGGATGTCCTCCTTGGGGCGGAAGCCCACTATCCTGCCGGACACGCTGCCATTCTTCAGCACCAGCAAGGTAGGAATATTCATAATCCCGAACTGCTCCGCCAGGGCACGCTGCTCATCCACATTTACCTTGCCCACCTTGATATCGCCCCGCTCTGCCGCAATCTCGTCCACCACAGGGCTCATCATCTGGCAGGGGCCGCACCAGGTTGCCCAGAAATCCACCAGCACCGGCTTGTCAGACTGCAAAACCTCAGCCGCAAAATTTTCCTTTGTAATAGTAATAACCGCCATATGTCTTCCTCCTTATGCACAAAGCCTGCACTGCAGGCAAAATAACCCCGTATCCGCCAGCCTAAAAACTCAGCCTGGCACCAGATTCATAACCGCCAGCCAGAATATCAGCACCAGCCAAACATCAGCCCAGTGCCACATCCAAAATCATCATGATGCTGAAACCTGCTGCAAACATCAGGGTGCCGATATTGGAATGTTGCCCGGCTGACATCTCAGGTATCAGTTCCTCCACCACCACATAAATCATGGCGCCTGCCGCAAAGCTCAAAAGATATGGCAGCACAGGAATAACCAGGCTGGCAAAGACAATGGTCAGCACTGCCGCCACCGGCTCCACGGCACCGGAAAAGACGCCCATGCCGAAAGCCTTCATGCTGCCAGTTCCCTCGGCCCTGAGGGGCAGGGAAACTATCGCCCCTTCCGGGAAATTCTGGATGGCGATGCCTATGGACAGTGCCATCGCCGCAGCCAAGGTAATCTCCGAAGTGCCCGACTGCCAGCTGGCATACACCACGCCTACCGCCATCCCCTCCGGGATATTGTGCAGCACCACTGCCAGCACCAGCATCAGCCGCCTGGAAAGGCTGCACTGAGGCCCCTCCTGCTCTTGGCTGTTCATGTGCAGATGGGGGATGATGTGGTCCAGGAGGAGCAAAAACAAAATGCCTGCCCACAGCCCTGCTGCCGCCGGCACAAAGGCCAGCTGCCCCATAGCCTCCGACTGCTCCATAGCCGGTATCAGGAGGCTCCATATGGATGCCGCCACCATGACCCCCGCCGCGAAGCCCGTCAGGCTCCTCTGCACCATCTCATGCAGCTGCCCCCGCAGGAAAAACACCGTAGCCGCCCCCAGGGAGGTTCCCAGAAAAGGAATGGCCAGTCCCTGAATTATCTCACTGTTCACCATACAATACCACCACCTGAAATATTAATCAATATTATTTTACCACATAATCCTTACATTTTGTCTGAAAATCAGAAAAAATACCACTAATAACTAAATAGAATGATGTGCGATAATTATTTAATTTAGTTAACCATTATTTTTTTACGAATTTACTGATAAATTTCTGAAGAAACCAAAAAATAAAAAGGCTGCCGTAACCGCCATGACCGATGCAGAGGGCAATCCATGTGCCTGTACATCAGAAAATGCTGTTGCTGCAGCCTTTTTTTGTTTACTTTTTTCTGCATAACCTTTATAATGTTCCTTAAAGAGGTGATTATATGTACAAATTGGATAAAATAGATAAGGCCCTCCTGAAGCTGCTGCAGGAAAATGGCCGTGCCACCATCTCCAGCCTGAGCAACGCCGTTTCCCTGTCCATGCCGGCTGTCAGCGAGCGGGTCAAGAGGCTGGAAGCCTCCGGCGTCATCCAGAAGTTCACCACCCTGCTGAATCCGTCCCTGGTGGACAAGCAGCTCATGGCACTGGTGCAGATCGGTTTTGACATGCAGAAGCACGCTGACAAATTCGTGGACTTCGTAGAAACAGAAAAGGACATTAAGGAATGTTACCGCATCACCGGCAACTACGAATATACATTGAAGGTGCAGACCAACAACACCGGCACCCTGGCGGAGCTCCTGAACCGCATCAAGGCGCAGGCAGGGGTAAACAAGACCCACTCCATCGTAGTGCTGTCTTCCATTATTGACAGGCCCTCTGTCATCATCAACTGAGAACTGCCATTTTCACGAAATTAATGAACCTGGCAACCGGATATATGGGCAAATCAGTGCAAAAAATAAGGCTGAAGCTGGGCTTCCCCCGGCTCCGGCCTTATTTTTTTGCACTGGCGCCTCCCTGCATGTGCCTTCTTCACAGCCCTGCTTTCCGCGTCCCTGCTTTCCACAGCCGCGCCTTTGCCGCAGCCAGAAAGACAAGCCCCCTACAGGATGGCACGCTGCCTGCTGGCCTCGTAGAGCACAATCGCCGCCGCCGATGCCACGTTCAAGGACTCGGCCTTGCCGGACATGGGTATGTACACCCTGCTGCTGGCAGCCTCCAGGATTTCTGGTGAGATGCCGCTGCCCTCGTTGCCGAAAACAATGGCCGTAGGGCTGTTGTACTCTGCCAGATAATGCTTCAGCGCCAGCTTGTCCAGGGCCGTGGCAATCATATTCAGCTCATTGTCATGGCAGGCATCTATAAAGGCGCTCCTCGACACATTATCCAAAAAAGGGATGTTGAAGATGGAACCCATAGAGGAACGAACCACCTTGTCACTGAACATGTCCACAGTCCCCTCCAGGCAGACCACCCCGGTGCAGCCCAGGGCATCCGCCGTGCGGATAATGGTCCCGGCGTTGCCCGGGTCCTGAATACCGTCCAGCACCGCCAGAAGGGGCGCATCCCCCCTGGGACAGCTCATGACCTCCCGCCAGGTAAAGAGCCTCTGCCCCATGACCAGCAGCAGGCCCTGCCCGTTCACCGTATCGGATGCCTTGCTGTACAAATCCCCATCCAGCTGATACACGGGGCAGCCACTCTCCTGCAGACGCTCCACTGCCTGCACAATCCGCGGATTTTTCAGGCCGCTGTCGCTGACAAAGGCAAACCGCATCGGCCACCTGGCCTCAATGGCCATCTCCACCAGGCGCACCCCCTCTGCCACAAAGAGGCTTTCCTCCTTGCGGTACTTGTGGCCATGCAGCTTGGACACAAGCTTGATTTTTGCATTGGCATTACTTTCTATACGTTCCAGATTTTTCAATATATGCTCCCCTTGCAACACACAATATCTACTAACAAACTAACACACTAATAACACATTAATAACACATTAATCAACTAACAAAATACTTACTTCAGCATGTGGCTGTAGGCTTCCGCCAGGGCACCGATATCCATGCCGGTAGTATTGATGCAGACGTTATAATTCTGGCGCGCCCCCCATTTCTGGCCGGTATAAAAATCATAATACTTGGCACGGCTTTCATCCACATTGTTGATTTTCTTCTTCATTTCCTTTTCCGTCAGCCGTTCCTCCGGCGTGCTGCGCTCCATGCAGCGCTTGATGCGGGAAGGCATGTCGGCATAGACAAAAATCTTGAAAGGACTGTAGGAGCGCAGGATATAATCGGCACAGCGACCCACAATCACGCAATCGGACTGCTCCGCCAGCTCCTGCAGCACCTCCGTTTGGGCGGTGTACACGGACTCCTCCACCATCAGGGGATAATACACCCCCACCGCCGCAAAGGTTGCGCCAATGGTCATGGGAAACAGGGGCATCGGACGCTTCTCCACCACTTCCCTGACATATCCCTCGGACAAATCAGCCTTTGCCGCAATCTTGCTGATAATTTCCTTATCATAATACTTAATGCCAAGATTCTCTGCCAGGCGGCAGCCAAACTCCCGGCCACCGCTGCCAAATTCACGACTGATAGTAATAATCTTGTTCATATAAATCACTGCCTTTCCCAACGGACTTCTTATCCTCCAGGCGTCCAGCTTTTCAGCCGGCCTTTCAGCCAGCGTTTACCAGCCTGCCTGTCCTGTACCCTTGCCTCCAAACTCGTTTTATTATGTATTCAACAAAAACAGTGCAAAATCCTTCTTTTGGCTGTGAAAAAAGACGCCAAAACCTTAAAAAAGTTTTAGCGTCCTGCATTTTTTCTATCTTCGTGACAATATATAGCCGATGGCAACCCCCAGAAGGGCAGGCAGCAGCCACCCCAGGCTGACGGAGTAAAGGGGCAGGTACTGCACCAGGATTTCCTGCAAGCCCGCCAGCTTTATATCAGCTGCCTGCAAGCCGTCCAGAATACTAAAAGGCAGGGTCATGCCAATGCTCCAGCGGTACACGCTGCTGCTGCAGCCCAGCTGCCTGTCAAAGAGGGATACCAGCACCAGCACGATAAAAATCGGATACAGGGCCACCAGGAAGGGCACGGAAATCCGGATCAGCTCCGTCAGCCCCACATTGGAAGCCAGGAAGCTGAAAAATACCGCAATCTTCAGCAACGTCCTGTAAGCCACCCTGCCGTCAAAAACGTACTGATAGTAGCTGGCAAAGGCGGAGCTGACGCCGATGCTGGTGGTCAGGCAGGCAAAGCCGATGATAAAAGCCAGCACCAGCTTGCCCGTATCGCCAAAGAAAAAATAGGTGGCCGAGGACAGGATGATGCCGCCATTGGCGGAATACCCCAGCACTGCCGGGCAGGTAGCCCCCAGATACGCCAAAGAAACGTACACTATGCTCATCAGGACTACAGCGATGAGGCATGCCCTGACACAGGCACGGCAGATGTCGGCATTTTCCGTCAGCCCCTTCTGCCGGATGGCTGTAATGGCCAGGGCGGCAAAAGGCAGTGCCGCCAGCATGTCCATAGTCAGATAGCCATTGATAAAGCCGGAGGCAAAAGGCGAAACAGCATATTCCTCCACCGGCTCCAGAATCCTGCCGACGGGCTCATAATAGGTGCGGGCAAAAAGCACGCAGAGAAACAGCAGCAAAAGAGGGCTCAGCACCTTGCCCACCCTGTCCACAATCATGCTGGGATTGGCCGCCAGCCAGTAAGTGACCAGAAAGAACACCGCCGTGTAAATCAGCTCGCCGGTATTGGCGGAGCCCACTGCCAGAAAAGGCTTGATGCCGATTTCGAAGGATACCGCCCCTGTCCTCGGCACCGCAAAGAGGGGCCCGATAGTCATGTACAAAAGGCCAAAGGAAATGGCACGGAACACCGGATGCACCCTTTCATCTATCAGCTGGGTGTACCTGCCCCCATGCTTTGCCGTAGCAATCAGCCCCAGAAGGGGCAGCCCGATGCCGGTGGCCAGGAAGCCTGCCATAGCGATGGGAAAGCTGGTGCCGGCGTTCTGGGCCAGATAGGGCGGAAAAATCAGGTTGCCTGCCCCGAAGAAGATGGAAAAAACCATAAAGCCCACAGACAAAAGCTCTATTTTTGATAAATTATGCATCAAAAGCACCTCTATCTTTTAGATTAGCAAAAAGGAGCTGCCGAAGCAGCTCCTTATGGCATAATACCTGCAAAGGTATCGCGTATTACAGGTTCTCCTTAGCAACAGCTACCATCTGGGCAAATGCGTTAGCGTCATTTACAGCCAGGTCAGCCAGCATCTTGCGGTTCACCTCTACACCAGCCTTGGTGAGGCCGGCAATCAGGCGGCTGTAGGAAATGCCATTGGCACGGGCTGCAGCGTTGATACGGGCAATCCAGAGACGGCGGAATACGCCCTTCTTGGCACGGCGGTCACGGCGTGCATAGTAGAGAGCCTTCATAACGGTCTCATTTGCCTTCTTAAACTGCTTGCTCTTGGAACCCTTGTAGCCCTTCGCTAACTTCAAAATCTTCTTATGACGTTTATGTGCAGTCACACCAGTTCTAACTCTTGGCATGTTCTTATCCTCCTAATATAAAAAGTAATCAATCAAAAATTATGCGTATGGCAGACACTTCATAGCGCGCTTCTTGTCAGCAGCAACTACCAGAGCAGCCTTGCGCAGGTTGCGCTTGCGCTTAGGAGACTTCTTCTCCAGGATGTGGCTCTTATAAGCCTTGTTCCTTCTAATTTCGCCACTACCGGTTAAAGTAAAGCGCTTTGCAGCAGCTCTGCGAGTCTTCATCTTCTGCATTACTGTTTTCCTCCTTTAGATGCGGCCTTTGGGGCCAGAATCATAATCATATTTTTACCTTCAAGCTTAGCATCTCTTTCAATAGATACTGAATCCTTCAGCTGCTCCGCAACCCGGCCTAGAATCTCACGGCCCAGCTCCGGATGAGACAGCTCACGGCCACGGAACATGATGGTTACCTTGACCTTGTTTCCTTCTTCCAGGAAACGAACTGCATTCTTCAGCTTGACGTCAAAATCGTGTTGTTCAATGTTTGGACGCAGCTTCACCTCTTTTACAGAGATGACCTTCTGCTTCTTGCGGGCTTCCTTCTCCCGCTTCTGCTGTTCATATCTATACTTGCCAAAGTCCATAATACGGCAAACAGGCGGCTTTGCCTTCGGCGCAATCTCGACCAGGTCGAGATGCTGGTCAATAGCCATCTGCAAGGCGTCACGCACCTGCATAATGCCCAAAGTCTGCCCCTCAGCATCAGTCACACGGATTTCGCCGCCGCGAACCCGGATTTCCTCATTGATTCTTGCGATTTCCTTAGCTATGAAAATACACCTCCCTGCAGATATTTCCCAACGGCAGCCATTGCAGCAGCTGCTGCCCAAAACAAAAATAGAGGCGGCACAAAGCCACCCCTATCAAAAAATCTGATATAAACCCGACTGATCTGTACCAGCAGGTGAGAAGTGGCAACTTCTGCTTCAATCACTTCTGTTATGTTAGCACAAATAACAAGCCGTGTCAAATCTTTTTTTATAAAATTACCACTTATTTTGCGGCCCCAAATATTTTTAGGACTTTTATATAGAACGTATTGTATTTTTCAGTCATTCATGTTATACTACACTTGTACTAGTATTTTTAGGAGGTAATACCATGCTGGATTATATCGTCACCCTGCTGAGCGGTCAGCCGATGAACGGCCTGGACTACGGCGCCGTAGGCGGCTTTATGGTGTACAGGCTGCTGCAGCGCTCCATCAACAGGATTCTGATAAAGCTGGAAAAAATCATCGTCATCTACATAGCCATCTTCATCGGCTACAAGCTCTATCATCTTTTGGGCTGACATCCCCCACCGGACTGGCCGGGCTCTGTGGCTCTGCGGCTCTGTGGCTGTACAGGCAGATCCTCACTGCCCCACGATGCCCGGGCTGGTCATGGCCATCGGCGACATTACCTGGTTCAGCCGTTCCTCGCTCATGATGCCCTTTTCCAGGATGATTTCCCGGATAGGGCGCCCGGAACTGTAGGCTTCCTTGGCCAGCTGGGCAGACTGCTCATAGCCGATGTGAGGCAGCAGGGCTGTCACCACGCCCACGCTCCTGTCCAGCCAGTACTGGCACTGCTGGCGGTTGGGCTCCAGGTCCTTCAGCAGCTTGTCCACGAAGCCGTTGACAGCGTTGGTGAGGAATTTCATAGAATTGAACATATTAAATGCCATTACTGGTTCCATAACATTCAGTTCAAACTGGCCATTTTCCACCGCCAGGCTGACAGCCAGGTCGTTGCCCACCACCTGATAGCAGGTCTGGTTCAGCACCTCGGCAATCACAGGATTTACCTTGCCAGGCATAATGGAGGAGCCAGGCTGGCGCATCGGCAGCTTCAGCTCATAGAAGCCGTCACGGGGGCCTGATGCCATCAGGCGAAAATCATTGGCCATCTTGATCAGCACCAGCGCCGTATTCTTCATGGCGGCAGAAACGTCCGCAAAGCCGTCCGTATTGTTGGTAGCATCAATCAGGTTGGCGGCTTCCTCCCATTTTTCCCCAGTGGCATCACTCAGCTTGTCGGCAATCACCGCCATATAGGCAGGCTCTGCATTGAGTCCCGTCCCTACGGCTGTGCCCCCCATGTTGATGTAGCGAATTTCCTCCAGGGCATGGCTGATGCGCTTCATGCCCCGGCGCACGGCGGAAGCATAGGAACCCATCTCCTGCCCCAGGGTAATCGGCACCGCATCCTGCAGGTGGGTACGCCCCATCTTGAGGATATCCTTGTACTCCACAGACTTCTTTTCCAGCTCCGTGGCCAGGTAATCAAGGGCGGCCAGAAGCTTCTTGCCCTTCTGCCTCAGGCATACCTTGATGGCAGTGGGGAAAGTATCATTGGTGGACTGGGCCATATTTCCGTGGTTGTTGGGGGAGATGATATCATAGCGCCCCTTTTCCTGCCCCGTAATCTCCAATGCCCTGTTGCACAGCACTTCGTTCATGTTCATGTTGAAGGAAGTGCCTGCACCCCCCTGAATCGGGTCCACCGGGAACTGGTCCAGGAACCTGCCGCCGATGATTTCCTCCGCCGCCTGCAGCAGGGGCTCCCCCACAGGCTTCTCCAGCCTGCCGGTGGACATATTGGCCACTATAGCCGCCTTCTTTACCTGCGCCATAGCCACAATAAAATCCGTATCAATCTGCTGGCCGGTAATCTTGAAGTTCTCCACCGCACGAATGGTCTGTACACCATAATAAACCTCATCAGGAACACTCAGCTCTCCCAGAAAATCATGTTCTTTTCTCATTGTGTCTGCCTCCCTGTATGACCTTATTTTTTTATTTGTATTTTGTATACAATATTCTTTGCTTATAAGATACTACAGAAAGACAAAAATGAAAACTACCAATTAGGCATACTATCTATGACTTTTATAATATAATAAATAATATTTATTATATTACTATATCTTCATCACCATATCTAATCCATCCCCGGCAAATCCCGGCTCATGCCTCTACCCACAGAGCCGGGCGGATACCGCCCCGCACATCCCGGATATAGCTGTAGGAAAAAGTCCCATCCTCCCAGACGCTGGCGGCATTTGCCTCGTTAAAGCCCGGGGAGCGCAGCCACCACCAGCCTGCCCTGGCACCGGCCTTCCGGTCAGCAAAGCAGTAAAAGCACCTTCTGTCCAGATTGACAGGAAAATACTTCTCCGCCTCTACGGCACTGAGGAGAAATACCTTGTCCCTGGTATCCCTGCCCGGGTCTGTGTTGCACATGGGATTTTCATGGGCTTCCACCTTGGTGGTAGCAATAATAAAACGCTCCTTGTCTGAAAAAGCCCTGGCCAGGAAATCCCCGTTCAGGTACTTGCGGATGCTGGCACTCTCCCAGGTGACCAGCCCCCACTTTTCATGAAAGGCGCGATACTCCAGGATATCCTTGCTCAGCAGCAGCACCCTGCCTTCCTGCACAGCCAGCACCTGCCAGGAAATAGGCTCATCCTTGCTTACGTGCCTGCCAAAGAACACCACATCCCCGATATGCACCCGGGAAAAATCCGTTTCTGACGGCAGTTCCCTGCCATCCTGCTTCTGCCCCTTGTACAAAAGCTTGTTGGCAGATGCCAGGGCCCCGGACAGTATTTCCAATGCCTCTGCATCCCCGCTCAGGGCAGCAGCCTCCAGATAGCGAAGGCCCTCTTCCAACAGAACCTTGCCCAGCTTCCTGCCTGCTGCCATATCCCCGTCC
Organism: Selenomonadaceae bacterium; assembly: GCA_022786545.1. Classification (GTDB taxonomy): domain Bacteria; phylum Bacillota; class Negativicutes; order Selenomonadales; family Selenomonadaceae; genus Anaerovibrio. The sequence goes on from JALFXV010000093.1 coordinate 25,959, forward strand.
TCGGCAGCCTCCCTGTAACGCTCCAATGCAGTCTGATAGTTTTTCATGTGTATCCTCCCCTTAACCTGTCACACTACGCAAACCATACACCCATTTTATTACAACATCATTATATTATAGGGCATTGTTCCTGTTTTTTCAACTTTTAAAAATATTTTCCAAAAGCCTACCCCCGGACGCCAGGCCTGAAATTTACCTGCCCTGCCCGATAAGAACTATACTGCTGAAAAAAGTTTTGGTGAACAGCCAAGTAAATACCTGCAACAAAAATGACCACTGAAGCCGCTTGCTCTCAAATCCATAAAGCCAGCCTGCCCCGTGGTCATTTTCGTCTAAAAATCAGCTTTCCTCCAGCAGTTCCATCAGCTCGTCATAATCCTTTTTCAGGCTAGCATGCTCCGCCTGCAGGGCCTCATAGCGTCCAGACTGCTCCTGCTGGGCTTTCGCCAGTTCCTGGCTGTATTTCTGCTGCATGTCTGCCAGTTCCTGATTGTGCTTCTGCCGCATGTCTTCCAGTTCCTGGCTGTGTTTCTGCCGCATGTCTTCCAGTTCCGCAGCATGTTCCTGCCGCATGCCTGCCAGTTCCGCAGCATGTTCCTGCTGCATATCTGTCATTTCCCGGCTGTGCTGCTGCTGCATGCCTGCCAGTTCCCGGCTGTGCGTCTGGCGCAGCTCATCCACCAGCGTATCATGCTGCCTGTTCAGCTGTGCCAGGACATCCTTCTGCCGTACGGCCAGCTTTGCCAGTTCCTCGGCATGCTTATTGTTCTCCTGCTCCTTTGCAGCTTTCTGCTCAGACAATGCCTCGGCATGGCGCCTGTCTGCATCAGCCAGTTCCTGCCTGCATTTTGCCAGCGCCTCTTCCTGCCGCCTGCAGCGTTCAGACCAATCCTGCCTGCACTGTGCCAGTTCCTCAGCCTGCTTCTTCGCCTGCTCCGCCGCCTCATTTTTGCACTGCGCCAATTCCTCAGCCTGCTGCCTGCCCAGCTTTGCCAGCTCGTCATTATACTGCTTCTGCAGCTTTGCATAGGCCGACCTGGCCTCCTCATGGCTCTTGGCCAGTTCCTCCGCCAGCTGCAGGGCTGTCAATATACTTACATTTAGCGGATTAACCCTTTTGAGATGGCTAGCTGTTTCCTGCATCCTGGCATCCAGCCGGGCTGCCAGCTCCTCCAGCTGCCCGGCTTCGTTGTCACTGCTTTTCAGCTTATAATGGTTTCCCAGAATAGTTACATCCACTATTGTTGCCATAAGCATCACCCTCTAAGTTCTGCGTCAAACTCCTTCTGCACAGCCTCCAGAATCTTCTGGAAGCCCTCATCGGCCTCAGCATCAGTCAAGGTCTTGTCATTGGACTGGAACTGGATGCTGAATGCCATAGACTTCTTGCCTGCGGCAATCTGCTTGCCCTGATATACATCAAACAGGGTAACGCCGGCAAAGAACTGGCCGCCATTTTTGGCGATAGTGCGCTCAATCTCCGCTGCACTGACATTTTCCTCCACCAGCATGGCCAGGTCACGGCTGATGCCAGGATAACGCGGCAGAGAGGCACAGCTGTTCTTGGATACGGTGTATTTCAGCAGCGTCAGCAAATCCATTTCAAAGATATATGCCTTTTTGTTGATGCCGAAATTCTCAGCCACTTTAGGATGCAGCTCGCCTACAGCGGCAATAATCTCCTTGCCCTTCTTGAAGAGGGCTGTCTTGCCAGGATGCATGGCTGTATACTCGCCTGCCTCCACCTGATAGCGGCTGATTTCCAGCATTTCCAGCAAATCCTCCACAATGCCCTTGGCATCGTAGAAGTCAAGCGGAGCGCTGTCGTTGCTCCAGCCCACAGGGTTGCGGCGGCCTGTCATAAAGCCAGCTACCTTCACAACCTCCCTCGGCAGCTCCGTCAAAGGCAGCGCCTTAGGATAGAAGACAGGTGCCACATCATAAATCTTGATGTCCTCGTTCTTCCTGGACAGGTTCCGAACGGCATTTTCCAGCACGCTGCCCAAAAGGGTAGTACGCACCAGAGGAAATTCGTCCGTCAGAGGATTCATGATAGGGATAGCCTTTCTCAGGCTGCTGTCCTCCGGCAGCTCCATTTTATCAAAAATATCAGGGCTGGTAAAGCTGAAGGAAACCTCCTCGCACATGCCCATGTGGGTCAGTGCCAGCTTCACCCGGTCGGCAAAAGCCTGCAGAGGCTTCTGACCCCCCTGGGTCACATTCCCTCTCGGCGTAGTGGAGGCAATATTGTCAAAGCCGTGGATGCGGGCGATTTCCTCGGACAAATCCTCCATGAAGGTAACATCGTTTCGCCAGGAAGGAACCTCCACGCTATATACACCGCCCTCCTGCGGGCTTACCTTGAAGTAAAGCTTCTCCAATATCTCAATCATCCGCTCAGCCGGTATCTCCGTGCCCAGGCGGCTGTTAATCTGCTCTGCCGTAAAGGCCACATGGACAGGCTCCTTGGCTACAGGATAGACATCCACTACGCCCTGAGCAACAGTGCATGCCCCCATCTCCTGCAGGAGCTGTGCCGCCCTGTCCAGAGCCCTGATGGTAGCCGTCACATCCGTACCGCGCTCAAAGCGGCCGGAAGCCTCAGAGTGAAGCCCGCAGGCACGGGAGGTACGGCGGATGCTGGCCCCGTTGAAGCAGGCTGCTTCCAGCACGATAGCAGTCGTGTTGTCCGTTACCTCGGACTCCAGGCCCCCCATGACACCGGCCAGGCCCGCAGGCTTCTCGCTGTCGGCAATCACCAGCTCGTTGCCCCTGGCAAGGCGCTCGGAGTCATCAAGAGTATGAAGGTTCTCCCCCTCCAGGGCACGGCGGGCAGTCAGGCTGTGGCCTGCTATCTGGTCATAGTCATAGGCGTGCATAGGCTGTCCCAGCTCCACCATGACGAAGTTGGTCACATCCACCACATTGTTGATGGCACGGATACCGGCCCCCTCCAGGCGCTGCTGCATCCACTTAGGGGACGGGCCAATCTTGACATTTTTCAGCACACGGGCAGAAAAACGGCTGCAGAGGTCCTCCGCCTGGATGCCAATCCTGATCATGTCAGAAGCCTTGGCCGCATCATCCTCATTGACCTTAATCTCCGGCCACTTTGGCTCATTGCCGGTGAGGATGGCCACCTCCCGTACCAGCCCCAGCACGCTGAAGCAGTCGCCACGGTTGGCAGTCAGCTCAAACTCCAGCACCACATCATCCAGACCCAGCACGGAGCTGGCAGGAATACCCACAGGAGTATCCTCCGGCAGGATATAGATGCCCTCGGTCTGCTCCTTTGGCAGGGCAGTCACATCCATCTTCAGCTCCTCAGCAGAGCACAGCATGCCATTGGACTGCACTCCCCGCAGCTTGCCCTTGGAAATCTTCTGGCCGTTGGGCAGCTTGGCGCCGATCATGGCCACCGGCACAATCTGCCCTTCCCGTACATTCTGGGCACCGGTAACAATCTGGACAGGCTCAGCCGCCCCCACGTTCATGGAGGTAATCACCATATGGTCGGAGTCAGGGTGCACCTCTATCTTCTCAATCCTGCCGGTGACAACCTTGTCCAGCCCCTCATCGGCACGGATGACATTCTCTACCGGAATGCCTGCCATAGTCAGCTTATCAGCCAGCTCCTCGGCAGTTTCCGTGAAATCTATATAATCATGAAGCCATTTTACAGATACCTGCATTTTTCCAATTCCTCCCTATCACCAGAACTGCTTTAAAAATCTCAAGTCATTGTCATAGAAAAGACGCAAATCGTCAATCCCGTAACGCAGCATGGCAATACGCTCCACGCCCATGCCAAATGCAAAGCCGCTGACCTTTTCAGGGTCATAGCCGCTCATCCGCAGCACATTCGGATGAATCATGCCGGAGCCGAGGATCTCCAGCCAGCCTGTTCCCTTGCAGACACGGCAGCCCTTGCCCTTGCACATCACGCAGGAAATATCCACCTCGGCACTAGGCTCGGTGAACGGAAAGAAGCTTGGGCGGAAACGTACCTTGACCTTTTCATCAAAAATCTGCTTCAGGAAGTTCTCCAGGGTGCCCTTCAGGTCAGCCAGGCTGATGCCCTTGTCAATCACCATGCCCTCCACCTGGGTGAACATCGGGGAATGGGTGGCATCATAGTCATCACGGCGGTACACCCTGCCCGGTGCAATCATGCGGATCGGGCTGTTAGGCTCATGGGCTTCCATCGTCCTTGCCTGTACCGGGGAGGTCTGGGAACGCATGAGGATATCCTCGGTGATATAAAAGGAATCTTGCATATCCCGTGCCGGATGGTCCTTTGGCAGGTTCAATGCCTCAAAGTTATAATAATCCTTCTCTATCTCAGGGCCCACCTCTACCGTGAAGCCCATCTTCATGAAGATGCTCTTGATTTCCATCAGCGTCATGGTCAGGGGATGCAGATGGCCGCGCGGGGCACGGCGCCCCGGCAGGGTAACATCGATTTTTTCACTGGCCAGGCGCTTATTCAGCTCCGCCTCCCGGAGCTCCTCGTTCTTCTCTGCAATCAGCTGCTCCAGCTGCTGACGGGCATCATTTACGATCTGGCCGATGCGTGGCCTGTCTTCCTTGGAAAGCTGGCCAAGGCCCCTCAGGATGGTGGTCAGCTCGCCCTTCTTGCCCAGGTACTTTACCCTGATATCATTCAGATCCCCCAGGCTCCCCACTGCCTGCTTTACAGCCTTGGCGGCTTCCTGCCTGAGCTGTTCAATCTTTTCTTCCATAATGTCCTCCTAAAAATATTTTCCACGGGCGGTTTTGGGTATAAAAAAAGCCTCCGCCCCCAACAGCTAGGGGCGAAGGCACGGCATCAAAGATGCACCACCGCTTCGCGGTACCACCCTATTTTCTCACTTAATTGCTCCTTAACGCGGAAAACGTCCTGACTACATCTCTTCACCAGAATAGCTCCGGAGCGAACTTCACCTGCCGGCCCCTGCCCTGTTCCCACTTGCCAGGACTCCCTGAAAGACACCTTGCAGGCTACTCTCTCCTTCTTCGCTGTACCAATCATTCTACCACGATTTTCCGCAGATTGCAAATCAAAAAAGAAAAGGAGTGCTGCCGCACTCCCACGCATGTTTAAGCATTCTTGATGTTGTTGCTGACACGCTCGGAAAAAGTCTTCATGGTAGAAAATTCCTTGGCGGAAAAACCTGCATAGGCCATTTTCACCCAGGCTGTCTCGATTTTCACGATGGACTCCCCCAGCTCACGCCCTTCATCAGTCAGGAAAATATGATTTCTGCGATGATCCTGCGGGTCCTTGAGACGCTTAATCAGCCCCATCTCCCCCAGGGCATTCAATTCCCTGGTCACAAATGCCTTATCCATGCTCAACCTGCTGCTGATATCCTCCTGCACAAGACCCTCATTCTCATACACAGCATACAGCACAGAACCTCTCGAGCTGGTCTTGATACCCAGCGGCTGAAGCCTGCTCACCATGAACTCCTTATGCTTCTGACGGATGAAAGACACCAGGCTATCCAGCTCATCTCTAATTTTCCTGTTTTCCATGTATACGCCCCTCTTCTTTCAAAGATTTCAATCCCTTGATAAATTAAGTACCATTCACATACATTATATAAAATTTTGAGAGTTTCGTAAATATCAAATGTGCAATTTTTTTGCATAAAGCAAAAATTTTCATATACCATAACACATTGTTTTTATAATCGCTGCTTAAAGTCATCATAACCAAAAGTTCTGACTGTCTTCCAACCGCCCCCGGCCTCCACATACACAATATCCGGCAACGGCATGCCGTTAAAGGTATTGTTCTTCACCATCGTGTAAATAGCCATATCGCCGAACAGCAGCCGCCTCCCCGGCACAAGGGGCTCCTCAAAGGAAAATACGCCGATATTATCCCCTGCCAGGCAGGTGGCGCCTGCCAGCATGTAGGAATACTTTCTTTCCCCCTGCTCACCGCTGTCAGAAAGGGGCGGCCTGTAGGGCATTTCCAGCACATCAGGCATGTGGCAGGCAGCCGACACATCCAGCACCGCCACGGGCAGCTCCCGCTCCGGCCCTTCTATGACCTCCAGCACCGTAGCCGCCAGAAAGCCTGCATCCAGCGCAACCGCCTCCCCGGGCTCCAGATATACCTTCAGGCCGTACCTGTCCTGCATCCTGCGGATGCACCGCTCCAGAAGGGGCATGTTGTAGCCCTCCCTGGTGATGTGATGGCCGCCGCCTAAGTTAATCCACTTCAGCCGCGGCAGGTACCTGCCAAACTTTTCCTCCACAGCTGCCAGGGTTTCCGCCAGGGGCTCCGCCCCCTGCTCGCAGAGGGTGTGGAAGTGAAAGCCAGACAGTCCCTCAAGGCCCTCCTCATCCAGCTCGCTGAGCCTTGCCCCCAACCTTGACAGGGGGGAGCAGGGGTCGTAGATGGCGTGCTCCTGGGTGGAATGTTCAGGATTGATGCGCAGGCCGCACTCCTTGCCGGCAGCCAGCGCCCGCGGCCCGAATTTCTTCCACTGGGACATGGAGTTGAACACAAAATGGTCGCAGTATTTCAGGAGCTCCGCAAACTCCTTTTCCTGAAAGGCAGGATTAAAAACGTGGTTCTCCCCGGGAAATTCCTCATAGGCCAGCCGCGCCTCAAAGAGGCCGCTGGCAGCGGCCCCCTTCAGGTATCTGCTGATAAGAGGATAGCAGGAGTACATGGAGAATGCCTTCTGCGCCAGAAGCACATAGCAGCCCGTCCGCTCCTGCAGCCCCCTGAGAATTTCCAGATTGCGAACCAGCCGCTTTTCCTCCACCACATAGGCAGGCGTGGTTACTTCGGCCAGCCAGTCAGGCCGGTAGCTGAAGGCCCCCATCAGTCCACCAGCTCCGGATTGAAGCTTTCCTGCCACGGCAGCCCCCACTTGTTAAGGGCTTCCATGAACGGGTCAGGGTCAAACTCTTCAATGTTGTACACGCCCGGCTTCTTCCAGGTGCCGTTCATCACCAGCATGGCGCCAATCATGGCAGGCACGCCCGTAGTATAGGATACGGCCTGGGAGCCCACCTCCTTGTAGCACTCCTGATGGTCGCAGACATTGTACAGGTAGTAGGTCTTGTCCTTGCCGTCCTTCTTGCCCCGGAAAATGCAGCCGATATTGGTCTTGCCCACAGTACGGGGGCCCAGGCTGGCAGGGTCCGGCAGCACTGCCTTCAGGAACTGCAGCGGAATGATTTTCTTGCCCTCGAACTCTATGGGCTCAATGGAGGTCATGCCCACATTCTCCAGGCACTTCAGGTGGCGCAGATAGCTCTCCCCGAAGGTCATGAAGAAGCGGATGCGCTTGATGCCTGGGATGTTCAGCCCCAGGGACTCCAGCTCCTCATGATGCAGGAGGTACATGTCCTTAGGCCCAACCTCAGGGAAATTGTACACCCGCTTGATTTCCATCGGCTCGGTCTCAACCCACTTGCCATCCTCCCAGTAGCTGCCCTTGGCAGAAACCTCGCGGATGTTGATTTCAGGATTGAAATTGGTGGCAAAAGGATAGCCGTGGTCACCGGCGTTGCAGTCGAGGATATCGATGTAGTTAATCTCATCAAAGTGATGCTTCAGGGCATAGGCACTGAACACGCCTGTTACGCCCGGGTCAAAGCCGGAGCCCAGCAGAGCCGTAATGCCTGCCTTTTCAAACTTCTCCCGGTAAGCCCACTGCCACTTGTACTCAAACTTGGCCGTATCCTCAGGCTCATAGTTGGCAGTATCCACATAGCTTACCTTGCACTCCAGGCAGGCATCCATGATGGTCAGGTCCTGATAAGGCAGGGCCAGGTTCAGCACCACATCCGGCTGCACCTTTTTGATGAGGGCTACCAGCTGCTCCACGCTGTTGGCATCCACCTGGGCAGTGGTAATCTTGCACTTGCCCCCCTGCAGCTTTTCCTTCAGGGCATCGCACTTGCTAACAGTACGGCTGGCGATGCAGATTTCCTCAAAGGCATCGCTGTTCTGCACGCACTTGTGAATTGCCACGCTGGCCACGCCGCCGCAGCCGATAATTAAAGCTTTTCCCATTCTTCTACCTCCAGATTTCACTAAGATTTTAGATTTTTATGCAGCATCAGAAATTATCTCATCCAACAGCAGAATCTGCCTCACACCTGCACAGGCCCCCTGATAAAAGGTTCCTCCAGCTTCAGAAGCATTTCCCGCATAAGCTTCAGAGCCGCCGCCGTAGAGGCGCCGCTCTGATCATAGGCAGGCGACAGCTCCACCAGGTCGCAGCCCACCACCTTCAGGCCGCAGCCAGCCACTGCCGCCTCCATCAGCTCCCGGAAGGTCACGCCGCCATACTCAGGCGTGCCGGTTCCCGGGAAAACAGACGGGTCCATCACATCCAGGTCAATGGTAAAGTACACCGGCTTGCCCTGCAGGGCGGCCAATGCCTCCGGCATGGCACTCAAATCAAAAGGCCTCAGGCTGGTATGCTCCCTGGCCCAGCGAAATTCCTCCCGCAGGCCGCTCCTGATGCCCAGCTGCCAGATCCTGCCATCCCCGGTGAGCTCCCAGGCACGGCGCAGGACGGAAGCATGAGACAGCCTCGCCCCCAGGTATTCCTCCCGCAAATCAGTGTGAGCATCAAAATGCAGGATGTGCAGGTCAGGATATTTTTTCACCGCAGCCCTGATGGCCCCCAGGGTTACCAGATGCTCGCCACCAATCATAAAGGGCAGCTTCCCGGCAGCCAGGATTTCCGCCGCCCTGTCCTCGATGTCCTTCAGGGCCGCCTCCGTATCGCCGAAGCACAGCTCCAGATCGCCGCTGTCAAAAACAGCCGCATCCTCCATATCCAGGTCCTGATAAGGACTGTAGGTCTCCAGCCCGTAGGACTCCCCCCGCATCACCTTGCTGGCAAAGCGGGTTCCCGGCCTGAAAGAAGTGGTAGAATCAAAAGGTGCGCCAAAGATAACGATACGGGCATCCGAAAGCTCTGCCTCGCAGCCCAAAAAAGTCTCCACATTAGTCTTCAACATCTCGCAAAAGCTCCTCTACATAGTTTGGCAGGGCAAAAGAGCCTGCATGCAACGGACAGTTATAATAATGGCAGCGTATCCTGAGGTCCTTCCAGGCCTGCCAGTTCACATCCTTCACAGGATGATATTTCTTGGAGGCAAAGCCGAACAGCCAATGGCCGGAAGGATAAGTAGGAATATGCACCTGATATACCCTGCTGATAGGGAAGGAATGGCATATCCGCTTGTGGGCACGCTGCATAGCATAGGCGTCTTCCTTGTAAAAAGGGCTCTCGTGCTGGTTCACCATGATGCCGTCCTCATGGAGCGCCTTGAAGCAGTTGCCATAAAATTCCTTGGTAAAAAGGCCCTCCCCGGGGCCGAACGGGTCTGTGGAATCCACCAGAATCAGGTCATACTCGTCCTCCACATGGCGGATGAACTTCAGGCCGTCCTCATAGTAGCAGGTCACCCGGGCATCCTCCAGGGCGGCAGCCGTCTTGGGGAGGAACATCTTGCTGACCTCCACCACCCGCTGGTCAATCTCCACCAGATCAATCTTTTCGATATTCTGATACTTGGTCAGCTCCCGGACAGTACCACCATCACCGCCGCCGATGACCAGCACCTTTCTGGCATCTGGATGTACGCACATAGGCACATGGGTAATCATCTCATGATAGATAAACTCATCCTTCTCCGTCAGCATCAGATAGCCATCAAGAGCCAGCACCCTGCCAAACTCCTCGGACTCAAAAATATCAATCCGCTGAAACTCGCTCTGCTCGCTAAAAAGCTGCTTGTCAATCTTAATGGAAAACCTCACATTAGGAGTATGCTGTTCTGTAAACCAGAGCATGCCAGTCACTCTCCCTTCAAAACATTCAAACGCTGCAAATCCATGTCCTCCGGCCCTGTCATCTGGCAGCCCTTCTTCCTGGCATAGCGTATGTAGCGCAAAATTTCCTCCGTCACCATCTCACCAGGGGCCAGAATCGGAATCCCCGGCGGATAGCACATGACGAACTCGCTGCACACCCTGCCCACAGTCTCCCCAATGGGCAGGGACTCCTTGTCACCATAAAAGGACTCCTGAGGCCCGCAGACCACCTGAGGGCTGATGTACTCAGCCTTCAGCATTTCCCTGCCGGTCTGGCGGTAGTTGCGGCGAATCTCCGACAGGGCGGACACCAGCCTTTCTATATCCTTCTCCCTGTCCCCTACGGAAACATAAGCCAGCAGGTTGGCAATATCGCCGAACTCCGTCTGAATATCGTACTCGTCCCTCAAAAGGTCATAAACCTCGATGCCTGCCAGGCCGATGGAACGGGTATATACCGCCAGCTTGGTGATATCAAAATCATAGATGGAGTCGCCATTGATTAACTCCCTGGAATAGGCATAATAATCCCCGATGGCATTGATCTCATCCCGGGCATACTGCACCTGGGAAATAATCCTGTCCACCAGCTTCTCCCCGTGGAGGGCCATATTGCGCCGGGAAATATCCAGGCTCACCAGCAAAAGATAGGATGCGCTGGTAGTCTGGGTCAGGTTGATAATCTGATGCACATAGCCATGAGACACCCTGTCCCCCACCAAAAGCAGGGAGCTCTGGGTCAGGGAGCCGCCGGACTTGTGCATGGAAATAGCCGCCATATCCGCACCGGCATGCATGGCAGCCACCGGCAGCCTGTCGCTGAAATACAGATGGGAGCCGTGGGCCTCATCAGCCAGCAGCAGCATGCCGTGCTCATGGGCCAGTTCCGCAATCCGCCTGATATTTGAACAAATACCATAATATGTGGGATTGTTCACAAGTATAGCCCTGGCATCTGGATTTTCCCTGATAGCCTGCTCCACATCCGCCACGCTCATGCCCAAGGAAATGCCCAGCACCGGGTCCATCCGGGGATTCACATACACCGGCACCGCCCCGCAGAGAATCAGGGCATTGATGGCGCTCCGATGCACGTTCCGGGGCATGATAATCTTCTCACCCCGCTTGCAGGCCGTCATCACCATAGCCTGCACCGCCGAGGTGGTGCCTCCCACCATAAAGAAAGCACGCCTTGCCCCGAATGCCTCCGCCGCCAGCTCCTCCGCCTCCCGGATAACCGATACGGGATGGCAGAGATTATCCAGCATCTTCATGGAGTTCACATCCACCGACAGACAGCGCTCCCCCAAAAAATCCGTCAATTCCTTATTGCCCCTGCCCCTCTTGTGACCGGGTACATCAAAAGGCACCAGCCTGGCACTTTTCATCCGCTCCAAAGCTTCCAGAATTGGCGCGTTCTCCTGCGAAATATACTTCATCCTTTGCTCCCCCCAAGACCTGCCCTGGCTGCCGATGGAGCCGATCAGCCAAAAACATTAGTACCGCTATAAATCTCTATCATCTCCCGGCGCAGGCTGTTATGGATATCCAGCCTGGTCTTTGGCGGAATTTCATAAATATCCGTATTAAAAAGATAATTTTTCAAATCCAGTTCCTTGATGAGCATCTTCGTATGGAAGAGATTGGCCTGATAGATATTGATATCCACCGCATCGTACTTGTCCAGGGTATCCTTATTGATAAAATTCTGGATAGAGGTCATGTGATGGTCCATAAACAGCTTGCGGCCTGCCATATTGCGGGTAAAGCCCCTCACCCGGTAATCCATAGTGATAATATCCGAATCAAACATGCCGATGAGATAATCCAGGGTTTTCAGCGGCGTAATCTCGCCGCAGGTGGCCACATCTATGTCCACCCGGAAGGTGGCAATGCTGGTCTCAGGATGAAACTCCGGATAGGTATGCACAGTGACATGGCTCTTGTCCAGGTGCGCCACCACTGTTTCCCCCTGCAGCACGCCGCCATCCTCCGCCTCCTGGATATCCTGCAAAACCTCGGCGCAGTTCAGCGGCTTTTTCTTGCCGGAAGCAACAGCTGCCTCCTCCGCAATCAAAAAAGTCACGCTGGCCCCCTGAGGCTCATAGTCCTGCTTGGACACACTCAGCACCTTGGCACCTATCATCTCCGTCACCCGGTACAGTATCTTCGTCAGCCGCTCCGAATTATACTGGGCATCAATATACTTGATGTAGTCCTGCTGCTCACGCGGTGTCTTAGCATAACAAATATCGTAGATATTAAAGCTAAGGGATTTGGTCAGGTTGTTAAACCCATACAATTTCAATTTTTCTTCCAATCTGATCTCACGCCCCTAAAAATAATCTATCCCTGCAATAAAACTATAAAAAATGACCTCACAGCAAATCCATCAGCTGCTTGCCAATCAGCATGGTGGTCACGGCGATGAACATGGGCCGCACATAGGCCACGCCTTTGGTGATGGCAAACCGCGCCCCGCAGTAGGCACCGAAAATCATGGATATGCCCATAAAGATGCCCAGCTGGTAGTCAATCATGCCGGAAGCCGCAAAAAATACCGTGGCCGCCAGGTTGCTGGCAAAGTTCAGGGCCTTGGTATTTGCCGTGGCACAAATGAAATCAAAGCCCAGCATCAAAAAAGCAAACAGCAGGAAGGAGCCAGTGCCCGGCCCGAAAAAGCCGTCATAAAAGCCCATCACCAATGCCGTCACCATGCTGAGGGCCAGCATCCTGCCCGTCAGCTTCCTGGGCTCCATATCCCTGTCCCAGTCCTTTTTCAAAAGGCTGTACAGCACCACCGCCACCAGCAGCACCACAATCAAAGGACGCAAGAACTCCGAGGGCACCTGCTGCACGGCCAGCACCCCCAGAGACGAGCCTGCCAGGGACAAGGGAAACAGCTTCTTTATCAGCTGCACATCCATCTTGCCGGAACGGACAAAGGTAATAAAGCTGGTACACGCCCCCATGACAGCCGCCATCTTGTTGGTCCCCAGGGCATGGAGTGGCGAAATCCCCGTCAGAAGCAGTGCCGGCAAAGAAATCATGCCGCCGCCCCCTGCCGCCGCATCAATAAAAGAAGCCACAAAACCTGCCACAGCTACAAATATATAGACTTCCATATCCATTTGAAAATATTATTCCTCCAACGCTTTTTTCAAGGCACTTTCCACCATTTTCTGCAGCACATCGCTGATTTCCCCAATCTGCCGCAGGCTGGCCAAAATCTGCTGCAGGCACTCGCCGGATATCCTCTCAGGCTTCTCCGCCTCCAGCCATGAGATATCCGCCAGCCGCCTGATATCGTCCAAAGAAAACCTGATATCCTGGCTCAAATCCTGCAAAAACAGCTTTTTCGCCTCATTGGCGCTATTGACCAGCCGCAGTGCCTCAGTCAGCTGGTTGTTCTGCCTGCGCTCCTGCTCCTGCTGCAAAAGCTTCTGCATCTTTTCCTCATTGATGCCCCGGGTAGCTACAAAAACATCCTCCACCAGGCCGTCCGCATCCCGGTTGCCCACGATCAGGTACGCCTCGGACCAGCCTGTAGTGCGCCCCTTGAACTCCAGGGACATGACATTCTTGCAGCCCATCCTCTCATTGATGGTATGAATGTCCAGAAACTCCCGCATGGCGGCCTGATATTCCCTGCTGACGGCATTTTCTATCACATTTCCCAGCTGAGAATCATAGGTTTTGGTCTTGTCAATCATCTCCCGGATAGCAGGGGAAATCTTCAGCTCAAGAAAGCGGTTGCTGGACACATTCACGTACAACGAATTGTCATACATCTTCACCATAGACATGACAATGTCCATGCGCCGCTTCATGTCGTTCTTCTTCTCGCTCTCCATCATCATTTCCCTGTCCCGGTTCTGGAAAGCGAAAACAAACTCCTCAGGCCGTCCCAGAATCTTCACCACCAGGCAGCGGCAGTAGTGAATCTCCCCGTCCTGCACCACCCGGTATTTTAGGGAATAGCTGTCCTGGCGCTCAAAGACCTTCTTGATGCTGGCCCTGGTCAGCACCGGCTCAAAAAGCTCCTGGTCATCAGGATGCACCGCCTTGCGCACATAGGTATACAAATTTGTCTCAAAATCGCCATTCTCGAACTGCTTGCCAAACATCTCCTGGGTAATGCGGCTGTAACGGTAGCTTCTCATATTGCCCGTCTCAAGATTGGCATAATAAACATCATGATAGCTGGAACTAAGCGCATTGATAATGCGATAGCTCTGTTCCAGTTCCAGGCGGAGGCTTTCATCCGACACAGTGCTTAAATCCCTGTTAAATTCGTAAAGGCTTTGTGTACGCTCATCCCTCATCAGCATCTTCCTTACACCATTTCGCAAAATTCACTCTATGCTATATTATACATGGAATTTGTACAAAAAAAAAGTAGCAATTTACATGGCACTGTAAAATATATTTTACCTGCAACTTATCTGGCAATTATCTTATTCCAGCATTATCCTATACAGCATTATCCTATCTGACAATTACCTTGTCCGGCAGAATCGCCGACTTTTCCACATCAAAATGCCCGATGCCTATAAATTCCTCATTACAATACACCCTGAGTATGACATCCCCCTCAGGCTGATGCTGCATCTGAAACTGCCTGTCATGAGTCAGAAGCCCATTGGAAAATGCCTTCAGCCGGTCAGGCCGCAAATCGTAGCGAGGCAGGTGCCCGAGATACACATCCATCGGCAAAAGCGACGCCTCCTTCAGCTCTGCCAGCTGCTCTGCTGTCACCGCATCCCCAAGGGCGAAGCTTCCTACCGCCCGCCGCACCAGAAAAGACATGGTGGCAGGTATCCCCAGATACGCCCCCAAATCCGTGCACAGGCTCCTGATATACGTGCCCTTGGAGCATACCACATCAAATGCAATATGATTTTTCCCCGCCTGCAAAAGCTTCAGGGCATGAATCTGCACCTGCCGGGAAGGGATTTCTACCTGATGCCCCTCCCGCAACAAATCACAGGCCCGCCTGCCATTTATCTTGATGGCGGAGTGGGCAGGCGGCACCTGGGTAATAGTGCCGGTAAAGGCAGCAAAGGCCTCCAGCAGCCTCTCCCTCTCAGGCATGGCAAAAAAATCGGCACGCTCCACTACCTTGCCGCTGTCATCACCGCTGTCCGTGGCGAAGCCAAAGACCAGCTCCGCCCTGTACGCCTTCTCCACGCTGTCCAGATATTCAATCAGCCGGGTAGCCCTGCCTACGGCAACAGGCAGCACCCCTGCCGCCCCCGGGTCCAGGGTGCCTGCGTGCCCTACCTTCTTTTCCCCCAGCTGCCGCCTCACATACCCCACTGCATCATGAGAAGTCATGCCGGGGGGCTTCAAAAAATTAATAAACCCATCCATAAGCCAAACCACACCTCACTCGCTTAATCTTCACAACTGCACTCTCGCCTTTATAACACTACCTTATAATACTACCTTCTCACAAAAATAAACACAAAGAGATGTCTCTCCTTGTGTTGCAATAATTTTTCCTCTATTGTACATTATAATGAAAACCTTGGCAAGGCAATCAATATCTAAACCATGACTTTTCATCCTTTTCCACACGCCGTGCCAAAATCAGCGACTGATGCAGCAGGCTGCGCAATATTTCAATGTTTTCCTTCACCTCATCATCCATATCTGCCTTATTTTCCTTCGGCAGCTGTTCAACAAGATTCTTCAGCTTGGCAGAAATCTGCTGATCTGCCACTTCCCCAGCCTGCTCATCCTGCTCATCGGCCTGCTGTCCCAGCAGATAATCCACGCTCACACCATAAAAATCAGCAAAATCCCGCAAAGCCCCCAGCTCCGGCATTCTTTTGCCATGCTCTATCTGGGAAATCGCCGCCGCAGTATAGGAGCGATTGTATCTTTCATTGTATTGCCGCCTGAATTCCGTCTGGCTCAAGCCGCTTTTGAGCCGCAACGCCCTAAACCGCGTCATGATTTTCCTCCTATTTCAGATACTTGCAGATACATTCTACATGCTTTCTGCATTATATAAAATAAATCATATTTTTCACGAAAATATATTTTCCTTTCCTTTAAAAAGTGATATAATGTTTGTAGAATATTTTTTTGCATCCCATCTGTAAAGCCATTTTCCCAAAACAAATAATTCTGCTATAATGAAAAAAGAAAGCCGTATGACCAACCCTAAAGTGCGCGATACTGTATTCTGCAAGTACATGAGTACAAGAGACCATCTGCTGGCCCTTCTGAATGCCATCAAAGGAACCCGTTATACTGATCCTTCCGGCATCAAAATCAATACGCTCAGCGGAAGCTTCTACAGCAACATAAAAAATGATATTTCCTTCATGCTGGATACGCTCATCATGATGCTGATTGAGCACCAGACTCTCTGAGTGACGCATTCATGGCACCATCAGACAAACTGGAGCTCATCGTGAACGTCTACAATCTTGCCGATGGCATGAACTAGGGCTTAAAGGAGCGGTGCAGGCCTCTCAATGAATATAGCATTTTCGCAAATCACTACAAGCAGCTTCGCAAACAGCGGCTGCCTATTGATGAAGCTGTCAGCGCAACCATCAGATATTGCATTGACAACAATGTTATGAAAGACTATCTTCAGCATAATGAAAGCGAGGTAATTGATATGTTTGGCTTTGAATGGGATGAAAAAGAAGAACGACAGGCTCTGATTGAAATCAGTGAAGCGCGTGGCGAGGCTCGAGGTGAGGAGCGCGGAAAAATCTCAACCATTCGCGACCTGCTCGCTAATGGGCTGGTTACTTTGGATGCCTTGAAAGCGACAGGTCGCTATTCTCCTGAAGAATTGGATGCCATAGCAAAAATGTAAGCACAGCACAATATAATCTTTCTATAAAAACAGCCACGCCATTGTGGCTGTTTTTATTTGCAGAAAATCAAATATTACAACTACATCTTTCACTATCTGAATTCATTGATTGCCTTTATTACTATATCCTGCTCCTCATCAGTCATGCCATTATCTAATGGTATAGAAAGCACTGTCTTAGCATACCGCTCAGTAATAGGATAATCACCTGCTTTTTTGCCCAGATAAGCATACGCCTCAGACAGATGCGGTGGAATAGGATAATGTATAATCGTACCTATATCTTTTTCATTCAAATATTCCATCAATTCATCACGTCTATCTGTACGAATAACAAACTGGTGCCAAATATGGGTTGCACCATCACGAATTTTAGGCAATTCGATACATGGATTATTCAACTCAGCCAAATAGTTCTCACAAATCCTCTGTTTTTCATCCGCTAATTCATTCAGATGTCGCAAACGAACCCTCAGTAATCCTGCCTGCATTTCATCCAAACGAGAATTAGCACCCACAACCTTATTGTAGTATCTCTTTTCACTGCCATAATTTCTAAAAATTCGACATTCATCAGCCAGCTTTTCATCATTAGTCACGATGGCACCAGCATCACCAAAGGCACCAAGATTTTTAGACGGATAAAATGAAAAACAACCTATATCGCCAAAAGTACCAGTCATTTTCCCATCAAAGCAAGCACCATGAGATTGAGCGCAATCTTCCACCACACGCAATTTATACTTATTAGCAATTTCCATTATCGGCTTCATATTAGATGCCTGCCCATATAAATGCACCACAAGAATAGCCTTTGTACGCTCGGAGATTTTTTCTTCTATTTTCGTTGCATCTATATTGTAATATTCATCCGGCTCCACAAATACAGGCGTAGCACCATTGATTGTAATCCCCATGACACTAGCAATGTACGTGTTTCCCTGTACTATAACCTCGTCACCTTTACCGATGCCTAAAATCCGAAAAGCTATCCACAATGCATCCAAACCGCTGGCCAAGCCTACGCAATGCTTTGCACCACAATAATCTGCAAATTCCTGCTCAAAGCCCCTGACTTCATTCCCCAAGACATACCAGCCTGAACGAAGAACTTCAACTGCCTTCTTTTCAAACTCCTCCTGATACATAAAAAAGCCACGGTCTAACCTATTTGGCATAATCTTCATATACAATTCCCCCAACGATATTTACCCATGAACCAAATTAATTTTAGTCAAATCAACCATACATCCGCCACAGGACAAGCCTACACCAAATCCAAGTATCATAACGCGCCTCAGCATAGCACTATCCCCGGCTGCCAGCAAATCCTTCAACGCTATCGGAATGGAATTGGAAACTGTATTGCCATAATTTGCTACATCATAGGCATATAGGTAGTTGCTAAAATAAATATATTTACAACTATAAGAAGAACGCAACTTCTTTTTAGTGCAGTTTTCGTATACATTGATATATTCCCCTTTAAATAGACTAAGTAACCATAAACTACTATTGACTAATTTACTACACACTTAAAGTAAATGCACCTTAGATATCCTTCTTTATATTTGTCTGGTATAAAGTCTATAAATCATTCCTCCAAATCCACATTCACACACGATAATCATTGTTGTTTTCGAATATTAACAATCATTTTATACAGTGCTTCACTACTGACCTCATCAACAAGCCATCCCATGCCAGTCTCACGAATTCTATCCGCAGGAGCACCCATATTAAATGCTAACACCTTATATCCTGAATATATAGCCTCACTTACAGTATAGGAATAAGTCTCTGGACATATGGACGGAATCAAAACTATATTTGTTTTATATCTTGCCAATAAATCTGATACATCTCTATTATCATATGCACCAGTAACTTCAAGCATTCTTGACTTATTTACATAAGCGTTAGGATATATATCTGTATACCCTATAACCGTAATCTTAATATTATCCCTATTCTCTTGTATTAACTTCACTAACTCATCAAGTATCCTGGCTCCTTTTTCGATACCTATTGCCCCCAACACACTAATGTGGAAAACTTCATTACTTTCAAATATTTCATTGTATGTAACATATATAGATTCTGGTATTCTATGTTCTATAGTTTCAATATTTATGGATGGATAATAACTTTCTATAATATTAGTCGTATTCCTGCTTGGTGTAATTACTCGGTTAGCCTGAGCTAACAATCTAAAAAATTGCTTTCTCCAATACTCAATATCTTTGCACAGCAAATAAGAGTGCAAACATTTATTACATACATCGACACTTTTTTCTTGTTTGCAATACTTAAATTCACTATTTAGCAAATTATATCTCGGACAAACACAATAAAAATCATGCACAAAAAAAACATATGGAAGATTTGCTTCTAATATCATTGAAACAATTTTTCCCAATGGATAATCCACCAACTGGTTAATGAAAATATATTCGATTTGAAAAGCACTGCACAACCTACGTAAAAAAGTTTTATCAGTCTTTTGAAAATCAAAAAACAGCTCACGTAAAGATAACATATTATGAGTTGTAACCTTCAAAGTCTTTCCATCTGGCATAAGTTCCATTAGAAAGAAAACCTTTTCTGGATTATCTTCAATCTTTCTTTTTACATACGTAGCTGCCCCTCCACCTAGCGAATGATTTATAATCAATTCTGCCTTAACACTTTTACGTATATTTCTTTCAAGAAGCACTTCCATAAAAAGACGTATATCCTGAACAGGATCCCGCAAAATATACTCATCTATTACGTTTTGGTAATCCGGATAACGCTTAGTAAGTATTTGCAAGTTTTCATTAATCCTATCCTGCTTGCTTTTAGTTATAATTTCTCCGAAACTTGCTCCATGCTTATGATATACAAAAAGATTAGTAATCATAGTATTGGTATATCCAGCACGGACTGCCCTTCTACACCAATCATTTTCTTCGCCATACCCTTTACCATATACTTCATCCAAAACACCAATTTCCTTGATGCATTTTCTGCTCATAGCCATACAAAACCCTACACCTGTTGGAATATCTACAATAGCTCCTGAACCAAAATTTTCGAATAAAGCATCAATAGTATTTACATCTATTCCTTTAGGCAATGCATTATCCTCACAAAATTTTGGGAAAGAACAAATAGTGGCTGAATTCGAAAATGGTGTTACAGAAGCTACGTATTCATTCTTCAGGATGGGCTGCATAATACGTTGTAACCACCCCATTGGAACCTCTGTATCCGTATTCAATATTACTATATCATTATTGGACATAGACATTCCTTTATTTACAGTACCTATAAATCCCATATTTTCAATATTATTAACAATATACAACTGTTTTAACCATTGTGGTTTTTTCTGACTTTCAACTCGTAGCAATAATTCATCAATTTTTTTATCTGTACTGCAATCGTTAATCAAATATAAATTATATGCGGAATTTGTATTCTGATATATTGTCTTTAAACACTTTTCAGTGTATTCATAGGCATTGTAGATAGGTATAATTATATCAACAGTATCTAGAAGCTCGACATATTCAGACTGATATAAGCAATCGTTAAGATAATAATGTTCACGCACTGTACTCTTATCAAAGATTTCAATTTTTCTTTGAATTCGTTTCAATGCACTAAGCAACTCTCCATTTTGCAAATAACATATAACCTTATTTAGATTTTTTAAGTTTATTAATTCTTTATGATTTGCAAGCTGTTTTATTAATTTAAACATCACATACCTCACTAGCAGCGCCAAATAAATTAATTTTAAATTATATATTTTTGTACTTACGTATTTTTTCCAAAATCCTATATCCTTTAGTATTCTTTATAGCTTGTAACTCTTTTTCTAAATTATTAAAATTACTATCATATTCCTTAATTGCTCTCTCAAATTTGTCATTATCAGCAATAAACTTATCATAAGCAAACTTTGAAACATCTATTACATTTAATATTTTCAAAAAATACTCCACTTCAAAATATGATGAGTTATTAAAATCCGCAACAAATTCAATTATGGGATCTATTGTTATAAAAATATATTTATTGCCACTTTTTTTTAATGCATTATGCGAAACAATAGTATAATCTTTTGCATCTGTATTTACCGAGACTATCTCAATTTCACAACAAGCATTTTCCAACGGATCAAACCTTAACCGTCCATCAGTATGTATATTTGTTAAATCAAATCTCACTTTGTAAGTGTTGTTATGCTCAAAACTAGATGGTGATACAACATTTTCACTCTTATATAAACCATCAATATATGGATAAATAGTTGGTACATATTCATAACTAAACCAACTGGAAATGTCCACCTCTCTTTTCAAACGATTATTACTGCACACAGATACAATATAACGATCTTTATCCTTATCTGTATCCAACTTGTTTAATACTCTCAAGCTGAATGTATCACCTTTTGCCGGATACAACATCTCACCTGTCAAATCATGCTCGCCCTGCAAATAATGTTCTACATACTTAAACTCTCTATGTAAAAACGCATCAAACTCATCAAAATAAAACTCCTTAACATGGAATTCATTATGAAAGTCAGGCAAATCAGAATAAGTTCTCTTATCCGGGCTAGACATAACCAATATTCCATCATCTTTTAAACAACGCTTAATTTCCTTTAAGAATTTATTTTGTAAGTCTTCATTGACATGCTCTATTGTTTCGAAGCTGATAATTACATCAAAAGTATTATCTGAAAACGGTAATTCCGCGATAGATGCTTCCAAATATTTTGCATTGCTTATATCTGAATAGCAGTGATTAGCAAAACTAATAGCCTCACTAGAAATGTCTATACCGGTAACTTCCTCTGCAACTGAAGCCATAAGTGCCGTACCATAACCAGCCCCACAAGCGGCATCCAATACCTTCTTCCCTTTTACAATATTCAAAACGGCATTGTACCGCTGATAATGCTCTGCCACTATATACTTCTCAGACATATCTGGTACAAATCGTTCTCCAGTAAAAGGTAAAGTATATTCTTCCTTTTCAAACTTCTGCTTCTTTTTATCCATATTACAATCAACCACTTTCTCTGAAACCAATACAATGGAGTTATATCTGAATACTCCCAGCATATTTCTCCAATTTTTCTTGTAGCTTTCTGCCTCATCATCAATAAACGAAGTTTCATCAGGCTCATGGAATTTATGCAGTGTATGCATGGTTGTTTTCATGCCAAACTTGTCTACAAATAAAACTATATCCCTGCCAAAATCCGTAAAAACCTTCGCTCCCTCAGGGCGTAAAGGATCTCCATGGAAAACTTCCAATGGATTGTATTTTCTGCTCATCGTGACAATATTTTCATGTACTGGAACTGTAAAGATGTGTTTTCCACCTGGCTTTAAAACACGATTTATTTCCTTTAAAGCCCGTGTTACATCCCATACATGCTCTAATACATCTTCCGTGATAACAAAATCAAAATAATTATCTTCAAAAGGAATATTTTGCAGGTCTATACACATAATCCCATCAAGGTAATCCCCGGATGCAACACCATCAAAATACTCACCGCACCGATACCCTGAAAAAGTCTTATACAACTCATGGACTTTGCCCTGGCTGCACAGGTTTAATATACAAAGATTTTCATTTGCTCCATTTTGCATTTGTTTTTTTGCAATAGATATTTCCTTTTGTATAATACCTGCGATATCTGATACCCTAATACTAGCACCACAAAAAGAGCACACCGCTTCTCTTAATAAAGTAGCTTTATCATCAATTTTGAACTCAGTTTCTACACCACATACATTACATTTTTCTCTAGCAACTATACGCATTTGCCTACCTCGCGAAATAACTTAAATACTCACTACTGTAAAATTTCACTTCTACATCAGAATCTATCTCTATAACAGAACAATTATATCCTTTATTTTTTATATCAATACTAATAGTATTTTCTAACCATGTAAGCTGTACATTTCCAAGCTGATTTCCCTGAGCTACTGCTAGGCTGATTGTATATGTTCCCTGCAATATTTTAGGCAACAAAAACTCAAAAGACACCACTGCTGTACCAGCTTTTTTTATAGCAATATTCTTTCCACCACTCGCCATCCAACTATTGATTCCAATAACTGCAATTCCTTTATTATTCTCCATTACAAAGCCAAATATAAGATTCTCAAACCCTTTCTTAAATTCAACTGCATATCTTGCCACATACCTATGCCCATTCTCCAATACCAGTCTTTCTTCACCATTCTCATAAAATGACAAAGATTTTATTATGACATCATTATTCATCAAACCTTGCTTAGATGATATTAACGGTAATTCTAAGTATTTTTTCCCCTCAGATACATCAATATCATGATTGCTGACAAAATCTTCTACTGTATCCTGATTCAACTTATTCTGCAAACTAAGCTGCTCATTAAAATAGGCAGCAGCTATTTCTTCAACATTGCCATATTGACGCATACCACCATTTTCCAGCCAAAGGCATTTATCGCATAACTGACGAATGCTCCCCATATCATGAGAAACAAAAAGAACTGTCACACCACTTTTCTTCAATGCATCCATCCGTTTAAAGCACTTATTCTGAAAAAATACATCTCCCACAGACAAGGCTTCATCAACAATCAATATATCCGGGGTGACATTTACATTCACTGCAAACGCCAGCCTAGCAAACATACCGCTGGAATACATCTTCACAGGCTGGTGTATAAACTCTCCAATATCGGCAAAATCAACAATATCCTGCAACCTATCATCCATTTCTTCCTTGCTATAGCCCATAATAGTGCCATTCATGTAGATATTCTCTATACCTGTCATCTCAGGATTGAAACCAGCACCCAGCTCCAAGAGGGAGGCAATACGGCCATTGACCTGCACACTGCCGCTGGTTGGTGTCAGCACGCCAGTTATTATCTTTAAGATAGTAGACTTACCAGCACCATTTTTGCCGATAATGCCTACGGTTTCACCCTTTTTTATTGTCAGGGAAACATCATTCAGAGCATAAAAGTCCCTGCTATACCGCTTACGGAATGGGTTCAGTGCTTCCTTCACCCTGTCTGTCGGCTTGTCAAATATCTTATATACCTTGCTCAGATGCTCTATCTTAATTGCCCAATCTTCACTCATAAACAAAATTCCTCACATCTACACAGCACATAATCTGCACAAAATACTGTTAATTCTCCATCACTGTGCAATTACCTTTGCAATCACCATACAATTGCTTTTGCAAATCACCTTTATATCACAGCACATCTGCAAAATGTGGCCGCAACTTCTTAAAAATAAATGCCCCGAAAAGCATCACCGCCACAGTAAACAGCCAGAAGCTTATATTGGTATAGCCCAGCTCCCAGAACCATTTGTGGTAGATGAAGCTGTTTCTGTAGCCCTCGATGATATAGTACATAGGGTTAAGCTTAAATACCCACTGATAGCTTTCCGGTATCAGCTTCAAGCTCCAAAAGATAGGCGTTCCCCAGAAGCCAAACTGAATCAGCATGGCAACCAGCTGTCCCACATCTTTCATGAATACCACCAATGAGCTTGTCACCAGCGAAAGCCCGAAGACCAGGCAGATACTGCCAAACAGATAATAAAACACCTGCAAATTATAGATGCTTGGCATATAGCCATACGCAGCAAACATCAAGAACAGCACCGCCACGAAAAACATGTTTACCATCAGCGCTGATAGAATCTGTATCATAGGCAGCAGACTTACCCGGAACACGACCTTCTTCACCAAAAAGCTGTTGTTGTATATGGAGCCGGTAGCCGCCTGCAAGGCATCACTGAAAAAGAACCAAGGAAACATGCCGCATATGAGCCACAGGATAAATGGGAAATTATCCACAGGCATGGACTTGAACCCCACCTGAAACACAAACCAGAAAATACAGATAGTAATCGCTGGCTGGATAAATGCCCACAGTATGCCAAGATAGGAACCCACATATCTCTGCTTCAAGTCCTTCTTTGTCAAATTCCACAAAAGTCCCTTGTTATGCCACAGGGAAGCAACAAACTCATAAAAATTCTTTATGTAATGCAAAACCTCTATACCTCATTTCAGCCCAGCTTATATGCTGTGAATTTCACTAGATCAAGTGCCAGTATTTTCATCACACCAGCAATTCCTTTTTCTCTATAAACACGCTCAGCCTGATATTTGACCAGCTTCATGCCCTCGCCTCCGGCACTGCCAAAGCTTTCCTTTATCCACGGATTTTGCCGTTGGAACCTGCCCATCGCTCCGTACCTGTTCCACATATCCTTTAGCTTCGGCTCATGGGAGTGCCTTGCCTCCGCTTCTGCTACATAGGCAATATGCTTTCCTGCCAGCAGCATCTTTCCTGCCACATACATATCCTCACAGATATTGATTTTTGGAAAGCCTCCAGCCTTCCGTAAATCCTGCACCCTGTATGCCGCAAATGAGTCAGACAGAAATGCTGTCTTGATGCCCAGCTCCTTACTATCTGCCATGCTCTTTATCCTGCTGACAGCAGGATAGTTAAATTCCCTGTCCACTGCGGCATAGATGCTTGCTCCCTCATGGGGAAGCTGCCTGCCATAGGCTGCCGCTACCTGCAAATCTTCAAATGAACCTACTAACTTTTCAAGGCTATGCCTATCCGGCAGCCTCACATCCTGGGTGAGAAAAACAACTATCTCTATATCCTCAGGCAACAGCTCAACCGCCATCTGCCGTGTGCCCCCATGACTGAACTCAGCCCTGGGAATACTGCGTACCTGCCAGCCATGTTTTCCAGCCACATCTGCTGTCCCATCTGTTGATGAGGAGTCTATCACCAGCTTGCCAGCAATGGGCAGGCTCTGCTGAGCAATCTCTGTCAGCAGGCTGGCAAACTCCCTGCCGGCATTGCAGGTGGGTATTACTATTGCAACCTTATACATAATCTCCAATCAGTAACACCCCAAACCTCAAAAATCCATTATTGCAATTGCATCAATCAATGCTCATCAACCACCTAGTACGCACCTTTTTTCTCCAGCACCGCACTAAATGTCTTCACCAGATACTTCATATCAATCCACACTGACCAGTTCCTCACATACCAGGTATCCATAGCCACCCGTTCCTCGTAGGTGGTATCGCTCCTGCCGCTGGTCTGCCACATGCCGGTGATACCGGGACGCACCATGTAGTATTCACGAATATTCTCGCCATACTTATCCACCTCGGCACGGACGATAGGGCGTGGCCCTACCAGGCTCATCTCCCCCTTCAGCACATTGAATACCTGGGGCAGCTCATCAAGGCTGGTCTTTCGGAGGAATGCCCCCAGCCTAGTCACCCGTGGGTCATCCGTCAGCTTGAAGCTGCTCTCCCACTCTTTTCTGGCTGCTTCATTTTCTGACAAGTATTTGACCAATACTTCATCAGCATTAGCTACCATAGTCTGGAACTTGTAGCAAGGGAACTCCCTGCCATTTCTGCCAATACGCCTGTGAGCAAAAAACACACTGCCCTTGTTGTCAATGCCAACAAGTATCGCCAGCACCAGCAAGATAGGAGAAATTATCAATGTCCCCAGGGAGGTCACCACCATATCAAAGACAAACTTTGTCAGACGGTTTATGCGCCTTGACAGATTGTTCTTGCTCTTGATAATCGTCAGCTGCTCCACAAATAAAGTACTGATTTCCACGCTGCCAAGAGGCGAGCCCACAAGGCTTGGCGTAAAAAGCACCGTATCTGTCAGATGCTGGATGCTCATCAGCAGCTCTCGCATGCCGCCCTCGGAAAGCCCCGGGGCAGCAACGATTACCGTCCGCACATCCTGCTCCCTGATCACCCTGGCTGCATCCTCAAAGCCTCCCAGCACAGGATACTGCCGGGGCAGTTTCTCCGACACCGGGTGGTCATCCAGCACGCCTATGACCTTGTAGCAGTAGCAAAAATCATCCTGAAATGCTGACAGCAGCCGCTCTGCCGTCTTCCCTGCACCTATCAGCAGCACCCGCTCCTGCAAGGCTTTAGCCCGTAGCAGGATTTTTCCTAGCAAATACCGCCCTAGCGCCATATACAGCAGCATAAACACCAAAAAGCAGCCTGCGTAGTACCTGGACACCTGCATGCTGTTCCGCATCAGGAAAATCACCAAAGTGTACATCAAAAAGCCAAAACAGCTGCCCTTGAACACATCACTGGCCACATCCAGTGACGGACGATTGAAGCGATAACCATCTGACTGCAGCATAATCAGCAGAAACATGCCAGGAATATATACATACTGATAATCCCAAGGCAAAACCATAATACTGCTTGCCTCAACGCGAAATATCCCTTGCAGCCACAGTGCCGTATGCTCTGCCAGCACAATCGACAGATAATCCGTCACAATGTACAGCAGCATCATTATCCTACGGGTATAGCCCATATATTTTCTCCACCACATAACACAACTTAAAAAGTAATTCCTTTCTCTCAAAAGATAAGCTGTTCACATGTCTATTATAGTAGCACAAAACTTCCCCCCCCGCAAGACATTTCCGTATGTTTAAATAGAAAATTTCTGCATCTTGCGGGTAACCTGTTTTTCTGCTAACACATTTCGTTATCTAAGAAAAATCCTGCATAAATTCAGGCAAAATAAAAAACGCAGCCAAGCTCATAAAAAGCTTAACTACGTTTTTCAATTATATCATCTTTTTCGCCTAAGGCTGCATATAAGAAAATACTGCACTAACTTGCACTACCGCACATTATTTTATATTGTTTGCACTGCTTTACATTGCTTTACACTGCCTTTTCCACCGCTGCCAGAAGCTTTGCCTTGGCAGCTGCCAGAGGCTCCTCGATGGTGCAGCCTGCGGCCCGGATATGGCCGCCGCCCCCGAAGGAAGCGGCGATGCTGCTCACATCCACCCCCTTGGAGCGCATGCTGACGCGGCATTTGCCCGGCTCTACCTCCTTCATGAGAATCGCCACCTTCACAGTGTCAATAATCCTCACCCCGTCAATAAAGCCCTCGGTGGTGTCAAGGGTTTCGTAGAGGGCGTTGTCTATATACAGCCCGGCAATCTTCCCCTCAGCATGCATCTCGATGGTCTGCATGGCCCTTGCCCTGTCCTGCACTTCCTTGAAGCTGCGCTTTTCCAGGGCTTCCGATACCATATGGGGCTCCGCCCCCGCCTCAATAATATCGGCAGCTGCCCGCATGGTAAAAGGCGTGGTATTGGAGTACCGGAAATTGCCGGTATCGGTGGACATGCCCGTGTAGATGCAGGTGGCGGCAGCCTTGTCAGGCACTGCCTGCAGCTCCCCTGCCAGCTGGTAGACAATCTCCGCCGTAGCAGCCCTGTCCGCGTCCAGATAGAGAAAATCCGCCTTTTCATCGTTGGTGATATGATGGTCGATATTCAGAATCGGTGCCGGGCACTTCTCAATCACCCTGCCAACCCTGTCCATGCTCACATCCAGCAGCACCAATAAATCCGCCTGATATTTTTCCTCATCCGGCTTCTCAATGACCTCTATTCCCGGCAAAAAGCCAAAGGCAGCGGGAATATCGTCATCTATCAGCACCTGCACCCTCTTGCCCAGCTTCTGCAAGAGATGATAAAGGGCCAGGCTAGAGCCCAGGGCATCGCCATCAGGATTGACATGGGCCGTAACTACGATATTTTCAGCCGCCAGCAGCCTGGCAGCAGCCTCCTGCAAGGAAATACGCATATAGATACACCTCCATCTTACAAGAGCCGGTGGCACCAGCCACCGGCTCACTCAAACTATGTACTCAAGCTATGTACTCAAACTATGTACTCAAACTATACACTTAAACTATCTGCTTAAACTATTGTTCCTTATTTTGCTCATCACGCTCAATCTGCAGCAGAAGCTTCTGGATATGGTCACTGTAGTCCAGGGACTTATCCAGCACAAACTTCAGCTCAGGGGTTACCCGGAGACGGATGCGGTGCCCCACCTCCCGGCGGATAAAGCCCAGGGAGCTGTTCAGCCCCTTCCAGCTTTTGGCAATCTGCTCCTCGCTGCCCATGATGCTGACATAGACCTTGGCAATACTCAAATCCCTTGTGACTTCCACCTGGGTAACCGTCACAAAGCCAATCCTCGGGTCCTTCAGCTCCTGCAGGATAATCTGGCTGATTTCCTGCTTCATGAGCTCCTGAATTTTTTCGATACGAAGCTGGCCCATAAAAAACGCCCTCCGTTCTAAAATAAATACCTAAAATATCTTAACCAAAATACGCAAGACCAGTCCCCCGGCCTGAAAGCCCGGGCTTAGTCCTTATTGACATCATTGATGGAGGTCTTTACCTCTTCCATGATGTATGCTTCTATTATATCACCTTCGCGGAAATCCTTGTAGTCCTTAATGGTAATGCCGCACTCATAACCGGCAGCCACTTCCTTCACATCATCCTTGAAGCGGCGCAGGCCATCCAGCTCCCCATCAAACACCTCGATGTTGTCACGTACGATACGGATCTTGGACTGGTTGGTAATCTTGCCCTCCAGCACATAGGAGCCTGCCACCAGGGCCTTGGAGAACTTCATTACCTGGCGGATTTCCACCTTGCCCTGGATAACCTCCTTGTACTTAGGCGCCAGCATGCCGCTCATGGCATCCTTCACATCGTTCAGGGCATCGTAGATAACCCGGTAGGTGCGGATGTCAATAGACTCTGCATCTGCCACCCGGCGGGCATTGGCATCAGGGCGCACGTTAAAGGCAATCACCAGGGCATTGGAAGCAGAAGCCAGCATAACATCGGACTCAGTAACGGCACCAACGCCGGAATGAACGATGCGCACCCGCACCTCGTCATTCCTGTTAAGCCCCAGCAGGGAGCTGTTCAGCGCCTCCACGGAACCCTGCACGTCAGCCTTCACCACGATATTCAGATCCTTCAGCTGGCCTTCCTGAATCTGGTTGAACAAATCGTCCAGGGAGACCTTCTTGGCGTGAATCATCTCGTTGCGCTGCTTCTCCATGCGCTTCTCGGCAATAGTCCTGGCCTGCTTCTCATCCAGGGCAGCCAGCTCATCACCGGCGGCAGGCACATCATTCAGGCCCAGCACCTCTACAGGCACGGAAGGGCCGGCCTTCTTCACGTTCTCGCCCCGGTCGTTGAGCATGGCACGTACCTTGCCATAGGTAGTACCTGCCACGATGGAATCACCGATGCGCAGGGTGCCTGACTGTACCAGCACGGTAGCCACAGGGCCCCTGCCCTTGTCCAGCTGCGCCTCGATGATGACGCCCCGGGCCTCCCGCTTAGGATTGGCCTTCAGCTCCTTCATCTCGGCTACCAGCAGCACCATTTCCAAAAGGTCATTGATGCCGATATTCTTCTTGGCAGAAACCTCCACCATGATGGTATCGCCGCCGTATTCCTCCGGCACCAGCCCATGCTCCATCAGCTCATTCTTGACGTTGGCAGGATTTGCCCCCGGCTTATCAATCTTGTTGACAGCTACGATAATCGGCACATCTGCATCCTTGGCATGGTGAATTGCCTCGATGGTCTGCGGCATAACGCCATCATCAGCAGCTACTACCAGGATAGCAATATCTGTTACCTGGGCACCGCGGGCACGCATGGCAGTAAACGCCTCATGGCCAGGAGTATCCAGGAAGACAATCTTCTTGCCCTGGCATTTTACCTGATATGCACCGATATGCTGGGTAATGCCGCCAGCCTCGTGGCTGGTGACAGAAGTCTTGCGGATAACGTCCAGCAGGGAGGTCTTGCCGTGGTCAACGTGTCCCATAACGGTAACAACCGGCGGACGGAGCACCAGGGACTTAGGGTCATCCACAATCTCAGGAATGAGGGTAGGGTCCACCTCCGGCGGCAGCTCCTCCACATTGACGCCGAACTCGCCGGCCACCAGCGCAGCTGTATCAAAATCAATCTCCTGGTTGATGCTGGCCAATACGCCCATGAGCATCAGCTTCTTGATGATTTCTGCCGCCGTGCAGCTCATCTTGCTGGCCAGGTCCTTGACAATGATCGTCTCCCCTACCTTGATATTCTTAGGACGGGCAATCTCCATCTTTGGTGCCGGCTGCTGATTTCTGCCCCCCCGGTTGTTCTTGCCCCTGTTGTTCCTGGCATTATTGCTGTTGTTGTTATTGCTAAAGCTGTTGCGGCCATTCTTGCCATTACGGTCATTGCGCTCGTTGCGCCCGCCACCATTCTGGCGGTTACGGTCATTTCTCTCCATTCGGTCAGCACGCTCCATCCGATTATCGCGATTATTTCTCTTATCGTTCCTGTCGTTGCGGTCGCCCTTGTCATTACGGCTGCCGCGGTCTGCATGGTCGCTGCGCCCGCCGTTCTGTCCGCCATGCTGGTTTTCATTACGCCCGCTGCGCTGTCCCGGCTTGCCGCCGCCATTTCTGCCGTCATTCCTGTCGTTCCTGCTATTCTGTCCGCCCTGATGAGCAGCCTTCTGCCCGTCATGCTTCTGCCTTCTGTCATTGGACTGGCTGCCGCCGTTGCCGCCATGCTTCGCCTGACCCTGCTTCTGCTGGCCGCTGTTCTTCTGAAGCTGCTGGCCGGACTTTGGCTCCTGCCTTTTCTGCTGCCCCTGATTGCCCTGCTGCGGCTGCCTGCCCTGCTGGGCCTGCTTATTCTGCTGAGCCTGCCTGCTCTGCTGGGCCTGCGGCTGCACCTGCTTCTGCCTGTTCATCGGCTGCTGCGACAGCTGCTGCGGCTTCGTGGCTGCCTGCGGCTGAGGCTGAGTCTTAGCCTGAGCCTTCTGCTGGCTGTTCCCCTTCACTGCCTTCACAACCAGCTGCCTGGCTGCATCGTCAACAGTGCTGGAATGGGATTTTACCTCTACGTTGTTCTTGCGCAGTATATCCAATATCGTCTTATTATCAGTATTCAGTTCCTTGGCAATATCATAAACTCTGTGTTTTGACATTAATCCACCCCCGTATCACTATCCGACCGGCAGTGCTTGGCTATTGCATTAGCAAAGCCTGCGTCCAATACCGCAGCTGCAGCCCTGAAATCCTTGCCAATACAATGACCAAGCAGCTCCCTGTCACCAAGATAGAATAATTCTATTTTTGCCTTTGCCGCCATCTGCCGGTAACGCTGCTTCGTCTCTTCCGAGGCATCCTTCGCTACCAGCAGCAATCTGGCCTTTTTTCCTTCCACTGCCTTGGTCACGGCAAAATCACCGGAGGCTAGCCGCCCTGCCCGCTGTGCCATGCCCAGCAGATTAAAAATCTTCTGTTCGTTCATATTTCATAATTCGTAACTATCATCATAAATCGACTTCATAATAATCGACTTCATAATAATCGGCTTCATGATGATAGCTTATAAATGCAGTATTGCAGTTCATGCTTCATGAAAAAGCTGCTCTTTCAGCTGGTCGTAAACCGCCTTATCAACAGCCCCCTTAAAGGAACGCTCAAAGCGGTGCTCCTTGACAGCCTTTTCAAAGCACTCCCGCCTGTTGCAGATGTACGCCCCCCGGCCAGCTTTCTTGCCGGTTATGTCCACGGAGAACTCCCCTTCCGGGCTCCTGACAATGCGCACCAGTTCCTTCTTGGGCTTCTGCTCCTGGCAGCCCAGGCACAGCCTGGCTGGAATCTTCTTTACCGCCGCCATAATTATACCTCAGCCTCTTCCCCGGCCGGGGCAGGCTCCGCCTCAGCAGCCTCAGCAACATCGTCTGCCTCATCTGCCTCATCTGCATCATCTGCATCGCCATAACCGGCAGCCTCATCCGCCCCGGCAGCAGCATCCCCTGCTACCTCAGCTTCATCAGTTTCATCAGCAGCCTCAGCTTCATCCGCTTCAAAGGTATCATTCTTGAACTCATCCAGGAAATCCTCGCCCTGCAGCAGGCTGGTTTCTTCAGGGGCTTCCGCCGCAGCTTCGGCAGCTGCCAGCGGCTGGAACTCACCCTCTTCCTTCGCCTGGCTTTCGCTCTTGATGTCAATCTTCCAGCCAGTCAGCTTGGCTGCCAGGCGGGCATTCTGGCCTTCCTTGCCAATGGCCAGGGAAAGCTGATAATCAGGCACCACAACCCTGGACATCTTCTCGCTCTCAGCCACATCCACGCTGATGACCTTGGCAGGGCTGAGGGCATTGGCGATGTACACCGCAGGGTCCTCGCTCCACTTGACAATATCGATTTTCTCGTTCCTAAGCTCGTCCACAATGGCCTGCACACGGAAGCCCCTGTGGCCAACGCAGGAACCGATAGGGTCCACGCTTTCATCCTTGGCATATACGGCAATCTTGGAGCGCATGCCTGCCTCCCTGGCCACGGACTTGATTTCTACCACGCCGTCATGGATTTCCGGCACCTCCAGCTCAAACAGCCGCTTCAGGAGGTCCGGATGGGTTCTGGACAGCATTACCTGCGGCCCCTTGGTGCTGTTCTTCACCTCGGTGATAAATGCCTTGATGCGGTCGTTGACAGCGTACTCCTCATTGGCAATCTGCTCCGACTGAACCATAATCGCCTCGGTCTTGCCCAGGTCAACGTAAACATTCCTGTTCTCTACCCGCTGCACCAGGCCGGTCACGATGTCTCCCTCCCGGCTGGAAAATTCCTCGTAGATGATGCCCCGCTCCGCCTCACGGATGCGCTGCACTACCACCTGCTTGGCAGCCTGGGCGGCAATACGCCCGAAGTTTGCCGGAGTCACCTCCACCTCCAGGGTATCCCCCAGCTGGTAGTTCGGTGATACCTTCTGTGCCATCGCCAGGGAGATTTCCTGGATATTGTCAGCTACATCCTCCACCACGGTCTTGATGGCGTACACATGGTACTGGCCGCTGGTGCGATCCAGGGCAACGCGCACGTTCTGGGCGGAGTTGAAATTGCGCTTGTAGGAAGCCACAAGCGCCGCCTCTATTGCGTCAAAGAGGATTTCCGGATTGATGCCCTTTTCCACCCCCAGCGCCCTGAAGGCAGCCATAAAGCCGCGGTCCTGTTCCTCTGCTGTTTTTACCTTCTTGCTTCTTGTAGTTCTGGTAGCCACTACTATTTTACCTCCTAAACTTTCTGACTGGTTACCAATCATCATGTAACTTTTACTTATTTTTAGTTTCTTAAAAATCTATATGCAGGTTCACCTTGGCTACTTTCTCCATAGGAATCACCCGTTCGTCCACGGTAACATGCTGGCCATCGTATGACTTCAGCTGGCCTGTAATCACCTTTTCACCATCCAGGGGGGCGAAAAGGCTCACATCCACCAGCTTGCCCTGCTCCCGCTGGAAATCCTTTGGCTTTTTCAGCTCCCTGTCCAGTCCCGGGGAAGACACCTCCAAAATGTAGCTGTTCCTGATTAAATCCCCCGCATCCAGGACTTCCTCCAGGCGTCCGCTAAGTTCCTGGCAGTCATCAATCTCGATGCCGCCCTCCTTATCGATGAAAACCCTGAGATACCAGTCCCGCTCCCGGACGTAATCCACCGCCACCAGTTCCAGGGGAGAGCCTGCTATCAGGTCCTCCACAATCCTCTCTACCTCGTTCTCAATCCTGCTGGCCAAAAAAATTCCTCCCTTCCAAGCAGCACAAAGCCGAAATCCGGTATTTTATTATTTCAAAGAAAAGAGTGGGTGAATGCACCCACTCTCGAAAAGACTTAAATCAGTTACTACGTTCATTTTAACATTTAAAACACCATTTGTAAATAGTTCCTGCAAAAAATCTTCCCCATACCGGCAATATTGCTGAAAATATTCACCCAAAACTACTGCACAACGCCGTTCCTGATTTCCGTATCGTAGTTCTTGTCATCAAAGAATCTCGGCCTGGAGGCGTCAAAACGCGGATTGATGATGCTGCGGGCCGGGTCGTAGTCGGCAGTCTGCACATCCACGATATCCAGCATGGTATGAATCATATCATCCGACATGTAGGGATTGTCCACTGCCGCCTGGATGGCAGCCCACTTCTCCGGGTGCAGTTCCTTGAACTTGTCCGATGCCCAGATAATCACAGGAATCTCTATCATGTGGCGGCTGGGATTTTCCTCGATATGGCCCGTAAAGCCCCCCTCGTCATACACAGCCTCCCCGTGGTCAGGCACATACACCACAATGGAGTCCTCCCCGGTGCAGCGGAACTTGTCGATAATGCCGCTGACGATGTAGTCATTGTAGTAGAGGGCGTCATCATACTGGGCAATCACCGTCTTCTGGGCCTCATTCACATCCAGCCTGATATCATCCTTGGTAAACTTGGTAAAGATATACGGGAAGCGGTTGTAATAAAGCCCGTGGCCCCCCATCAGGTGCACCACAAAAAAATTCTTTTCCTCAGACCGCTGGGCGATAGCCTCGTCCACCAGCGGGAACAGGGCGCCGTCCTCCAGCCCGTCATCCTCCCTGGAGTCTCTTATCCTGGTAAAGTGGCTGATCTTGCTGCGGGCGGCATAAATCTGCGCCACGTTGCCCCAGATGCCGGAGCTTTCCTGATTGGACAGCCAATGGGTCTTGTACCCGGCACTGTTCATGATATCAATCAGGTTGCTGTACTCGTACCAGGGCTTGTCCGACTCATAGTTGCAGAAGGTGAACAGCTTGCTGAGAACTGCGATGGTAGTGGAATGAGGGCTCACCACATCCCTGAACACGCTGATTTCCCCCCGCTCCGCCATATCATCCAGATTCGGCGTGTTGGGCAGGTAGTAGCCGTAGAGGTGCATGTGGTTCCTGTTGGTGGACTCTCCCAGGATGAACACCACATTCTTGATTTTGCTGTCATTCCTGGTCAGCTCCACGTCAGCATCCAGATGGCTGGACAGCTCCCGGTAGGCCCTGATATTGTCAATGGCGGCAGAAGAGGACAGCACCAGCCGCTGCATAGGGAACATGGTATCCCACAGCACCTCGATGTGCAGGCTGAAAAGAATCACCGTATAGATGAGGCTGACTGACAGCAGGCAGCTGGTCAGCACCCGCTTGCCGGTCTGGTCAAAGTGCAGGCTCCGCCAGGGCTTGTTGAGCCAAAGCCAGATGCCCCCTGAAAGCAGCAGCACTACCAGTATCCATTCCTGGGTGCCCATGTACATGGTGACGAACTCCCCTGCCTCCTTCAGGTTGGTTTCCAAAAGGGATGCCACCACCCCTACGCCAATCAGGGCGGTATAATTGTACACCACCACCCCCTCAATCACGAAGGGCACGAAGAAAACTGCCAGCAGCACAGCTTTCAATATCCTCTGTGCCAGTAGCGGCAGCTTGTCCATGAGAAAGCAGATAAGGAGATTTATCAGCAGCATAAAGCAGGCAAAGGAAAACATCGCCTCGCCGTTTTTCTTCATAACCATATAGCAGCACATGGGCAGGCAGTTGAACACAAAAAATGCCAGATAAAATCCCCCC
The DNA here is from genome assembly GCA_022786545.1 of Selenomonadaceae bacterium. GTDB lineage: Bacteria > Bacillota > Negativicutes > Selenomonadales > Selenomonadaceae > Anaerovibrio. The sequence continues at coordinate 62,054 of JALFXV010000093.1, forward strand.
TGCCGCTCCAGCAGGTGGCAGGTACCCATGATGAATTTGTCCAAAAGCTGTTTCACTTTACTATTGCTCCTTCTCCTATAACTGACCCATCATCCTGTGGGTCTGAGGAATCACCCTCACATCCGGCAGCTTCCCAAGGGCCCTCTGCTGCAGTTCCAGCATATACCCCGGCTCTGCCCCGGGCACCCCGTTCATGGGAGTCACCGGCTGGAGTATCAGCAGCACTGATGGCTCCACGGAGGCAATCACCTCCACCGCCCGGTCAAAATCACCCTCCACCAGGTCTCCCGGCACCACCAGCTTCACATACACATCCTTTTCCGCCTCCACAGCCAGCCTCAGGAACTTTTCATGCTCACGCCACATTTCCCTGCCTGTGGCCTGAGGCAGCTTGATATCCATGCTGATAATATCCAGCCAGGGCAGAACCTCCGCCAGCTTGTCCGGCAAAGTGCCGTTGGTCTCCAGAAAACGGCGGCAGCCGATTAAGGGCAGCACTTCCCTGAGAAGCCCCGTATGCAATAGAGGCTCCCCCCCGGTAAAGCTCACCGCCTGATGTGGCACTGCCTGCAAAAACTCGTTGATATACGCCGCCAGCTCATGCCCCTCCACCGGGTTCATGATTTCCCGGAACCGCCTGGCACCGGGGGAGATTTCCAGGTTGCACATGAGATGAGTGCCCGGGGCATTTTCCGTATCGCAGTAGCGGCACTGCAGGTTGCAGCCCTCAAAGCGGACGAACAGCTGGCGGCAGCCCACATACCGCCCTTCCCCCTGCACGGAGGAAAAAATTTCAATCAGATTTGCCTGCATCCTGCCACCTCATTCAGAATAGATAACCGAGGACTTGGGGGACTCCCAGACCTGTACCTGCTTCAGCTTCACATAGGAAAGCTCCTGGAAGAAATCCGCCTTGGCCATTTCCTCATACACGTACTGGGCAATATTCTCCGCCGTAGGATTTTTGCCATCCGCAAAAGCCGGCAGCTCGTTCAGCAGCCTGTGGTCCAGGGTTTCCAGAAGCTCCCGGAGCTTTCCCTTCACCAGCTTGAAGTCCACCAGCATCCCCAGCTCATCCAGCTTGTGGCCAACCACTGCCGCCTCTACGGTCCAGCTATGGCCGTGGAGCCTGTCGCACTTGCCGGGATAGCCTGCTACCCTGTGGGCAGCCTCAAATTCCGCACTGACATGTATCTCAAACATTCCGTTGCCCCCTTCAACATAATTTCAACATAATTTCACTATAATACACATGGTATACATGATACATGATATACATGCAATATTTCCATACAATATGTATACAATAAAGAGGCTTCCACAGCAGAAGCCTCTCCCAAGGAATCGCCACTATAATTACTTCTTGCCCTTCATCAGCTGGTCATAGCTGATGGCACGGGTATGCTTGGTATGGCTCCACTCATGGTCATTGCGCTTGAAGAAGCCGATGAACACAATGGGAATCCAGGAATAGATAAACACAGGGTACAGCAGCAGGTAGAACCAGGCCTTCAGCTTCGCCCTGATTTTCAGCAGGATAATCATCGGCAGGATATACTGCCCCATCATGATGGCAGTCATCAGCTCTGACGGCATAAAGGTGTAAATGCTGGTGTAGAACTGGCCGAACCACAGCTGGCAGTAGCTGGCGATAATGAAGAAAGTGGAAATCATCAGGAAATGGGGCTGCAGGAGATAGATGCAGCCATCGAGAATCCTGATATCCCGCCTCTTGATGCCCTCCCGGAGCATCACCGGGATAAAGCGGTGGGCCACGTCAAACTGCCCCTGGGCCCAGCGCTTTCTCTGGTTCCAGGACTGCATGAAGGTCAGCGGCTTCTCATCGTACACGATAGCGTCATGGGCCCAGGTGGTCTTGATGCCCTCCGCCAGGGATTTCATTGTAAACTCCATGTCCTCCACCAGGCAGGTGGCGCGCCAGCCGTGGCGCTGCAGCACCTCGGTAGTAATGCACATGCCGGTGCCGCCCAGCACCGCCGACAGCCCCAGGTTGGTCTTGGCCAGATGGGAAATGTGGTCGATGACCCAGAAAGCGATGGCAAAAGTACCGGCAATCCAGGTATCATACGGGTTCTTGGCATCCAGATAGCCCTGAATAATCTTGGCACCCTTGCAGAGATGATGATTCATCTCCATGAGGAAATTCGGATGCACCAGATTGTCCGCATCAAAAATGCACACGGCATCATACTTCTTGTCCATAGCAAAAAGCTTCTCAAACATCCACTCCAGGGCATAGCCCTTGCTCTTCTTGGTAGGGTGGGTGCGCTCGCAGACGATGGCGCCCGCCTCCCCTGCCACCTGGGCCGTATTATCCGAGCAGTTATCCGCAATCACATAGATATCATACAGTTCCTTTGGATAGTCCAGCTGCTGCAGGTTCTCCACCAGCTGGCCGATAACCGCCTGCTCATTGTGAGCTGCTACAATCACGGCCATCTTCTTTTCCGGCGTGGTAATCTTCTCTTCCTTGAACCTCCACAGCCCGAAAAAACCGATGAAGAAAAAATACACCGTAAACAGGAAAATAATTATCTGCAGCGGCACCATTACTACGTCAAATGGAAAATTCATTTACTAACTTCTCCTTTATTCGCCATCTTTTCCAGCCCTGCCAGCCTTATTGGCTGCTCAAGCTTTTCCAGCTTTGCCATTTACTTGCCAGCCAGGTTAATAGCGTGGTTGATGATGCCAAAAACTGCATAGGCAGCAAAAATGGCAAACAATACCGCATAGCCGACAGCATCCATGCCCAGGACGAGAATAGCCCCGAAGACAGCAGCAGCCACCAGCTTTGCCACCAGGTTCATCTTCTCCCCGTCCCCCTTGAAGTCAGGGTAATGCACCCTGCTGATCATCAGGTAGCCAACCACCATGACGATAACCGGATAGGCATATGACAGCTGCCCCAAATCAAAGCCGATGGCCTGGAACAGCAGGGTGGAGGTAGCAATCAGGCAACCGCCGGCCGGAATCGCCAGCCCCATAAAATAGCCGTGCACTACGGTGGTATTCACATTGAAGCGGGCCAGCCTGCCCATGCCGCAGACCGCGAAGAAAATAGCCGCCACCCAGCCGAAAGCCCCAAACTCGTGGAGCTGCAGGCTGTAGGCCAGGATAGCAGGCGCCGCACCGAAGGAAACCAGGTCGCACAGGGAGTCCATCTCCTTGCCGATTTCGCTGCTTACCTTCAGGGCGCGGGCTGAACGCCCGTCCAGCCCGTCAGCCACCAGGGCCAGCAGGATGCAGATGGCAGCCCTGCTCAGCTCACCGTTGAAGGTGGACAGGATGGAGCACATGCCAAAAACAAGATTCATGGAAGTAAGGCCATTTGGCACCCATGATTTACTAAACATTATTTAATCCTCCCCAAAACACTTTCTCCGCCGCGAACCTTGTCGCCCTTCTTCACCAGCACCTCTACGCTATCCGGCACCACCAGCTCGGTACAGGAGCCGAACTTGATGAGCCCGTAGACCTGCCCCTTCTCCATATTGTCGTCCAGAGTTACCCAGGAAACGATGCGGCGGGCCAGGATACCGGCAATCTGGGTGACAGTCACCCGGAAGCCCTTTTCATTCTCAATGCCCAGCATGTGGCGCTCGTTCTCAAAGCCCACCTCATCCTTGTAGGCCGGGCGGAACCTGCCGCACACATACTTCTGGCACTTGATTTCACCGGCGATGGGGCTGCGGTTCACATGCACGTTGAACACGGACAGGAAAATGATGATTCTCTTGCAGGGGCCCTTGACAAACTCATCCTCCGGCAAATCCACCACATCCTGCACCGTGCCATCCGCCGGGGAGACAATCAGCTTCTCATCCATAGGGATATCACGTCTGGGATTCCTGAAAAAATACGTAAAATAGCACGCCAAAACCAGCGGTATGACCGCGCCACAGGCTCCAAAGCCAAAATACAGCACCACGGCCAGAAACAGCGCGGCAGCAATATAAATATAACCTTCCCTGACTACAGGGCCTCTGTTCATTCCTAAGCACCTCCGGGCACACATCACTTCTTACTTGCTACGACCTTCAGGACAAATTTCGGCAGGGCCAGCAGCCTTCCGGCACGGCTTGGCTGCTTCAATCCCCGGAAGAGCCATTCCAGCTTTGCCTTCTGCATCCAGAGAGGCGCCCTCTCCATGACGCCGGCCATCACATCCAGGGTGCCCCCCACGCCGATGGACACCGGCACCTGCAGCTCCTGCATGTGCCTGCTCAGCCATTTCTCCTGCTTGGGCACGCCGAGAGCCGCCAGCAGGATATCCGGCCTGGCCGCCCTGATTTCCGCAATAATCCCCGGCTCGTCCGCCTCGGAAAAAAAGCCGTTGCGGGTACCTACCACCTGGATGCCGGGATACAGCTCCTCCGCCTTGGCCTTGGCCTTGTCGGCCACCCCCGGCGCAGAGCCAAAAAAGTAAATCCTGTCACCCCGGGCAGGGGCCTCACGCATCAGCTCCTGGGCCAGGTCAAAGCCTGCCACCCGCTCCGGCATGGGCTCTCCCAGATGGCCTGCCGCCCAGACAGTACCGGCGCCATCCGGCACCACCAGGTCCGCCTGGTTCAATATATCCTTCAATTCCGCATCCCGGGTAGCACGCATCAGCATTTCCGCATTTGCCGTAGCTACCAGGGCAACCCTTTTCTCAGCAATAAACTGCTGAACCGCCTCAACAGCCTGAGCCATAGTCAGGGAATTTACTTTAACGCCAAGAATTTCCACCTGCTTCAATGGCATCCATCTACCTCCCACACACTCACATATACTGGCGTATGTTCACACATACCCACTTGCATATCATCATTTACTCAAAAATTCCAACCTACATTTTAGCACAAAGCACCATGAATTAACAATATATAAAATTAATAAATGCAAATTTTATTGCCCCCTGCCCGGAGGCTCCCCCGGCAGGACACAAAAAAAGCGGCAGCCTCAAGCCTTCCGCATACCGCTTTTTCCGTTTGCTTCATAATTATAGTAGAAATATTAGAGAATATCGATATGCTCTCCCGCCAGTGCCTTGTTCATGCTGCGGACAGCGCAGAACTTGCCGCACATGGAGCAGGTATCATCATGCTCCGGGGAACGGTCGGCACGGATGGCCTTGGCAGTCTCAGGGTCCAGGGCACACGCCCACTGGGCCTCCCAGTCCAGCTTGCGGCGGGCATCCCCCATCCTGTCATCAATCTCCCGGGCTCCCCGGACCCCCTTGGCGATATCAGCCGCATGGGCCGCAATCCTGCTGGCGATGATGCCCTGCTTCACATCCTCCACATTCGGCAGAGCCAGATGCTCGGCAGGAGTCACATAGCACAGGAAGGCCGCGCCGCTCATGGCAGCCATAGCGCCGCCGATAGCGGCAGTGATGTGGTCATAGCCAGGGGCAATATCAGTTACCAGCGGCCCCAGCACGTAGAAAGGCGCTCCCTGGCAGATGGTCTCCTGCACCTTCATGTTGGCAGCAATCTGGTCCATCGGCACATGGCCCGGCCCCTCTACCATCACCTGCACATCCTTGGCCCAGGCCCGCTTGGTCAGCTCGCCCAGGCGCACCAGCTCCTCAATCTGGCACACATCGGTAGCATCCGCCAGGCAGCCCGGGCGGCAGGCATCACCGAGAGATACAGTCACATCGTACTCCCGGCAGATATCCAGGATTTCATCATAATATTCATAGAAAGGATTCTCGTTGCCGGTCATGGACATCCAGGCAAAAACCAAGGAGCCGCCCCGGGAGACAATGTTCATCTTCCGCTTGTGCTTCCTGATCTGCTCGATAGTCTTTCTGGTGATGCCGCAGTGGAGGGTGACGAAGTCTACGCCATCCTGGGCATGGAGGCGCACCACATCAATGAAATCCTTGGCTGTCAGGGTATCCAGGTCCCGCTGATAATGGATAACGCTGTCATACACCGGCACAGTGCCAATCATGGCAGGGCACTCGCTGGTGAGCTTCCGGCGGAAAGGCTGGGTATTGCCGTGGCTGGACAGGTCCATAATCGCCTCAGCTCCCAGGTTGACAGCGGACATGACCTTCTGCATTTCCACGTCATAATCCTTGCAGTCCCTGGAAACGCCCAGGTTCACGTTGATTTTTGTCCTCAGCATGGAACCGATGCCCTCCGGCTCCAGGCACTTGTGATTTACATTGGCAGGAATCGCTACCTTGCCGCATGCCACCAGGGGCATCAGCTCCTCCACGGTCATGCGCTCCTTGGCTGCAACCTTCTCCATTTCCGGCGTCACAATCCCCTTGCGGGCCGCCTCCATCTGAGTCCTGTACTCTCTTGCCATCACTCTACTTCCTTTCCTTATTATGCTTTCAGCCGCGGGCTGGCAGATGCCCTGCCGCCAGCTGCTCCACTGCAAACTGCAACAAACAAAAATGGCATGCCCCGGCGCACCATGACAGGCTGCAGGCATACCACCCCCGTACATCACATTCCCTACGTTGGCATTACCCACATCAGGTTCCCGGTCTAGG
>JALFXV010000098.1 GCA_022786545.1 Selenomonadaceae bacterium
GCTGGAACAAGGTCATCCAGCGTTATGAACTGCATCTGATGTTGTTTTGCACGATTCTTTTTCTTATACATAAAAACACCCCAATCATAATAATATTTTACCATGAATGGAGTGCCTTATGCTAGTTTGTCAACAATCTGAAGCATGACACATCAACTGTCATGCTTTTTACTTATAACTATGTAGCTCAATGAAGAACCGCAGCATTTTTCAGGATTTCCTTAACTTCCTCCACGGAGCTTCCACTAATGTCGGCAATATCTTCTACCGCCATATTGCGTCTGAACATATTTAACACCACTTGAGTTTGTTTTTCGCTTGCCCCCCGTGCAAAAGCTTCTGATCTGATGCTATCTCTTTCAAGGTTCCAGATATATTCCTGGTCAAATAAAGTAATCATAATCTACTCAACATCCTTCATATGTCCCATATACCGCTACACCATCTGGAGCATACCTATTACCTGTTCCATTGTAAGCTTACTATATCTGGCTATTTTCTCAATAGGTTCATTATTTTTCCACATAATAAGCACAAAATCTTTTGTTTTCTGCTCATACCCCTGTTCAACACCCTCTGCATGACCATACGCATATCCTTTATCAAATCCAATATCCTCATGTTCCATAATAGTCTGCATGTAAGTCATATAAGCTCGCTCCTTTCCAGTATAGTTCCTAATCTCATTAACTTCCCCATCCAACTGATGGGTATACTTATCTGTTACTTTTCCACTGGAAATATAATCTATCAGACTAGCCAGTCCCCTACTACAAAAATTATAATCCCCTGTACATATGTATTGTACCACAAGCCCCCTTTTGCTTCAATGAATGTTTTGCAGGGCGTATTTTTCTGTTATAATGTTAGTATAAAAACGCAAGGAATTTGAACTTCCATGAGAAAGGTGCTGAATACCGTGCCGTACTTCAATATTGTCGCACAAACTACGGAAAACACCGTAGTAACTGAATATGAACCTGTGAAGAACAGACCTGATTTCTACCAGTCTGAGGCGGAGCTGGAACGTGAATTTATTATCCTTCTTGCAGAGCAGGGCTACAAATACCTGCAAATCCACAACGAAAAGGATTTAATAGCCAACCTTCGCCACCAGCTGGAGGAACTGAATAACTATAGTTTCTCAGACAATGAATGGAAGAAGTTCTTTGCCACGGCTATTGCCAACACCAATGAAGGAATTGCGGAGAAATCCCGGAAAATTCAGGAGGATTTTGTGCAGGTTCTGAGGCGTGACGATGGCTCATCCAAGAATATCACCTTGCTTGACAAGAAAAACATCCATAACAACAGGCTTCAGGTTATCAACCAGTACACCATCAGTCAGGGAGAGGGCGCCCGCCATGACAACCGTTACGATGTGACAATTCTGGCGAATGGCCTGCCTATCGTCCATGTGGAACTAAAACGCAGGGGTGTGGCTATCAGGGAAGCTTTTAACCAGATTAACCGCTACCAGCGTGATTCCTTCTGGGCTGGTTCAGGGCTTTTTGAGTATGTGCAGATTTTCGTGATTTCCAATGGCACCAATACCAAGTATTATGCCAACAGCACCAGATTCAATGCCGTGAAGGAAGCTTCCAATGCTGGCAGGGGCAGGAAGGGGAAGACAAGCAACAGCTTTGAGTTCACCTCTTTCTGGTCCGATGCCAGCAACAGGGTTATTACTGACCTGATGGACTTTACCAGGACTTTCTTTGCCAAGCATACCTTGCTGAATATACTGACCAAATACTGCATATTTACGGCTGAGAATATGCTGATGGTGATGCGGCCATATCAGATTACGGCTACGGAGCGTATATTGAACCGCATCGAGATTGCCCACAACTACAAGAAGTATGGCACTATTGCCGGGGGCGGCTATATCTGGCACACCACAGGAAGCGGCAAAACCCTTACCTCTTTCAAGACCGCCCGGCTGGCTTCCCGTCTGCCCTACATCGACAAAGTGCTGTTCGTGGTTGACCGCAAGGACCTGGACTATCAGACCATGAAGGAGTATGACAGATTTGAGAAGGGAGCTGCCAATAGCAACAGCTCCACCGCCGTGCTGAAAAAGCAGCTGGGAGATGCCAATGCCAAAATCATCATCACTACCATCCAGAAGCTTGCCACCTTCATCAAGAAGGAAAGCGGACACCCTGTTTTCCAGCAGCATGTAGTCATTATATTTGATGAGTGCCATCGCAGCCAGTTCGGTGATATGCACGCTGCCATCGTCAAGAATTTCAAGAAGTACCATATCTTTGGCTTTACTGGTACGCCAATCTTTCCCGTCAATGCTGGTGCTGTAACCAATCCTCATTTCGTGACTACTGAGCAGACCTTCGGTGACAGGCTGCATACCTATACCATTGTGGATGCCATCAATGACAAAAACGTGCTGCCTTTCCGGGTAGATTATATCAGAACTATGGGCTTGGATGAGGACATTGATGATGAGCAGGTTTGGGACATTGACCGCAAAAAAGCTTTTGAGGCACCTGAGCGTGTGAAGCTGATTACCCAGTATATACTGGAGCATTTTGACCAGAAAACCTACAGAGGGGATAAAACCTACATCTTCAACCAGCTTACCAATATTCAGGAAGTAGCGTCTGCAGCTCATGGCAAGGTGGATGAGATAAAGCAGAAACAGCGTGTCAGCGGTTTTAACTCCATCTTTGCTGTGGCGTCAGTGCCTATGGCAAAGATGTATTATAATGAGTTCAGGAAGCAGATGGCTGCCGACCATACCAAGGAGCTGCGTGTAGCTGTTATTTATAGCTATGGAGCCAATGAAGAAGAAGCAGATGAGATTCTTGATGAGGAAAATCCAGAGGACACCTCTGCCCTTTCACAGACTGACAGGGACTTTCTGGAACAGGCCATAGCTGACTACAATGCCATGTTCCACACAAATTATTCCACCGATGGCGATAAGTTCCAGAGCTACTACAAGGATGTTTCCCTGAGAATGAAGAACAAGGAGCTTGATCTCTTGATTGTGGTCAATATGTTCCTGACAGGATTTGATGCTACCACCCTGAATACCCTCTGGGTGGATAAGAACCTTAAAATGCACGGCCTTATTCAGGCCTTCAGCCGTACCAACCGCATCCTGAACAGCATAAAGACTTTTGGCAATATTATCTGCTTCCGCAACTTGCAGAAGCGTGTTGATACAGCCATTGCACGATTTGGGGACAAGGAAGCTGGCGGTATCGTCCTGCTCAGGAAATTTCAGGATTACTACAACGGCTATGTGGATGAGAATAATAAGCAGGTTAATGGCTATACCTGCCTGGTGGACAATCTTTTGCAGAAATTCCCCCTGACGGAACCGCGCATTGAAGGCGAACAGCACCAGAAGGATTTTATCCAGCTTTTCGGTGCTGTGCTCAGGATGCGAAATCTGCTGAGTTCCTTTGATGAGTTTGCCGGGATGGAACTTATCAGTGAGAGGAATATGCAGGATTATCTGGGCAGGTATCAGGACTTACGGGATGAATGGAAAGGGCTCATTGACGCTGGCAAGGCCACGGACATAATAGATGATATTGTGTTTGAGGTTGAGCTTATCAAGCAGATTGAGATTAACATTGATTATATCCTCATGCTGGTGAAAAAGTACCATGACAGTAATGGCCAGGATAAAGAAATCCTCATTACCATCCGTAAAGCCATTAATGCCAGCCCGGAGCTGCGCAGCAAGAAGCAGCTGGTAGAGGATTTCATTGCCAATGTGAATGAGATGGACGATGACGTTATGTCAGAATGGCACGGCTTTGTAGCCAAGCAGCGTGAAGCGGATTTGTCTGCCATCATTGCAAATGAAAAGCTGAAGCCGGAGGAAACCAGGAAGTTTCTGGAAAATTCCTTCCGGGATGGCGAGGTGAAGACTGTCGGCACGGATATTGATAAGCTCATGCCCCCTGTCAGCCGCTTTGGCAGCGGAAACCGGGAAAAGAAGAAGCAGGGCATCATTGACAAGCTGAAAGCTTTCTTTGAGAAGTATTTCGGCATAGGCGGCCCGGCGAGATTCACGCCATCTGTTTATGACAACAACATACATGAAGATGTTCAAGACATGGTAGCAGAAGGACAGGCAAAATATTAAGACATTAGTACTATTTCTACGTAACGTGCAAAAAATATAAGGCTATCATTCTGCTGTATCTGTTCAGACAAGAAAAGGATGGGTTGCGGCATGTGCCATCAGAAACCTTTGTTGCGCCTCGGTGCTTAGCAATTCGCAAGCCGTCAGGCGCAGCGAGAGCTTAGCACCGCTAGGCACAACGAGGAGCGAGAGCGTGTTTCTGAAGGTACTGCCGTAACCCATCCTCTTTTAGTCTGAACAGAGTCCACTAAAAAAAATAATAATAAGAAGAAGATTAATTTTACTTTATCACATATTTCATACGCCAAAAATCCCGCACAATACAATGCAGGCATCAGATGGCAATCCTGAATACATCCTCAATAAAATCCCCTGCACTTTCCAAGATATTTCCCTTGGAGCCCGGCTTCTTGCCCATCTTCTTTACCACAGCCTGATAGATATTGTCCTCTACGCTTTCAGGCACCAGGTATTCCCAGTTCTTAACATTGTACTTCCGCTGGCTGATATCATTATCCGGCCTGCCGCTGACCTCCAGCTCGCAGAGGAACTGTATCTGCTGCGTGGAAGGCCTGATATAATAATGCTCCAGATAATACTTTCCCTGATATGTGTACTGACTGTCATTGACACGTTCAGCCAGCGACCTGGCATTGGCCTCATCAATGCGCTCCAGCTTCACCCACACATCAATAATATACTCATCATTTTTATCAGGGCAGGCAATCCACTTGGCACTTTTCTTATCTATGTAGTAATTAAAGTAATTATCACTAAACAGCTTCTCATAACGCTTATCCTGCTTATTATTTTTCTCGCTTGCATAACTGCCGGAAGCTGTATTGCTGTTGCTATTGCTATTGCTGCTGACTGCCGCCTCTGCCCCGCAGCCCAGCAGCAGCACCAATGCCATAACCAAGGTAACTATCTTTTTCATATTCATGCCGTTCCCCCCTGCCGCCTGAAACCAAAAGCATCAGACCGCAAACTAACAAAAAATCATATTCCTACAACCAAATTCTACATCAAAACGCAAAATCCCGCCATAAGAAATTAATCTCAAAACATCAGATAACAACATCCAGCAACATCTGCTAACATGCCTTACAGCGGATTCTTGTCCGGCGTCCCGGCCTTCCTCGGATAAGCCTTTGGCGTTGCCCTGACCTTCCTGATATAAAGCACTGCCCGCTTGTCCTCAATATACGGAAGCCTTACCGGCACAGACCTGATGCTGCTGCCCCCCAGCACCTTGACGGCATTGGCCCCCTCTGCTACTTCCTCCTGATATTTCATGCCCTTGAGAGCCACAAAATACCCATCCACCTTCACAAAAGGCATGCAGTACTCCGCCAGCACCGACAGCCTTGCCACCGCACGGGAGACAGCCACATCAAATTTTTCCCTGAGAAGCGGCTGCCTGGCTCCTTCCTCTGCCCTGAGATGGACGCACTGCACCTGGTCAAGCTCCAGCTTATCCGCCACCTCCTGTAAAAATTTAATGCGCTTATTCAGTGAATCCAGCAACGTAAGCTTGATATCAGGCCGGAAAATCTTCAGGGGAATGCCGGGAAAGCCTGCCCCCGTTCCCACATCAATCACTGCCGCCCCCGGCGGAAAATACCTGTCATCCCAGCAGCTGAGGGAGTCAATCATGTGCTTGATGGCAACTTCCCTAGGCTCGGTAATCGCCGTCAGGTTGATTTTTTCATTCCATTCCACCAAAAGCTGAAAATACAAATCAAACTGCCGCAGCATCTTTTCCGTCAGCACCACGCCAAACTGCTCTGCCGCATCCTTTAAATATTCCTGGAAATTCATGCCCTGCCAGCCTCCAATCTCTGCCTCTGCTCAAGGTAAATCATCAGCACCGACACATCTGCCGGGGAAACGCCGGATATCCTGCCTGCCTGTCCCAAGGACATTGGCTTTACCAGCTGCAGCTTTTCCCGGGCCTCATCCCGGAGGTTCGGCACATCCTCATAGTCAAGCTCTGCCGGAATCTTCTTGTTTTCCAGCTTTTCCATCCGTGCCACCTGCTCCAGCTGCTTCTGAATATAGCCGTCATAAGTAATAGCTGTTTCCACCTGCTGCTTTACCTCCTCAGGCAGCACCGGCAAGGAAAATAATGGCTGCAGCAAATCATAAGAAACCTCCGGGCGGCGCAGCAGGTCATACAGCCTCTGGCTGTTCTTGATTTCCCCTATACCGGCCCCTGCCAGCAGCTGCAAGGTCTCCTGATTTGGATTGACAATGGTCTCCTTCAGCAAATTCAGTGCCGCCTCAATAGCCTCCCGCTTTTGCGTAAATCTCTGCCACCGTGCCTCATCCACCAGGCCGATTTTCCTGCCGATAGGCGTCAGGCGCAAGTCAGCATTATCCTGCCTGAGGAGCAGCCGGTACTCCGCCCGGGAGGTCATGATCCTGTATGGCTCATTGGTGCCCTTGGTCACCAGGTCATCAATCAGCACACCGATATACGCCTCGGAACGCTTCAGTACCAGCGGTTCCTTCCCTTGCAGCTTCATGGCGGCGTTGATGCCTGCCATCAGCCCCTGGGCAGCAGCCTCCTCATAGCCGGAGGTACCGTTGGACTGCCCGGCAGAAAACATGCCGCTGATTTTCTTGAATTCCAAGGTAGGCTTTAGCTGCAATGGATTGATGCAGTCATACTCAATAGCATAACCAGGCCGCATCATCTTTGCCTTTTCCAGCCCTGGAATAGTATGCAGGAAAGCCAGCTGCACATCCATGGGCAGGCTGGTGGACATGCCCTGCACATAGACCTCGTTAGTATGGTTGCCCTCCGGCTCCAGGAACAGCTGATGCCTCTCCTTATCAGGGAAACGTACCAGCTTTGTCTCGATGGACGGGCAATAGCGCGGTCCTACCCCTTTAATCAGGCCATTGGCCATAGGAGCCCGGTGGATATTGTCCATGATAACCTTGTGAGTCTCTGCATTGGTATAGGTCAGATAGCATGGCACCTGTTCACGGGTTGCCACATCGCTCATAAAGGAAAAATTCCGTGCTTCCTCATCCCCCGGCTGGATTTCCATTTTGCTATAGTCCAGTGAACGGCTGTCTACTCTGGCAGGAGTGCCGGTCTTGAAGCGCATCAGCTCAATGCCGGCAGCCAGCAGGGACTGGGACAGCTTTTCCGCTGACCGCTGGCCATTAGGCCCGCCTGTATGGGTATGCTCACCGATTATAATAGAACCCTTTAAATAAGTGCCGGTAGCCAGGATAGCCGCCCGGCAGAGGTAATACTCATCATTTTCCGTGCGGACGCCCCTGACCTTGCCATCCTCCACAATCAGCTCATCAATCAGAAGCTGCTTCACATCCAGATGCTCCTGATTTTCGCAGACCTCCTTCATGCGGAACTGATAATGCTTCTTGTCTGCCTGGGCCCTGAGAGCATGGACAGCAGGCCCCTTCCCCGTGTTCAGCATGCGGAACTGAATGCAGGTCTCATCGGCATTGATGCCCATCTGCCCTCCCAGGGCATCCAGCTCCCTGACCAGGTGCCCCTTGCCCGGGCCGCCCACGGAGGGATTGCAGGGCATCATGGCAATATTATCCATGCTGAGGGTAGCAAGCAGCGTCCTGCAGCCCAGCCTGGCTGCAGCCAGTGCCGCCTCCACCCCCGCATGGCCGGCACCGATGACAATCACATCATACTCACCGGCAATAAATATATCATCCTTGTTCATGAACTCACCTCAAAAAACGTTTTTATCAAAGCTGCAACCTTGTCTGGAAGGAGCAGCCGCCAGCTTGGCAGGCTGCAGGACATTATTTGCCCAGGCAGAACCGGCTGAAAATCTCGTCAATAATATCCTCGCCGATGGTCTCCCCGGTAATCTCCCCTAGCTTTTCCCAGGCGGAGCGCAAATCTATCACCACAAAATCCTCGCTCATGCCGTTCATAAGCGTCACCCGGGTCTGCTCCAGAAGTTCCAGTGCATTTCGGAGAATTTCCTGCTGCCGGGCGTTGCTGACCATAGCCGACTCCTGCCAGCCGATTTTGCCGCCAAAAACCAGCCTCTGGATAGCTTCCTCCAACTCTTTCAGGCCGGAGCCTGCCTTGGCAGACATGTTCACAATATCATAGACTTCTTCAACCTCTTTTTCAGCAGCAATTTTCTCTATATCTTCCTGCTTCAGCTTGCCAGCCAGGTCAGATTTATTTAAAATCACCATAATCCTGCCCCGGCACTGGCTGAGAAGCTGCCAGATGGCCTCATCCTGCGCCGTCAGCCCCTCGGAGCTGTCGAACACTGCCAGCACCAGCTCCGCCTCCCTGGCATAGCTGTATGCCCTCTCCACGCCAATCTGCTCCACCAGGTTCTCCGTCTCCCTGATGCCTGCCGTATCAGCCAGCTTCAAGGGGATACCGCCTATATTGACGTACTCCTCGATACTGTCACGGGTAGTACCGGGCACATCAGTTACTATGGAGCGCTCCTGCCCCAGCATCAGGTTCATCAGGCTGGACTTGCCGGCATTGGGACGGCCAATAATAGCGGTGCGCAGCCCGTCCCTGAGAATCCTGCCCCGGTCGGCAGACCCCAGCAGATCCTGCACCTGCCCATATATCTTCTCCACCTTCAGCTCCGCCTCTCCCAGGGCCATATCCTCGATGTCATCCTCGGGAAAATCGATAGAAGCCTCCAGATGGGCGATAATCTCCAGAATCTCCTGCCGCAGATTGCCGATTTCCTCCGACAGCCTGCCCTGCAGGTTTCCGGCTGCCATTTCCAGGGAGGCCGCCGTCCGTGCCTGAATCACATCCATCACCGACTGGGCCTGGCTCAGGTCCAGCCTGCCATTCAGAAAGGCCCTCTTGGTGAACTCCCCCGGCTCTGCCGGATGGGCCCCCAGCCTGTAGGTAAGCCCCAGCACCTGCCTAAGCACCAGGGGGCCCCCGTGGCACTGCAATTCCACCACATCCTCGCAGGTATAGGAATGAGGTGCCCGCATCACAATGCAGATGGCCTCGTCCAGGAACCTGCCTTCCTCATCGTATATCCTGCCAAATACCGCCATTCTAGGCGTGCACTCCGGCAGGCTGTGCCCACCGGCAGGGCGGAAGCACTGCCCCGCTATTTCCACCGCCCTCTCGCCGCTAAGCCGGACAATGCCTATACCGCCCTCGCCTATAGCAGTGGCAATCGCACTAATCGTATAATCCTGCTGCATAATCTCATCCTCATAAAATCTACAAAAAAAGAGCCGCTTCAATTAGATTATACCATCATAAACTAATTGCAAACAGCCCTTTCACAGCCATCAGCTATATTATTTTATCTGCTTATTCTTCCCCGCGCTCAAGGCCCTCATAGGAAAACCCGTTGCCGCTGTCCGTATTGGTGGCAATAGGCTCCCTGCTATAGCGGCTCTCACGGCTGCCCCGATAGTCACGGCGCTCGCGCCTGCCGCCGCGCTTCAGCTCAATAACTACCTTGCGGTAAGGCTCATCGCCGGAGCTGTAAGTGGAAATGCGGTAATTGTCCTGCAGCGCCATGTGGATAATCTTCCTCTCATGGCGGTTCATCGGCTCCAGCACGATGCGCTCACCGGTGCGGCGCACCTTGTCAGCCAGGCGCAATGCCAGGCGGCGCAGGGTCTCCTCCCGGCGGTTCCTGTAGTTCTCGATATCGAGAATAATGCGCACCTTTTCCTCCAGGAGCCCCTTGTTGGCAGTCAGATTAGCCAGGTACTGCAAGGAATCCAGCGTCTGGCCGTGCTTGCCAATCAGGATGCCCAGATTATCTCCTACCAGGTTCAGGACCAAGCCGTCCTCTGCCTCGCTGACTTCA
Organism: Selenomonadaceae bacterium; assembly: GCA_022786545.1. Taxonomy (GTDB): domain Bacteria; phylum Bacillota; class Negativicutes; order Selenomonadales; family Selenomonadaceae; genus Anaerovibrio. Next base: position 9,949 of record JALFXV010000098.1, read on the forward strand.
ATAGCCACATCCAGGTTCATGGCAGCAAAAATATCCCCCAGGAATTTCTTTGCCTTGTCAGCAGGTGAAAGTTCCTTCACCCGTGCCAGAATCCTGGCCGGCCTGCCGCCAATCAGCCCCAGAAAGCCCTTGCTTGGCTCGGCCAGCACCTCGAACTCAACCATATCGGCAGAAACCTGCAGCTCCAAAAGAGCCGCCTGCTTCGCCTCCTCTATCGTCTTTCCTGTCTTTTCAATTTCAACAGCCATCAATCTTACCTCTTCTTTTTACCGCTGCCGTCAGCATCCTCTACCTGGACAGCCAGCTTTTTATCGCCCCGAAACATGTACCACTGCTGCACAATCTGGCAGAGGTTCATGGTTACCCAGTAAACAACCAGCCCGGATGGGAAATTAAGGGAAATCCAGCCGATGAACAGAGGCATCATATAGCTCATGATCTTCATCTGCTGGTTGTCCTGCCCGTTATTTGCCATCGTCTGCTTCTGCTGGACATAGGTAGTCAGGGCAGACAGAATAGGCAGCACATAGAGAGGGTCAGTATCAGACAGGCTGGTAAGCCACAGGAAGGTCGGGTCGCCGGAATAGCTGTAGCCATACAGGCAGTAATATACCCCCATCAGGATAGGCATCTGAATCAAAAGGGGCAGGCAGCCAGCCAGAGGGTTAACCCCGGCATCCTTGTAGAGCTCAGCCATCTTCTGCTGCAAAAGCTGCGGGTTATTCTTGTAGTCCTTCTGCAGCTTCTTCAGGGCAGGCTGCAAATCCTGCATGGCCTTCATGGAACGCACCTGCTTGGCAGTCAGGGGGTACATGAGGGCCTTCACCAGAATAGTCATCAAGATAATGGCGATGCCGTAATTGGCAAAGCCCACAGCCGCGGTGAGGTTGTAAAAGCCTTCAAATACCAGGCGGAATACCTGCACCAGCGGGTCAAAAAGGTTCATCATAAAATCCAAATCAACACGTCCTTTATACTACGGAACCGGGTCGTAGCCCCCCTCATGAAAGGGATGGCAGCGCAGGATGCGCTTCAGGGCGAGCCAGCCGCCCCTTGCGGCACCGTATCTTTCAATAGCTATCATCGCATATTCCGAACAAGTGGGAATATAACGGCAGCAGGGGGATTTCAGGGGTGAAATATACTTTCTGTATACATCTATCAGGAAAAGAAACACTCTTTTCACCCTTATCATCCCTTCAAAATCTTCGCTTTTCTGCCCAAGCTGAGAAAAGCCTTCTCCATAACATCGTATTTTTCGGTAGTCGCTGCCTTCCTGCCCACCAGCAAGAGTGTATAGCCCTTTTCAATCCTGTGCTGGTTCAGCCTGTAGCACTCACGCATCAGCCGTTTGACTCGGTTCCGCGTAACTGCGTTGCCCAGCTTCTTGCCGGCAGCAAACCCTACCCTGTCCTCCAGCCCACTTGCTGTGAAGACATACATCACCAAATACCTGTTAGCATAAGATTTTCCCAAGCGGTGAATCCGCTGAAAATCATTCCTGCGGCGCAGAATACGCGCCTTCGGTAATTTGTACATAAAGAAAACTCCATTCAGAGCATGTAGCATGCTTCCCTGATAATAAAAATAGGTCACCGAGGTGACCTAATATTATGCTGAAATCTTCTTTCTGCCTCTTGCACGGCGACGAGCCAGTACCTGACGGCCACCCTTAGTCTTCATGCGCTCACGGAAACCATGAGTCTTCTTCTTCCAATGATTGTTCGGCTGATAAGTCTGCTTCAATTTTCTGCACCTCCTTAATATATTTACGAGTAAAAACTCGGTCAAACCCAATCTGAACTGTCCGTATTAAATTCAGACTACCAAAGATTATAGACTACTGCTGAAATCGTGTCAAGAACTTTTCCTTGACTGCTGTGGATAAATTTCTGATTTCGCTGGATAAAAAGCATTTTTTTACAGCTTATCCCACATTTTCTGTTGATAACTTCCCTGTATTTTGATAGAATATTAGAGGTCTTCCACAAGGCTTATTCACATGTTGTGCATAAATTTATTGTTTCAATATAATATGGAAGGAAAATGCTTTTGTGATTGTTTCCTTCCCCTTTTTTATTGATTTATCCACACTTTTATTCACAGATGTGGATAAGTTTCTTTATCAGTGGATAAATTTTTTTTGCGAGGTCATTGTTTTATGCTACAAACACAGTTAGATGAATTCTGGACTACTATTCTGGCAGAGGTGGAAAATTTTCTTTCCCCCGGCGCCATCGAGCGCTGGCTGAAGCCCCTGAAGCCTGTATCCTTTGCAGACAACACCTTTACCCTCAGTGCCGACAACGAGGTCATCATCCAGTTCTTTGAAAAACGCTACAAGGATTTTACCCAGGATGCCTGCAAGGAAGCCTGCAAGAAGCTGGAATTTACCCAGGATATCCAGGGGGAAATCACCTTTGTCCTGGAATACAGGCCCGCAAAAAAAACTGTCGAGAAGCCTAAGGTGATTGAAGTCCGTGAGGACAATCCCCAGGGAAGCCTTGATTTTGGCAGGACCGAGGAAAGCACTGCCAGATATGAAGCATCCTTTGCCAAGATAGCTCCCGGCGATGCTTCCTCCCTGAACCCCAAGTACGTTTTTGACAACTTCGTTACCGGCGGCTTCAACCGCATCGCCCATGCAGCTGCCCTGGCTGTGGCCAAGGAGCCGGGCAAGACCTACAACCCCCTCTTCATGTACGGCGGCGTAGGGCTTGGCAAGACCCATCTCATGCACGCCATCGGCCACGAGGTACTGAAGAACGACCCGACCAAAAGGGTGCTTTACATCACCTGCGAAAAGTTCACCAACGAGCTGATTAACGCCATCCGGGACAACTCCACCGAGGCATTCCGCCAGAAGTACCGCCACATCGACCTTTTGATGGTAGACGATGTGCAGTTCCTGACGAAGAAAATCCAGACCCAGGAGGAGTTTTTCCACACCTTCAACGCCCTGTACCAGTCCAACAAGGCCATCGTGCTTTCCTCCGACCGGCCGCCTCACGAAATCCAGACCCTGGAGGAACGCCTGAAATCCCGCTTTGCCAGCGGCCTTCTGGCGGACATCCAGGTGCCTGACCTGGAAACCCGTATCGCCATCCTGAAGAAGAAGGCCATGCTGGAAAACCTGGAGGTACCCAATGAGGCCCTGATTTACATCGCAGGCCGCATCGACAACAACATCAGGGAGCTGGAAGGAGCCCTCACCAGGGTAGTTGCCTATGCCTCCCTCACCGGCAGCCGGATTACCACGGAGCTGGTGGCGGAGTCCCTGAAGAATATCTTCCCTGACAATACCACCCGGGAAATCACCCTGGAGATTATCAGGGAAGTAGTGGCCACCCACTTCAAGCTGAACATCGATGACCTTAATTCCAGCAAAAGGAATAAGAACCTTGCGGTGCCGCGGCAGATTGCCATGTACCTCTGCCGGGAGCTGACGGATACTTCCCTGCCCCAGATTGGCGAATTTTTTGGCGGCAGGGACCACACCACCGTGCTCCACGCCTACAAGAAAATCGCCAGGGACAGAACTTCCAATATCCAGCTTGACAAGACCGTGCAGGAACTTATCAAGAGCCTTGAAAAGATGTAGCATGCAGCCGGGTAACTTTGCCCGGCTGTTTTATCCCTATGGATATGTGGATAAGCGGTGCATGTAATTGTAGACGGGGTGTGGATAACTCTGGCGATAATTTGTTCCTGTTAATTCTGTGGATAATCCCCTGCCGGGCTGCAAAATTAATTAACAGCTTATGCACAGCGCTTCTTCGAATAACTTCAGGGGCAGATTCCACTTATCCACCATTTCCACACCTCCTACTATTACGGCTTCTAAAACTTTAAAAATATTAAAGAGTAATAATCTATAAAGGATGTGCAAAACATGAAATTCAGTTGTCAGAAGGAAGACATTGTACAGGCAATACAGGTTGTAATGAAGGCAGTATCCCCAAAGCCCCAGACCCCCATACTTTCAGGTATCTATATGAAGGCAGAGGATAATCAGCTGACCTTGCAGGCAACAGATTATGAGATGGGCATTATTTGCAATATCCCTGCCCAGGTTGCCAAGCAGGGCGAAGTGGTTTTAGTGGGACGTTATACCCAGGAGGTTATCAGACGTATGCCTGGCACCACTGTTGACTTTGAGTACAACCCCAAGGAGAAGATGATCTACATCACCTCCAACCGTTCCAAATTCTCCTTCTTGAGCATGGAAGCAGCCGATTACCCGACCATTACCAGGCTGGAAGGCAGGAGCAGCTTCCAGATTTCCGATGTCATCCTGCGGGACCTCATCCAGAACACGGCTTTTTCCTGCTCCCATGAAGAAAGCCGCCCTATCTTTACAGGCTGCCTGCTGGAGCTGAAGGAGGACTCCATCCTGATGGCTGCTACCGATACCCACAGGCTGGCAGTGAAGTCTGACACCCTGGAGGAATTTCAGGGGGAGCAGAAGCTGATTATCCCTTCCAAGCTTTTAAACGAGCTGCAGAAAATCCTCCAGTCGGATATGCCAAGGACGGTGAACATCAGCTGCAGCCCTACCCAGATCAGCTTCGAGGTGGACAATATCTACATCTCCTCCAGGCTCATCGAAGGCCAGTTCCCGGATTATCACAGGGTTATCCCGGTGGAGTTCAAGACCACCATCACCCTGAAGACGGAGGAAATCAAGGGCATTATCGACCGCATCGCCCTGATTTCCAGGACAAATGACTATAATGTCATCACTATGGAGTTTGCCAGCAGCATGGTGAAGATTTATTCCGCCAACCCGGAAATCGGCAACGGCGAGGAATACGGCTCCGCTGTCATTGACGGCGATGATATTAGGATTTCCTTTAACGCGGACTACATCAATGACTGCCTGAAGCTCATCAAGGCGCCGGAGTTCACCCTTTCCCTGAACGGGCCGCTGAATTCTGCCGGCATCAGGACGGAAAGCGAGCCGAATTTCGTGTACATTGTCACTCCGGTACGGAGCTGAGAAGGAGGAAACTAAATGGAGAAGATATCCATTCATTCCGAGAGCATCCAGCTGGACCAGCTGCTGAAGTGGGCCGGCATCATCGAGTCCGGCGGGCAGGTGAAGCCCATGCTGGAGGAACAGCTTATCCTGGTGAACGGCAATATTGAGACAGCCCGGAGGCGGCGCCTGTTTCCGGGGGACAGGGTGGAAATCAGGGACATGGGCTGCTGGCAGGTGGCCAGGGAAGAAACCGGGGGGCAGTAAGCCATGAAGGTCAGGAGCCTCAAGCTTGTTGATTACAGGAATTATGAAAGGCTGGAACTCACTTTTCATGATGACCTGAACATCTTTATTGGCTGCAACGCCCAGGGCAAGACCAATATCCTGGAGGCCGTTTATTACGCTGCCTGCGGCAGCTCCTTTAGAAGCAATACGGATAGCGAGCTTGTCCGCTGGAATGCTCCCGGGGGAAGTATTTCCCTGGGCTTCCAGCGTTTTGGCGTGGAAAATCAGCTGGATTTTGCCTTTTACAGGGACAGGAGGCGCACCATTTCCTACAACGGCAGGAAGATATCCGTCAAGGAGCTGATCGGGGCGGTGAACGTGGTGCTTTTTGCCCCGGATGACTTGCAGCTTATCAAGGGCGCCCCTGCCGGCAGGCGGCGCTTTCTTGATATGGAAATCTCCCAGGCAAGCCCTGCTTACTACCATGAGCTCCTCAAGTATAACCGGCTCCTGCAGCAGCGCAATTCCCTCCTGAAGGAAATCAGGGAGCGCAGGGCGGGACGGGATATGCTGGAGTATTGGAATCCACAGCTGGCGGAAAGCGCGGCCAAAATTACCGCCAAGCGGCTGGAGGCGGTCAAAAAATTCAACATGCTGGCCAATCTCATGCAGAAGCGCATTTCCGGCAACGAGGAAAATCTCAGCATCGCCTATCAGGTCAAGGGCAGCGAAAATGAGCCTATAGCGGGAAATCTAAAAATATGGTATAATGAAATGCTGGCTCGTTCAGGAGATGAGGATATATATCGAGGTGTGACGGGGACAGGCCCCCACCGGGACGATATTGTGATTTCCGTCAACGGCATCAATCTCAGGAGTTTCGGCTCCCAGGGGCAGCAGAGGACCGGGGTGCTGGCCATGAAGCTGTCTGAGCTGGAATTTATCCGTTCCGAGACCGGCGAGTACCCGATACTTTTACTGGATGATGTGATGAGCGAGCTGGATGCCGGGAGAAGGCGGCAGCTTTTGTCCTTTATCGGCAGGGAAGGCATACAGACCCTGATTACCGCTACCGATGAGGCATATTTTGACAGGCAGGACATGGCGGACTATTTCCGCGTGGCAGCAGGAAGCGTTGCAGGTGCAGGCTATGGCAAAGCAGAAGGCTGAAAGAAACGGCAAAATGGAAAGGGTGGGGGATATTTTTGCCCATGCCCTCAAGGAAATGAAAATCGGCAGGGAATTTAAGCAGCACCTGGTGGTGTACCAGTGGCAGGAGCTGGTGGGCAGGGATATTGCCAGCCATGCCAGGGCGGTGAAGCTTGAGTTCAAGAAGCTGTTCATCCGTACCTCCCATCCTGCCTGGGCGGAGCAGCTGAAGTACATGGAATATGAGATAAAGCAGAAAATCAACAGCCATTTCGGCGAGGAACTGGTGCAGGAACTGGTTTTTACCAGCCAGCCAGGCTGGCGGATGCCGGAGGAAAATACCCTGTACAAGGAGGATGAAAGCAGGCATCTGGGCAAGCAGCTGAAGAAAGTCCAGCTTTCTGACCAGGAGATGCAGGATATTCGGGCCAGGTGCAGCGGCATAGAGGATGAAGCCATGCGCAGCGCGGCGGTGCGGCTGGGGTGCAACGTCCACAGGATGCTCCATTACCGCCGCCAGAACTACTGGCATCCCTGCGCCGGGGAAGGGTGCGGCAGCATCTGCCCCCCGGATGAGGAATACTGCTACAGCTGCAAAAGGCGCATCAGGGAAGAAAAGGCGGCGAAAATCCAGCAGCTTTTGCTGGACATGCCTTGGGCTAAGTACGGGGATATCCTGCAGGAAATGCAGTGCAGCCAGCAGGAATTTCAGGACCAGCGGCTGATTTTGCTGCAGCGCCTGGCCGGCAGGGTTGATTATGGCGATGTGGACAGTATCGAAGCCAAGACCCTGGTGATGCTGTACCGCTCCCTGCCGCCGGAGCAGCTCAGTGACGAGGTGGTCAAAAAGACTATGAGCCGCCTGCGCTGTGATGTACGCTATGTGCCTAAGCAGCGGGCAGGGGGCGGGAAAGCCCCGTCAAAGGAGGCAGGGAAGTGATACCTGTATTTATCGGCGGCAGTACCAGTGTTGCCAGTGACAAGCTTCTTGCCATTATTGACTGGAAATATTTCCGGGAGGGGGACAACAGGGCATTCCTGGCTTCCTTCCGGGAGAGGAACAGGATATTTGATATTACCGAGGGCGGTATGCCAAAGTCGCTGGTGATTGCTGCCGACAGGCTTTACATATCCCCCATTTCCCCCCTGGCGCTGAAAAAGCGCAGCGACAGGGCGAAAAAGGGCATATATGAATTTAATAGTGTGGAGGAAGACTGATAATGTCCATGAAAGAGATAGAGAATTTGGAAAACAAGGCAGCCGGGGAGCAGGCTTCTTTTGATTTCGGCATGGCGCCGGAGGAAGCAAGGGAAATCAGCCAGGAGCCTGATACCAGCGGCGTGAGGATTAACCTGGAGGATGTAGGTGCCGAGGTTTCCGCTGTGGATGGTGAATACGGCGCAGAGCAGATTCAGGTGCTGGAAGGGCTGGAGGCAGTCAGGAAGCGCCCTGGCATGTACATTGGAAGCACCTCGGAAAGGGGGCTCCATCACCTGGTCTACGAGGTGGTGGACAACTCAATAGACGAGGCCCTGGCCGGTTACTGCACGGATATCAATGTGGTTATCCATCAGGACAACAGCATCACTGTTACCGATAATGGCCGCGGCATCCCTGTTGACCTGCATGAGACCGGCAAGCCTGCCGTGGAGGTTGTTCTGACTGTGCTTCATGCCGGTGGCAAGTTCGGCGGCGATGGCTACAAGGTTTCCGGCGGCCTGCACGGCGTAGGCGTTTCCGTAGTAAATGCCCTCAGTGAGTATATGGAGGTAGAGGTAAAGCGTGACGGCAAAATCCACGCTATTTCCTTTAAGCGGGGCAATACCGTTTCTCCCATGAAGGTAATTGGTGAGACTGAGGAAACAGGCACCAAAGTGCATTTCCTGCCGGACAGGGAGATTTTCTCCGTCACCGAGTACAGCTATGATACCCTGAAGCACCGCCTCCGGGAACTGTCCTTCTTGAACAAGGAAATCACCATCCATCTCATGGATGAGCGTTCCGGCAAAAATGAGAGCTTCCATTTTGATGGCGGCATCCGCTCCTTCGTGCAGCATCTGAACAAGAAGAAGGAGGTCCTGAACCCGGAGCCGATTTATTTCAATGGCACCAAGGACGATATCGTGGTGGAGATAGCCCTTCAGTACAATGACAGCTATCAGGAAAACATCTATAGCTTCGTCAACAACATCAACACCGAAGAGGGCGGCACTCATCTGGCAGGCTTCAAGATTGCCCTGACCAGGGCGGCCAATGACTATGCCAAGAAGAACAACATCATCAAGGGCAGCCAGTCCAACCTCAGCGGCGAGGATATCCGGGAGGGCATTACCAGCGTCATCAGCCTGAAAATAAGGGAGCCTCAGTTCGAGGGACAGACCAAGACCAAGCTGGGCAACTCCGAGGTGCGGGGCATTGTTGACTCCATCGTTTCCGAGGGGCTGAACGAGTATTTTGAGGAGCATCCTGATATTACCAAGAAGATTCTGGATAAGGCTGTAATGGCGGCCCGTGCCAGGGAGGCAGCCCGAAAGGCCAGGGAGCTGACCCGGCGCAAGAACGCCTTGGAGGTCAGCAGCCTGCCGGGCAAGCTGGCGGACTGCTCCGTCAAGGACCCTGCCCACTGCGAAATCTTCATCGTAGAGGGTGACTCTGCCGGCGGCTCTGCCAAGCAGGGGCGTGACCGCCGCTTCCAGGCTATCCTGCCAATCCGCGGCAAGATTCTAAACGTGGAGAAGGCGCGCCTTGACCGCATTTATGCCAACGCGGAAATCCGCACCATGATTACGGCCTTCGGCAGCGGCATCAGTGACGAGTTTGATTTGTCCAAGCTCCGCTACAACAAGATTGTCATCATGACAGATGCCGATGTGGATGGCGCCCACATCAGGACACTGCTTTTGACCTTCTTCTACCGCTACATGAAGCCCCTTATCGAGCACGGCCATGTGTATATTGCCCAGCCGCCTCTCTATCAGATCAGGAAGGGCAAGAAAAGCTGGTATACCTACAGCGATGATGAGCTGACTGCCAAGCTGGACGAGGTGGGCAGGGATAACTCCGTCATCCAGCGCTACAAGGGCCTGGGTGAGATGAACCCTGAGCAGCTGTGGGATACCACCATGAACCCGGAGGGACGTACCATGCTGCAGGTGAGCATGGAGGATGCGGAGGCAGCAGATGAGCTGTTCACCATCCTCATGGGTGACAAGGTAGAGCCTCGCCGCCAGTTTATCGAGGAGCATGCCAAGCTGGTGCGCAACCTGGATATTTAAAATGCCATATATTACTTTTCAGGGGGCTTATGCCCCCTTTTTTGTTTGATGATTGACAAAGATGTTTTCTTCTGCTATTATCTAGAAAAAGTTTGATTTTTAGACTTTTTTCAGATTTATCATGTAGACTATGTGATAGCTTAGAGGAAGTATAGTATTCTGTAAGGAGAAATGAGTATGAATACGCTGAAAACAACGGTTTTAATGGCCCTGCTGATGGGTATCCTGATAGCTGTGGGCGGTGCTTTTGCCGGGCGCAGCGGTGCGATGATCATGCTGCTGTTTTCCCTGGCCATGAATTTTGGTACCTACTGGTTCAGTGATACCATTGTGCTGAAGACCTACGGTGCCCGGGAGGTTACGGCTGACGATGCGCCGGAGCTCTACAATCTGGTGGCTAACCTGGCAGCCAACGCGGAGCTGCCTATGCCGAAGGTGTGCATCATCAACAGCGGCGTGCCAAACGCCTTTGCCACCGGCAGGAATCCTTCCCATGCGGCTGTGGCGGTGACCACCGGCCTGATGCAGGCACTGAACTACGATGAGATTGCCGGTGTGCTGGCTCACGAGCTTTCCCATGTGAAGCACCGTGACACCCTGATTTCCTGCGTGGCTGCGGCTATGGCAGGTATCATTTCCATGATTGCCAACATCGCCCAGTGGGCGGCTATCTTCGGTGGCCGCTCTGATGATGACGAGAATGGCGGCTTCATCGGCCTGATTGTGACCATTGTAATTGCGCCGATTGCGGCAGCCCTCATCCAGATGGCTATTTCCCGCTCCCGTGAGTATGAGGCGGACAAGGCCGGCGGTGAAATCTGCGGCAATCCTAATGCCCTGGCTAACGCTTTGGAGAAGATTGAGTATTTCTCCCTGAACGGCCCTGCCATGAGCCAGGCTACGGCTTCCACAGCTCATCTGTGCATCGTAAACCCATTGAAGGGCTCCAAGCAGACCTTCATCAACTTGTTCAGCACCCATCCGCCTACGTCGGAGCGCATCGCAAGGCTGCGCCAGCAGGCGGCGGCTATGGGCAGGTAAAAAGAATATCCTGTGCTGTTTTTATGCTCCCTGCCTCGGCGGGGAGCTTTTTTGGTGCAAAAAAACAAGTGCTACGCCAGGCATAGCACTCACATGATGATATTTCAATGCAGTTCTCAGGATTCAGGTTTTGCGTTTCAGATTGTCTGGTTCAGCTTGGTGATGACATCCTTAGGGGCATTGACGGACAGCCCCATGATTGCCATCAGCTGGTTGAAGGCAGTGTCGATGTCCTTGGTATTCTTGATGATGAAATCCGCAGACTTCCAGAAGTTGAACTCGTTATTGGACTCTGCATATTCAAGGTGATATTTCATATCGGCATTGTTGTGCCCCAGGCGCAGCATCCTGTCCACCAGGCAGACATAGTCAGTCATGAGATAGATGGTGGTAAGCTTTCCGTTCATCAGCTTTGCCAGCTGCTTGACACCGTTCTGGTCCAGTACCGTGATGTTCACCTTGTTGTGGGTTATGGACTCCAGCATATCCTTCTTCTTGATGCCGTAATAATCCCCTTTGTACGCCACCTTCACAATCCAGTCAGCCTGCTCAAAAGCAGACTTGCTGACAAAATTAACCATGCGCTTGTCCTTTTTTAGGCGCATGGCATCGCTGGTGCTGTATACGGGAATATAATGAACGCCCAGGTCCATCAAACGCGTAATCAGTGAGGACTTACCGGAAGCATACGGACCGACCAAAGCAAAAATTTTATTTGACATGGGTATCAACCGTCCTAACATAATAATTTGCACGTTTCACTATTTACTGTCTTTATTGTAGCATAATCCATTGTAAAAATGAACTGAAAAATTTAAAAAATACAAAAGGAGCGACAACCGATCGTCGCTCCTTCTGCATCAACCTCATCTGCCACCTGTACAAAACTCCACCACAGAGTATGTACAACAAACGTCGTCCCCACAACGTTTCACCCAAAACTATGTTACCATAACTTTTACCTTTGTGCAAGTGTTTTTATCTTTTTTTATTTTATTTTTTGCAGGAATATCGGCATTGTTGTGCCCCAGGCGCAGCATCCTGTCCACCAGGCAGACATAGTCAG
>JALFXV010000012.1 GCA_022786545.1 Selenomonadaceae bacterium
GTACCCATAGAAAACCTTTGTTGTGCCTCGTTACTTCATTCATCAGAGCCGCAGGCGATAGATGAATGTTAGTAACGCGAGGCACAACTAGGAGCGCGAGCGTGTTTTCTATGGGTAGCTGTCCCGCTCAGCCCATTTTTAGTCTGAACAGAGCCCACGAACTACCAAACTATTTCAGTCAGTATATGCTCGTAGTTACAAACAAGCACTACGACAAACTGAAATCCTCATGTACAAAGGGAGCCCCAAGGCGTATAATACCAGGTAGAAGATGTATGCTGTGAAAAAGCGGGGGATGTAATCATGTTTGACAAGAATCATTTGACGGGCAACGGGCATTTGTCGGCAGAGGCGGCGGATGCTTTTGAGGTGCGCATGGTGCGGGAAAAGCCGGAACTGGCAGAGGGCATCAGGCGGCTGCAGGAGCTGTTGGAGCCGGAGGTGTACAGGCGGGCCTTCAGCAACATCCAGACCTTTAACAGGCGGGGGGATGCCCTCCTGATTGTCAGCGGCGGCATCATGCAACGAACCTTTCTGGAAAGGGACTGCATCCCCGCCCTGAAGGAGGCTTTCGGCGTGAAGAGGATACAGATTATCGGCTGAGGTGAAAAGGCGCAGCAAAAAAGGCGTACCGGGCAGCATGGTGAGCACGGTACGCCTGATTTTTTGCACGAGAAAAGGGTGGAAAGTATTCCACCCTGCCCGACGGTTATATGACGTACGCCGCAATCAATAATAAGTGCGGGAAAACGGCGAGGCCATCTCTTTAACCTGAGAATAGTATAGTCTTTTCTTCCCAGATTGTCAAGGGAAATGTACAACAATAATAATTATTTTTTTGGACTTTTTTATTAAAGGAGTCGGATTTTAGTATATTTGTATACTTATGATGTACACAATAGGTCTAAAGTGGTGATTTTTCAAATTTAATTGTCCAATGAATTTTTGTATAGCCATTTCTGGACAGTTGTTGTAGAATAAAGCTATATTGTCATTGGGAGGCGAGATTATGGTTGAAAATGCCAATAACGCAATAAATGAGAAGGTGCTGGCTCATTTGCACAACTTTTACCATGAAAACCCCTATGTGCAGCTGCTGGGCATCAAGGTGGCAAGCGTGGAGCGGGGGCGTGTAACTCTGTACATGGAGTCTGAGGAAAAGCTGTCCAATTTTTATCATATAGCCCACGGCGGAGCCCTGATGAGCCTGGCAGATACGGCGATGGGAGCTACCTGCCTGTCTGTGAACAAGAAGGTGGTCACCCAGTCCATGAACAGCTTCTTCCTCAAGGCGTCAAGGGAGGGGGCGCATCTGACGGCCACCGGGCATATCCTGCACAATGGCAGGAAGACAGTGGTCTGCGAGACGGAAATCAGGGATGAGGAAGGTATTGTTCTCTGCAAGGCAACGGCCAATTTCTTCGTCATTGGGCAGTGCGTGGAAGAGCAGGCTTGAAGATTTTCGCAGCCTCTGCACTGATTTATAGCATAAGGACACCATAAGCGGCAAAAAAAGGCGGCATCTCCGTTTGCACGGGGATGCCGCCCTTTGCCTGTTTAGTATCTAGTGCCCTGAGGCTGCCTTACTGCACGTTCATGGAAAGGTCAATGAACTTATTGGCGATTTTTACCTTCTGCAGAACTTCCTCAGTTACGGTATCACCTTCGTTTACCAGCACAACACCGGAATCAGTGGTGATTTTGCGGGTAACGGTCTTGCCCAGCAGGAAGCGGCGATGGCGCTCCTCGGTGGCCTTGTCAGCCATCTGGATGGATGGGTCTGCCTTCGGCTCCGGCTTGGCTTCTGCCTTTGGAGCAGGCTTTGGTTCAGCCTTTGGTGCCGGTGCAGCCTTTGGCTCGGCAGGCTTTGCTTCCTTTTCCTCAGCCTTAGGTGCTTCCTTTACAGGCTCTGCCTTTGGCGCCTCAGCCGGTTTTGCCTCTGCTTTTGGGGCTTCTACAGCGGCGGCAGGCGCATTAGGGGCTACAATTTCAGTTTTTTTTTCCAGGTCGGAATCGATGACAGTTACCTGCTTGCCGAAAATGGAAATCTGGTCAGAGCTGATTTCGGACAGGCTGCCATCCCGGCCTTCGATTTCGCACTTTTCAATCTTGCCGTTTTCGCCAACGTAGATTTCAACCACCTTGCCCTGGATGGTACCTGACTTGGTAATGGCCTTGGTGCCGATAATCTTGATATTGGCATCCATCATGGCCTCATAGTCGCCGGCATCCTCCAGCGTCAGGATGTTTTCGCTGTTGGTAACGGTTACGGCATCCTCACCGATGGCGATGACGGAGGAGTATGGCAGCAGCTTTACGCCCCTGTACCAGTCCTCGTCCTCGATGGTAATGGCGGCAATAGAGCCGTTCTTGGCATCAATGAGCAGGGTCTTGCTCATGCCCAGCTCCCGGCCCTCGGTAATGCTGATGACCGGCAAGCCGATGATTTCAATACTTTTTTTCATGGAAATTCCTCCTGAGATTTTTTATTTAGCGAGGCTTTCTGCTGTTGTAGATAGACTCGATTTTTGACATGTATTGCTTAGGGATATCCTTGAAGGAAATGCTGCCCAGTCCTGCCTGGTCAAGCACTTCCTGCACAGCGGACAGGTAGAGGAGCGTGTCCTGGAACTGCCGCCTGGCCGCTTCATTGGCCAGCAGGGCTGGCATTTGCAGGGCTGCCTGGATGCTGTCGATGGCCGCCTGGTAGTTGCCCAGTTCCTTGTGAATGTTGGTGATGGAAACCACGATGAACGGAGCGTAGCTGTCATCGCTGTAGCGTTTCAGCGCTTCCTGGTAGGCTGCCAGCGCTACAGGATGGTTTTTCTGCATATTGTGCTCAAAGGCAAAGTCCAGCAGCTGGTCCATAGTGGTCATGGCAGCGAGGGTAGCGGCAATATCATCGTCAGCATAAGCCTCATCAGCAACATCACCAGCAGGCGACATTGGCGGCTCGTCCTGTACCTCCGGCGTGGTATCGTCAGCCATGTCAGGCTCGTCCTGTACCTCCGGCGTAGCATAGTCAGCCATGCCAGGCTCGTCCTGTACATCCTGCGTGGTATCGTCAGCCATGCCAGGCTCGTCCTGTACCTCCGGCGTAGCATCGTCAGCCATGCCAGGCTCATCCTGTACCTCCGGCGTAGCATCGTCAGCCATGTCAGGCTCATCCTGTACCTCCGGCAGGGCATCAGCCGCCAGGGCCTCGTCCTGTGGTTCAGGCGGCGGCACCGCCTCCAGCTCTGCCGGGGAGATTGCCTCGCTGCCTGCCAGGCGCAATTTTCTGTGCAACAAGTATTTATTATAACAGGTTGTGCCCAAGGCTGCAAAGGTAATCATCGCCCCCGCCGTGTAGTAGTAGGATTTCGTCAGGAACGGCGTGACCGAGATGATGACAAAGTTGATTACCATAGCGCAAAGCCCGCACAGAACCAGGGATGATAACGGCAGCTCGTAGCCGAAATGCCTTGCCAGCCTGTGAATGGACACTATCAGCAGGGACATTACGCTGGCGGCAATAATGAAAAACATCAAAACATACTCACCACTATTTTACAATTTTCCTGTCCATTATATCATGAATGAGGAGAAATTTTTATTTTTTCAATCAAAATTTTTATTTTGTATTGTTTTAGGCTTGCAAATCTTGCACAATCACTGTACAATAATACAGCGAGACTTGATTTCGTTGATGAAGTACGACTCTGTACATAAATTTTAAGATTTTTTGAATTTTTTTTTCTGAAAAGCAGGGAATTTTGTATTGGTGTCGAATTAAACAATCAACGGAAGTATAATAATATTATATTTTAGTATAACACAATCTAAGAAATGAGGGGTAAAAATGCGCGAAGAAAATTTCACTATCATTAATTCTCAGGGGTTGCATGCTCGTCCGGCAGGCCAGATTGCCAAGGAGGCCAGGGCATTCAAGTCCAAGATTACTCTGTCCGTTGCTGCTACCGGCAAGAAGTCCGATGCTAAGAGCCTGATGGGCATCATGACCCTGCAGGCAAAGAAGGGCACTGTGCTGACTGTTTCTGCAGACGGCCCTGATGAGGATGCAGCTATTGAGAAGTTTGGTGGCATGATTACGTCCGGTTTTGGTGAGGACTGATTGAAGCAAGTATCAAATTTCGGGAGGACGGATTAATTATGCCAGAAAAATTGCAAGGAATGGGAGCAATTCCAGGCGTTGCCATTGGTAAAATCATGAAGGCCGGTCAGGCCCTGGATGGCTACTTGGCAGCGTATAAGCCGGGAACGGTGGAGGAAGAACTGGAAAAGCTGAATGCAGCTGTTGCTGAGGTTGCAGATGTTCTGGAAAAGAGCGTGGAGCAGATGAGGGATGCCGGCCATGACGAGCAGGCAAACATCATGGAGGCTCACATGTTCCTGGCCCAGGACCCTATGCTTACTGACGGCATGACTGCCAAGATTGAGGAGATGGGCAACGCCCCGGCTGCTGTGTTGGCATCCGCTACTGAGTCTGCGGCAATTTTCCAGTCCATGGATGACGAGTACCTGCGTGAGCGTGCAGCCGATGTGCTGGATGTAAGCAAGCGCATCGCCCGCAAGATTCTGGGCATCAAGGAGCCTGAGGTGGGCGAGGATATGGTCGTGCTCTGTGGCTATGAGGTAGAGCCGTCCGTAATTGCCGGTGTGCCTGATGACAAGATTGCCGGCGTTATCATGGGGCAGGGCAGTACCACCTGCCATGCAGTTATTATCGCCAAGTCCAGAGCGATTCCTACCGTTGTAGGCATCGAGCACCAGACGGACGAGATTCCGGAGGGGGCCAAGGTAGTTCTTGACGGACACAAGGGCCTGATTATTATCGACCCGGACCCGGCTACATTGCTGGAGTACATGGATAAGCTGAAGCAGCAGAAGGAGGCTGAGGCCCGCTATGCTGCCCTGAGGGATTTGCCTGCTGTTACCAGGGATGGCGTGGAGGTTCAGCTGGCTGCCAACATCGGCAGCCCTAACGATGCTGCCAATGCCGCCAAGTACGGCAACAAGGGTGTGGGCCTGTTCCGCTCTGAGTTTGTGTTCATGGGCAGGGAGGACATCCCGTCCGAGGAAATGCAGTTCGAGAGCTACAAGAAGGCTATTGAAGCCTGCAACGGTGAGCTGTGCGTTATCCGTACTATGGATATCGGCGGTGACAAGCCGTTGCCTTACCTGAATATTCCTCATGAGGATAATCCGTTCCTGGGTTATCGTGCCATCCGTATCAGCCTGAACCGCCGCGACCTGTTCATGCCGCAGCTGAAGGCTATCCTGCGTGCCGGTGTGTATGGCAGGGCTGCTATCATGGCACCGATGGTGGTGAGCGTTGATGAGATTCTGCGCCTGAGGGCTTTCGTCAGGGAGGCCATGCAGGAGCTGGCAGATGAGGGCAAGGAGTATTCCAAGAACGTGCAGCTGGGCATTATGGTTGAGACGCCTGCGGCAGCAGTGATGACCCCGACCTTTGCCAAGTATGTAGACTTTTTCAGCATCGGTACTAACGATTTGGTTCAGTATACGCTGTCTGTAGACCGTGTAAATCCGAATGTGCATTATCTCTACAATCATTTCCATCCGGCTGTGCTGCAGCTGATTCAGCGCACTATCAAGGCTGCCAATGACCACGGTATCTGGGCAGGCATGTGCGGTGAGATGGCCAGTGACCCGTATGCCGCCGTTATCCTGATGGCTATGGGCATCAACGAGCTGAGCATGAGTGCGCCGTCAATTCCTCGCGTCAAGGAAATGATTCGCTCTGTTACCTTCGAGGAGGCCAAGGGGCATCTGGCCAAGGTTATGGAGATGGAGACCGGCGAGCAGGTGCTCCAGTATCTCCATGAGGCTATGGAGCACTAAAAATTGTGGATAAGTAATAAGTTATACACAGGTAATAGCCATAATGTGGATAAAATTGTGGATAAGTTCCAGAAGCCTGTGCATGACTGAGGTTTAATGAGAGGCAGCTGCCTGGTGCGCCGGGCTGCTGCTTTTCGTTTGCGCGGCTTTCTTTTTTGGGCGCTGCATAGTAAAATAGTAAGCGTGGTAGTAAGCATGTGAATGGCTTTTTGTTTGTGTTACTGGCGGGAGATGGCGTTATGCGGATATTCAGGAATGATTGGGAGCAGTATCTGACGGAGGAAATGCAGAAGCCCTATTACCGGGAGCTGCGGCAGTTTTTGATTAATCAGTACAGGACGGTGCAGGTTTTTCCCGATATGTATGATATTTTCAATGCCCTGCATTATACCAGCTATGCCGATACAAAGGTGCTGATACTGGGGCAGGACCCCTATCATGAGCCGGGGCAGGCCCACGGGCTGAGTTTTTCCGTGCTGCCCAATGTGCCGCCGCCTCCTTCCCTGATAAATATTTTCAAGGAGCTGGAGACGGATCTGGGCTGCTATACGCCGGATACCGGCTGCCTGGAGCCTTGGGCGAAGCAGGGGGTGCTGCTTTTGAACACGGTGCTGACCGTGCAGGCTCATAGGGCAAACTCCCATCGGGACAAGGGGTGGGAGATTTTTACGGATAAGATCATCTCGCTTTTGAATGAGCGGGAGAAGCCGGTGGCCTTTGTGCTGTGGGGGGCGCCTGCACGGCGCAAGAAGGCGATGATTACCAATTCGCGGCATCTGATTGTGGAGTCGGCTCATCCTAGCCCCCTGTCTGCCTACCGGGGGTTCTTCGGCAGCAGGCCCTTCTCCAGGGTAAACCGCTTTTTGGAGTCAATCGGGGAAACCCCCATTAATTGGCAGTTATAAATTTCAGTTTGTCGCCGTGAAAGTTCGAGACTTTTGGAACATTAACGGATGAGTTTTGTGAGTTTGTGCACTCTGTTCAGACTAAAAATGGGATGGTCTACGGCAGTGCCCTCAGAAACACGCTTTCGCTCCTAGTTGTGCCTAGCGGATGCTAAGCTCTCGCTGCGCCTGACGGCTTGCGAATTGCTAAGCACCGAGGCACAACAAAGGTTTCTGATGGCACATGCCGCAACCCATCCCTTTCTTGTCTGAACAGATATAGACAAAATGATAAAACGCCACTTGTTATATGTTGCCATAGTGCTACATACAACTTCTTATTGCCATTAATACTCAAAGTTTATACAGCGGTTGGCAGTTGCAAGCCTCGCCAGTCATCCCGCCCCCTTATTTCAGGCTTGCTCGTAAACTTCGATTGGTTGCTACAGCCTCATGCTAACTGAATATCGTTTTAGTATTCTGTTGTATCTGTTCAGACAAAGAAAGGGATGAGTGAGGACAGTACCCATAGAAAACCTTTGTTGTGCCTCGTTACTTCATTCATCAGAGC
>JALFXV010000014.1 GCA_022786545.1 Selenomonadaceae bacterium
AATCTTGTTTTTGTTTATATCCTGCATCCGCACGGCGGACACAGAATCCAACATCTGGCTTGAAAATCATGTGTGCATGATTTCCTTATTGCATTGTTTAGTTTTCAAGGAACACTGCCTGCTCACCTTTAACTTTTTAAGTTCTCTGTGCGAGTCAGCTTTTATATAATATCTCAATGCGTTCATTTTGTCAAGAACTTTTTGAAATATTTTTTTGTTGCCTCCTTCTTAACGGAATTGTACAGAACTTTCAATATATTTCTCACAATTCTTTGCTGTCGGCGACAACGATGTATATATTACACGAAAAGTAACATCCTGTCAACACTTTTTTATAAAAATTTTGCTTTTTTTCTATGATTCATTTCACTTCATGCAACGGCTGGCAGTTTCAGGCTTCGCCAGCTCCCCCGCCCCCCCCTTTCAGTCTTTCCGTAACCCCCGATTGATTGCGATGGCAACATGCAGGCACTTATAGCAAATTACTTAGCAAATTGCCTGGCAGATTAGCATAGACCATTAATACCGTTGATTACTTTTGCTATATCTGTTCAGACAAAAAGGGATGGGGTGCGGCATGTGCTATCAGAAACCCATTGTTGTGCCTCGGTGCTTAGTGATTCGCGAGCCGTCAGGCGAAGCGAGAACTTAGCACCGCTAGGCACAACGCGGAGCGAGAGCGTGTTTCTGATGGTACTGCTGCACCCCATCCCATTCACAGTCTGAACAGAGTCCGCATAGTAACAAACTATTTATATTGCTTGAATTTATTATATTTCTTGTATTTCTTATCTTCCTTCTATTTCAATACATGCTCGTTCAATACATGCTCGAAATAACAACAAACAAACAACAACAACGGAAAACTGAAAACTCAATGTTCCACGTCCACCGGCTTCACCTTCGCATAGATCAAGGCCATAACGCCAGCCATAATCACCACAGCCGTTGCCAGCCCCAGCCAGCCGTTATTGGTAAACCCGTCCACCACAAAGCCGGCAAAGCTGGCACTTGCCACAATGGCCACATAAGGAATCTGAGTGCTCACATGGTCAATATGGCTGCACTGGGCCCCGGCAGAAGCCAGGATGGTCGTATCCGAAATCGGCGAAGCATGGTCGCCCCCCACTGCCCCGGACAGGATAGCAGCCACGGTAATCACCAGCAGATTCTGGTCACCGGTACCGATAACAGCGATGGCAATCGGAATCAGAATACCAAATGTACCCCAGGAAGTGCCGGTGGCAAAGGCCAGGATAATGGCCACGATAAAGAAAATTGCCGGCAGGAAAACCAGCACGCTGGCATTGGCACTTACAATCTGCCCCACGTAGCCCCCCAGGTTCAGATACTTGTCACTGCAAATGCCGGACAAGGTCCAGGCAAAGCACAAAATCAGATTTGCCGGTGTCATGGCCTTGAACCCCTGCACGAAAGTCTCGCAGAAGGAGCTGAAGGTGATAACGCCCCGGGGCAGATACAAAAATGCCGTAAACACAAAGGCAATAAAGGAACCAAACACCAAAGACTTGCTGGAGTCGCAGTTGGCAAAAGCCTCCTGAATCCCCACGCCATCATGGATGCCGCCGGTATAGAGCATGCCGTACACGCAGGCGCCAATCAGCACCAGCAAAGGCAGCACCAGGTCGATAATCCTGCCATTCCCTCCCGGCTGCACTTCCTCGCTGTCCCGGTATTCATCAGGCACAATAAACTTTTCCTGATTTTTCTTCACATACTTCGCCATAGAAAACAAGTCCCTCTGGGAGCAGACGATAAACAGCATAAATGCCATAGTCAGCCAGGCATAAAGATTAAACGGTATCGTCTGCAAAAACAGGCTGAAGCCATCAATGGTGCTGCCCTCAGGCAGGGACGAGCCCACCGCGGCAGCCCAGCTGGACACGGGAGCCAGGATACAGATAGGCGCAGCCGTGGCGTCAATAATATACGCCAGCTTGGCACGGGACACCTTGAACTTGTCCGTAATCGGCCGCATGACCGTGCCCACAGTCAGGCAGTTAAAATAGTCATCAATAAAAATAACCAGCCCCAGAAGAGCCGTCAGCAGCATGGAGCTGCGGCGCCCCTTAATGGTTCTTGCCGCCCACTCGCCATAGGCCCGGGTAGCGCCGGAACGGGTAATTGCCGCCACCAGGATCCCAAGGATAACCAGGAACACCAGAATGTTGATATTGCCCCCGACCTTGTTCGCCATAACCTCGAACATGGTCATAATAGCATTCAACACGTTGAACTCGGTATACAAAAGCGCACCGGAAAAAATACCGATAAGCAGCGACATGTACACCTCTTTTGTTGCCAGTGCCAGCACGATGGTAATAATCGGCGGCAGCACTGACCAAACAGTTTCAGCCATAATACATTCCCACTTTCTTCAAAAAAATACAATACTCCGGCGCAGCATCTATAACACTGCACTAAAGTATTGTATAGTAAAAAAGCATATTTCTCAAGTACGTTAAGCCGAAAAGCCAAAATTATTATGCACCGGACCCAAAAACAAACACCGCTGCACACCGCGGCAAAACCCCGGTGCCACAATAATATTGCCAGAATCTTGCCAGCCTTATTTTTTCTGCTGCAGGAAATGATATACTGCACCAATCAGGTTGGCGGCGTTGCCAAACTCCGCCCTGGTCACCTGTGGGCGAATCCTGGCAATCCCCACCTTGTCCAAAATCCCATGCAGGTGGCGATTAATATTCTCCACAAAATCCTCCCGCTCGCTGATGGCACCGCCAATCACGAAAAGCTCCGGGTCAAAGCTGTACTGGATATTGTACACCACCCTTGCCAGCTGCCCGTACATGGACTCAACGGCCTCCTGGGCAATCATGTCACCATTGTCCCGCAGCTCAAAGACCTCCTTGCCGTTCAGGGCATCCTTCTCCATGCCCTTGGCCAGTGCCACCCGCTCCGCCAGGGCACGGGTAGAGGCAGCCTCGCTCAGGACAGTCCCCTGGTCATCCACCACCATGAAGCCGAACTCGCCCCCATGCAGGTGGCAGCCGTGATGCACATGCCTGCCCTTGACCACGGCACCGCCTACGCCGCTGCCAATCACCAGGAACACCACATCCTGGCAGTACTTGGCCGCCCCCAGCCATACCTCGCCCAGAGCCGCACAGTTGGCATCATTTTCCATAGACACAGGCAGTCCCAGCTTTTCCTCCAGGGCCTTCTTGATATTAAAATCATGAATATACGGCAGGGCGCTGGCACCGCCAATCACCCCTGCCTCATCATCAACGGCTCCCGGCAGGCTGAAGGCAGCTCCCTCCAGCTGGTATGCCTCTGCCAGCCCTTCCTTGGCAGCCGCCAGTTCCTTATAAAAATCCTCCAGATTATCCGGCGTCAGGATGCTTCCCTTCCGCAAAATCTGCCCTTCCTCATTCATTACGGAAAACTTTATGCTGCTGCCGCCTACATCAAACCCCAAGATTGCCACAAAAATCATCCTCCCTGTTTCCTTAACTAAGCGCCGCCAAATAAAATGCACCAGGCGTCTCTGGTAAAACATTACTACGGCTTCTATTATAATAAATATTTCTCTATATGTCAATAAATGATATATCTTTTACCATTATTGCTCATTTCTTTTATTGACAAAAAGGACTTTCTGACTATATAATATCATTGTAGATTATTTTTACGACAGACAGGTGATAAAACTATGATGCTAGAAGCCACAAACCAACTCCGTTCCACCCACATCGCTCCCAGCAGGCTGCACATCCAGTATTTTGGCCGCTGGGACAAAACCGATGCCAACAACTACCGCTGTGCCCAGGGCGCCATCTACATCAAGCTGAACTTTACCGGCACCGGCATCAGGGCAAAGCTTTTGGACAGGACCAACTACTGGAAGGTGAGCATAGACAATGGCCCCTTCCGCAAGTTCCGCCCGGAAATAGGCACCACCTCCCTGGCAGAAAACCTCTTTCCCGGTGTCCACAAGCTGCTTCTGGTGCGCATGACCGAGGGCATCCAGGGCATCTCCCAGCTTCAGGGCTTCATCCTGGACAGTGGCGCGGATATTGTCCGCCCGGACCGTATGAAAAACCGCCGCATTGAATTCATCGGGGATTCCATCACCGCCGGGGCCAAAAACTCACCTGCCCCCGGCATCGCCAATCCTGGCTATTACGACATAGAGGACAACGACATGGCCTACGGCCCCCAGCTGGCCAGGATGCTGGAAGCTGACTACAGCGTGCTGGGGGTGTCCGGGGAGGGGCTCATCCACCACTGGGATGAAATCCGCCCCTACAACCGGGTGCACACCGCTGACCGCTACAAATGGACACTATACTCCGACAACTTCCGGGGCAACCAGCTGTGGGACGCGGAGCAGTTCCCGGTGGATGCCGTGCTCATCTGCATCGGCACCAATGACTTCATCGACCAGAAGCCTGATTTTGAGTCGGAAACCTACGCTGACCTGAACGGCAGGAACCGCATCCCTAAGCCGGCAGAGTTCATCAAAAGCTACACGGAACTTTTGTGCACCGTCCGCAGCATCAATCCGGAAGCGGCAATCATCTGCATTGAGCCGGTGCCGGACTGGGTAGGCGCCGATGTCCGCTACTGGATCTGCCTCAGCATCAACCAGCTGAAAGCCCAGGGCGAAAAAAATATCCACTACATCCCCCTGAACGTGCCTAAGCCGCTCCTGCAAACCGGGGACTACGCCAATGACCTGACCCACCCTACCGCGGAAGGCGCCAAAAAACTCGCCCTCTACCTCAAGGACAAGGTAGCAGCCATCATGCAGTGGCTTTAAGCCCCCTTCACCAAGCTTCAACCATATTTTCAGTATCCCCCCGCCAAAAACCGGGACTGTGTGCTACCCATATCCGCAGCATACAGTCCCGGTTCTTTTATTGCTATATCCCTACGTTTTTTTGCTTCCCGGCCAGCTTCCAGCTGCCTGTCAGGCCGTTATTTCTTCAGGGCCTGCCAGTTCACCCCATCGGCAAACAAGGTCTCAGGCTCATTGTAGAAATCCACAAACTCATTTATTATCTCATGGCCCCGGGTCCTGCTCACCATATATGGGGAGAAGAAGTTGTTGGTCAGCTTCTCGAAGTTGGACCAGGTCAGGAAATACGGCACCTTGTGGTCAACGGCAATCTTTGCCACCTTGCTGAACCACTGCTTGTCCACATTATCCTTGAGAGCCAGGCTGCCGCCCCTGCGCACGCCCACCTCGGTAATGGTCATCATCTTGCCATGCTTGGCAGAAACCTGCTGCATCACATCCAGGTCACCGCACAAATCAGTGTACCACTGGCCTGTCTGGTCATCATCATAGCTGTCAACGCCCATGATATCCACCCACTTGTCTCCCGGATAGCGATCCAGGTAATCAGCCTCGGTCTTGAAGTGGCCATTTGGCGAATAAATATACAGGAAGTTGTGGACGCCCTTGGTATCACGGAGATACTTTACGGTATACTCCCACAGCTGCTGGAAATCCTTTTCGGAGCTATGGGCCTTGCCCCACCAGAACCAGGAACCGTTATGCTCATGCAGCGGACGGAACAAAACCGGCACGCCATCCTCTGCCATGCGGTGGGCATACTCAGCCACCCTGTCCAGATAGCCGTTATAGCTGGCGTTCAAATCGCCCCCCGGCAGGATGCGGTGCGCCACGTTGCCCTCGGAAATATGGGTGGTATAGTTCATGTAGTGGTCCCGGTTCTCAGGGGTGGAGCCGGTTACGGCTGCCCGCCTCTCCACATAATCAAAATTCGGCAGGTGCATGGACATGGTAATGATGGCACCTTCATCGGCTGCCTTCTTGGTAATCTCCACCATCTTGTCTACATAGGTCTTGCCCGTGTTCCACTCACAGTCATCCAGCCGCTGCTCATCCCCCACGAAGGACAGGGCATCAAAGCCCACGATGCCGGACAGGGAGCCGGTCACATCCTTGGTATCGGACTCGGAGCCGCCAGCAGGGCGGAACATCTTGTGATGGGCATCATTCTCATGGCCGTAGATGACCTTGCCAGCCTTCGGCACAGCAGACAGATAGCGGTACAGCGTCACCGTAGCGGCATCAGCCTTCTTGTCCACCAGCTTTACATCAGCCTTTGGCACGGCAAGCTTCTCCAGCTCCGCCGGGCTGACTGCCTCTCCCTTTGCCCTGGCATTATCAGCCACAGCCGTCAGCTCCACATAAGCCGGATCATCAGCATCCGTCACAGGGTTGGCAAAAGCTGCCGTAGCAGCAGACACCATCAACGCACTGGCGATTGCCATACTCAAAAACTTCTTTTTGTTCATAAAATAAAACCCCTTTACGCAAAAAACCTTTGATTACACTGCAAAAACGAAATACCTCTGATATTCACTTTCGTTTTCCCTCATTGCGTTTCCCATTATATAATATTTTATATCATATGTCAATAAAAGATATAACTTTATGTGTAATTATATACATCTTTAAAATAAAGAATAATTATTCCTTAAAAAAGGCATACTCCCAGTCGATGGGACAGTACCATAGGCAGGCACGCTCGCGCTATGCTATGAGCCTCGCGCTTCTAAACTCGTTCATCGCCTTACGGCTCGAACTCATTAAGAAGCGAGGCTCATAAATATGCCTGCTATGGTACATGCCCCATCGCTAGGTTCGACCTAATTCGATACAACAGTCTTCCTACACAATTACATCATATAATTCTCTTGAGCAATCAGCTTATCTCCGTTCAGATTACTTGCTAATTACTGCTTAACGGCTTTAATGGAGTCAAAATAAATTACGGAATCCACAGTCGCATCACCGATGGTGTTGCAGTAAATGCCGAAATGGTTCACAGCCGAAGCATCGAAGGTGCCGCCGTTCTTGCCCTTGAAGTCAGCAAATGGCAGGGTAATCACCTGTGCCTCCCTGGTGGCAGCCAGCTTGCTCAGCTCCACCTCAAAGTCCTCGCCGTTGCTGTTCAGCTAAATAATCAGCTTCTGCCCCTTGCCGTCCGGCTTTACCCAGAGCTGAATGGCATTGCAGCTGCTCCAGTCGGCTTTCTTCAAGCTCTTGACGATACCGGCGTCCCCCCCTTGTTGATGCTATAGTGGAAAGCCAGGCCGGATTCACCGCCATTTTTCTCCTGGGAAAGCTGTGGCACAACTGTGCAGCCGGAACCGTCGCCTACCATATCCTCCGTATCAGAAGCCCCCGGCAGATTCTTGGCTACCTTCTTGTGCAGCTCATTCTGATGGCCATAGAGCACCTTGTCGCTCTGGGCGATACCCTTGAGGTAGGCAAACAGCTTTGCGGTCTCCGGAGTGGCCTTGGCATCCGTC
Organism: Selenomonadaceae bacterium; assembly: GCA_022786545.1. Classification (GTDB taxonomy): domain Bacteria; phylum Bacillota; class Negativicutes; order Selenomonadales; family Selenomonadaceae; genus Anaerovibrio. Next base: position 7,336 of record JALFXV010000014.1, read on the forward strand.
AGGACTGCCCGGCCTGGCAGGGCCAGCTGCCCCAGCTGAACCTTGTCCTGCTTCTTGGCAGCCACGTAGCCGTCAGGCACCTTTTCCGTGGACAGCTTCAGCTGCCCTACATACAAATCACCCTTGTAATCAGTATTGCAGCCCACCAGGCTCAGGCAAAAATAAGCAGTCTTTGCCTCGACAGGCTTGAAATTAACCTGCACTGGCACGCACTTCATGCCATTACCTGCATCCTTGCCACTGCCCAGGTCAATATCAGGGCACAAGTTGATAACCTCCTGGTCATCCGCAGACTTCACATACAGCTTCAGCTTGAAGCTTCCCTGAGTCATATTCTCAGGCTTGTAATACAGATTGAAGGAAAAGGTATTGTAGCCGGTCAAATCCAGCTGTCCGGCATCTGCCCCGGCATTTTCCAGCTTTACCTCGCTCCAGCCGTCATTTACATTATTGGTAAAATCCGTGCCCACGCGGATAGAGCCGCCAAAAGCGCTGGCCGCTGCAATCTCCGGTTCGCCGCTATACGCCCAGACGCCGCCAAATTTCCAGCCAGCCAAATCCTTGCCCACATTCCACTGCACCGGTGCCGCAGCCTCCGCCATGCTGACCAGCTCCACCGGCAGCACTTCCTGCGTGAAAGCAGGCCCCCAGGCCAAAAGCCCGGCAGACAACATCAAAGGAATGATTTTTTTCAGCCAATTTTTCCTCATTAGATGTTTCTCCCCCTCTTATTTTCAGCATAGGTAAGAATTTCTTCTTATTTTACCTCTTTTCCCATTCATTATACTATTTATCCATTTGGCATGTCAACAAAAGTTATATCTTTTATTATAAAATAATTCTATTTTTAAATTTAATACAAAATTCTTTTTACAAAATTTCTTATTACTTTTTATTGACAAGGTATTAAGTCTTATGCTATATTATAGCTGTCGATGAAATGATATGATTTTTACTTTATAGGTCATGACATTATTGAGAAAAGGGGTTATTTGAATGAAAACTAACAAGAAACTCATGCTGGGCGTATTGTCTGCACTGATGATTGGCGCCACCACCTCAGCATACGCTGCACAGTCCGCCGATGTGCTCTACTCTGATGTACCTGCTGACCATTGGGCTGTACAGGCCATCACCGAGCTGAACAAGGAAGGCATCGTTACCGGCTTTGGTGACGGCACTTTCCGGGGTGACCGTGCTGTTACCCGTTATGAAATGGCACAGCTTATCGCCAGCGCCCGTTCCCATGAGAAGCTTGCCAACAACGAGCAGAAGGCCATGATTGACAAGCTGACTGCTGAGTTCTCCGAGGATTTGGACTCCATCGGCATCCGCGTAACCAGGCTGGAAGAAAAGACTGACAACGTAAAGGTTGGCGGCGGCTTTGCCCAGAAGGCGATGCGTGGCATTGATGGCGGCAACACTTATTGGGAGAAGGCTCTCTGGCTCAATGTTGACGGCAAGATGACCAATGGCTGGTCTGCTCATGCCGGTCTTGATTGGAAATACGGCAGCAACGATGGCTTCAACTCCGAAAAGTCCTCAAAGGATGATTACGTAGGCGGAGACAACATGGATGTAGCAGGTTCCATCTGGGAGTTGTATGCTCAGGGCCCTGTTGCCAAGAACATAAACCTGAAATTCGGTCATTTCCAGCCTGGCCTGCAGAGCGGCTATGTAAGCAACGCCCGCGTTTATGGTGCAGAGGTTGACTACAATGCCAGCGATGACACTACTGTAAAGGTATATGGCGGTAAGATTCGTGAAAAGATCTGGGATATGGCTGTTGAGGGAAATCAGGGCTTCCTCCGCAACGGCGGTAATGGCCTGGCTCATGGTGGCGACTCTTATAAATATAAGGATAAGGATGGCAATGAGGTATACAATAATGACCGTCCAACCGCATACGGCCTCTCTGTAGAGCACAAGTTCAACGACAAGCTGTCCGCCGGTATCGGTTACTACAACTACAAATCCGTTGCCTATGACAATGAGAAACTGAATCTGGGCGTTATTGATGCCAGCTACAAGCTCAGTGACAAGTGGGGCCTGACCGGTTTCTATTCCCAGGGCAGCCGCGGCTATCAGAACAAGGCAGCCGACCTCAAGCTGACCTACAATGGTTCCCCTTGGGGCGACAGGAAGATTGGCGGCTATGTAGGCTATCGTCACCTGGGTTCCGATGCTGTCATCATGTCCAGCCTGGTACACGGCTCTGAAAAGGTCGGTTCCAAGGGTGTTGAGGCAGGAGTATGGTATCGCTTCTCCCCTAGCATTCTCCTCACCAACGATTTCTTCTTCGGCAAGGCTCTGACACAGGACAAGGTTACCAACAAGGGAACTCACACTGCATACTTCTCTACTCTGAACTTCACTTTCTAATTTTTGCCTTCCTCCCGCACGGGTACAGGAAATACAGACACTGTACCTGCTGACAGAATAAAAGATACGATTTTCCCATAAATTATAGCCTTCCTGATTTGACAGCGGCAGCCTTGTACTGCCGCTGTTTTCATCCAAATAAAAAAATCTGTTTGCAATAGTCGCAAACAGATTTTTATTTGATTGGAAATTTATTTTAAGCGAAAATCCCGCTCTGCTTCACGGCTTCTACAATCCGCTGCATATCTTCCTCGGACTGTACCAGTGCCATGCGCACATATCCCTCGCCGGAAGGGCCGAAGGCACTGCCCGGCGTCACCAGCACGCCGGTCCTGTCCAGCAAGTCCCTGACAAAGCTTTCCGAATCAGCATACTGCTCCGGCACCGGCGCCCACACAAACATGGTTCCCGGCGGCTTATCCATCTGCCAGCCTGCCTCAATCAGCCCATCGCACAGCACATCCCGGCGCCGCTCGTAGGCAGCCCTGGTTTCTGCCACCACGGACTGGTCCCCGGTAATGGCCTCCACCGCTGCCGCCTGAATCGGCAGGAACATGCCGTAGTCCATATTGGATTTCAAGGTCTTCAGCATGCTGACCACCCTGCTATTGCCCACGCAGTAGCCAATCCTGGCCCCGGCAAGCCCGTAGGTCTTGGACAGTGAATTGAACTCCACGCCGACATCCTTTGCCCCAGGAATATTCAGGAAGCTGCCCCAGCTTCTGCCGTCAAAGACCAGCTCGCTGTAGGCATTGTCATGGAGCACGATGATATCATATTTCTTGGCAAAGTCCACCAGCTTATGATAAAAAGACTCAGGTGCCATGGCAGCGGTAGGATTGTTGGGATAGGACACCAGCATGAACTTGGCTTTTTGCGCCACTTCCTCCGGTATATCATCCAGCTGAATTACATAGTCATTTTCCTTTTTCTGTGGCATGTAATAAAGCTCCGCCCCGGCCAGCCGCGGCCCGTCAGCAAAAATCGGATAGCAAGGGTCCGGCACCAGCATCACATCACCTGCATCTAAAATAGATAAAGCGATATGGGAAAGCCCGTCCTGGGAGCCCAGCAGGGAGCAGATTTCCGTCTCTGCGTCCAATGCCACATCATACCGCCTCTGATACCACTTTGCCACCGCCTGCAGCATCTCCTGGGTATCATTGATGGCATAGACATAGTTCTTCGGCTCCATGACCGCCTTTGCCATAACCTCCATAATCCGTGTGGCAGGGGGAATATTTGGCGCACCGATACTCAGGTCAAAGACCTCTTTTCCCTCTGCCACACGGCTTCTCCGCATTTCAGCCAGCCGGGAAAAAACACCTTCCCCGAACTGCTCCATTCGCTTTGCAAATTCCATAGACTCACCTTCCTGCAAACAGAAAAGGGACGATCGGACATCGCCCCTTTACCTTTTTTCTCTTATTTGCCCCAGTTCTTATTAAACAAATTGCTTACAGGCTGGTTCTCATAAATGCACTTAATGAAATCAGCCAGCATCGGAGCAAGGGAAATGCTGACAATCTTCTCGCACTTCTTCTTCGGATCAACCGGAATAGTATTGGTAATAACGAGCTGCTTGATGCAGGAATCCTGAATCCTCTGGGTTGCAGGATCCGTCAGGATACCATGTGAGCAGCAGGCATACACATCCTTGGCACCCAGCTTCATCAGAGCCTTGGCACCCTCGCAGAGAGAACCGGCAGTATCAACCATATCATCAATCATGATGCAGGTCTTGCCTTTTACATCACCAATCAGGTTCATAACCTCGGCACAGCCAGGGCGCGGACGGCGCTTCTCAACGATAGCAATGCCGGTACCCAAAAGGTCAGCCATGTTGCGGGCACGAGTAACACCGCCCAGGTCAGGAGATACCACAACCACATTCTCCAGGTTCAGGCCCTTGAAATACTCAGCCAGAGCAGGAGCAGCAGCCAGATGATCCACTGGGATGTCAAAGAAGCCCTGAATCTGGCCTGCATGCAGGTCAACGGTCACCACGCGGTTCAGCCCGGCAGCAGACATGAGGTTTGCCACCAGCTTGGCAGAGATAGGCTCACGGCCGCGGGTCTTGCGATCCTGGCGAGCATATGCATAATAAGGCACAACTGCAGTCACGCTCTTGGCAGATGCGCGCTTGCAGGCATCTGTCATAATCAGCAGCTCCATCAGGTTCTCGTTGACAGGCTGACAGGTTGGCTGAATAATAAAGATGTCTTTTCCACGAACACTTTCACTAATCATGACCTGAATCTCACCATTGTTAAAATGGCCCACCTGAGCGTCAATCAGCGGAATTCCGAGATGTTCAGAAATTTCCTTTGCCAGCTCAGGATTTGCGTTGCCGGCCAGAAGTCGTAAATTGTTTGCAGCTTCGTTCATTGTTTTGAATGCCTCCAATATTTCCTTTTTTCCTTATCCTCTTATATATAAACAGCTTGCGCTGAATATACCAAAATACACAAAAATATACCAGAATATCCCAATACACAAACTAAACCAGATGCACCAGGCATCAATTGCCCTTGAATTGCGCCTGATTACTTGCGCTTATCCGCCCAGCCGGTAATAACCTTCTGCCTTGCACGGCCTATGGCCAGCTCCCCGGCAGGCACATCCTTGGTAATCACGGAACCTGCACCGATATATGCCCCCTCGCCTACGCTGACAGGAGCCACCAGGCTGGTATTGCAGCCCACAAAGGCATTGTCGCCGATAACCGTGCGGTGCTTCAGCTTGCCATCATAGTTGACGGTGACAGTGCCGCAGCCCAGATTGACGTTGGAGCCAATATCAGAATCACCAATGTACTGCAAGTGCGGCAGCTTAGTGCCGATGCCCACATTGGAATTTTTTACTTCCACAAAGTTGCCAATCTTCACATCATTGAAGATATGAGAATTTGGACGGATGTGCACATACGGCCCCATAGTGACGCCGCTGTCAATCACGCAGTCATGGCCATAGGTAAACTGGGCAGCCACATTGTCGCCAATCTGCGCATTGGTAAAGCGGCTGTTAGGGCCAATCTCGCAGCCTTCCCCCACAACAGTCTTGCCTTCCAGCCATGTGAACGGGTAGATAACAGTGTCTGCCCCCACCTCCACATCAGCATCCACAAAGGTGCTGTCAGGGTCCATGAGGGTAACGCCCTTGTCCATCAGCTCAATATTCTTGCGGCGGCGCAGGATTTTCTCCGCCCCGGCCAGCTGCACCCTTGAGTTGATGCCCAGGGTGGACTCATAATCCTCCGCAGCCACGGCCCAGATTTTCTCCCCCTGCTCCCGGAGAATCCCCAGCACATCCGGCAGATAATATTCGCCCTGGGCGTTGTCGCAGCCAACCTTTGCCAGAGCCGCGAACAACTCCTGGCACTCAAAGCAATAAATACCGGAGTTGACCTCCTTCACCATGCGCTCTTCCTCAGTAGCATCCTTCTGCTCCACGATGCGGGCCACATCCCCCTCCGCAGTGCGGATAATGCGCCCATAGCCGGTAGCATCAGGCATGATGGCAGTCAGCACCGTAGCCTTGGCGCCAGCTGCCTTGTGCCCCTCATAGAGTTTGGCAATCAGGTCAGAGGTAACGAGAGGCGTATCACCGCAGAGAACCACCACTGTCCCCTTTTCATCCTTCAGGAGAGGCTCCGCCTGGCGGACAGCATGGCCTGTGCCCAGCTGCTCAGACTGCACCACGAACTCGGCCTGGTCCCCCATAGCCTCCTTTACCTGCTCGCCGCCAAAGCCTACAACCACGATGTTGCGCTTGGCGCCTGCACCCTTGGCAGCGTCCAGCACATGCTGCAGCATCGGCTTGCCAGCCGCCTTGTGCAGAACCTTAGGCAGCTTCGACTTCATACGGGTTCCCTTGCCTGCAGCCAAAATTACGGTAACTAAATCCAGCATTATATTGCCTCCAAAATACACATAATATCGTCAATGCCCCATCGCGGCGCACCAACCAATAATCACTAAACATTAATAAACAACAACAAAAGAAAGCACAACAGCCTTATTGCTGCTTCCCTGGCTTGACAGCGGCCTTCTTCTTCAGTTCCTCCATGCTGGCAAGCAGGGTATGCTCCGCCTGCTCCATGTGGTACTCGGAAGCCGCCTGGGCTTCCTTCACATCCCCCTTGGCTATTGCCTCCACAATGCGGCAGTGCTCCTCATGAGTTGCCTTCAGGCGCCCAGGATAAGACATGGAAGTGGAACGGAAGCGGGTAAGCTGCTCCCTCAGGTTAAAGATAATTCCCACCAGGCGGGAATTGCGGCTGGCCTGATACAGCAAATCATGAAATTCCATATCGGTTTCCACGATTTTGTCCATATCCCCTTCCTCTATGTATTCGCCAATAGATACCAGGAGCCGCTGCAGATGCTCCAGCTCCTCATCGGTGATACGCTCTGCCGCCAGCCCGCTGGCCAGTGAATCCAGCGAGGTGCGGATTTCAAAAACTTCATTCACATCACGGATGGACAGGTTCGCCACATAGGTTCCCCGCCGTGGCATCATGATTACATACCCCTCCAGTTCCAGCTTGCGTATAGCCTCACGGACAGGGGTACGGCTCACCCCCAGTTCCTCGGCCAGCTGGATTTCCATCAGTCTTTCCCCCGGTGCCAGCACGCCTTTACGGATGGCATCACGCAGGGTTTCACACACAACCTCCCTGAGAGGCTGGTAACTATCCAGTTTAATCGGTGTCAGCTTTTTTTCCATCTAAATCAAAATCCTTTTATTCCCTATCAGGCCATCGGAGCAATACCAATGCATTAGTACAAGAAAAACACCAGACCGCCCGGCAGCCATTACCAAAATGGAAAACTCATCCCCAACAGTATGCCGTCGTCACAGCCTTCTAACGTCATACCACAGTTTTCGCCACGTAGACCGCGGCCTTATCGTCCAAAGCCCGGACTGCGGCCGCAATTTTTCCGGCAGCTGCTTCGTCCTCTGCCAGACCGAACACAGTAGGACCGCTGCCTGACATCATGCTTGCCAGAGCCCCCTGCTGCTGCATTATCTTCTTGTAGGAATCTATCACAGCATGCTCCCTGATGGTTATACCCTCCAGCACGTTGCACAAAAGCCCTGCCGCCTTCCGGCGGTCTCCTGCTTCAATAGCTTTCAGCATGGCTTCGTTATCAGGATGGGGCCCATCATAGCCTGCATCGTATGTCTTATACGCCCAGGCAGTGGAAACACCTGCCTCCGGCTTGGCCAGCACCACATGGGTTTCCGGGAAGGACGGCAGCCTGGTCAGCACCTCGCCCCTGCCTGTAGCCAGCATGGTGCCTCCCATCAGGCAGAAAGGAATATCCGAGCCCAGCCTTGCCCCCAGCTGGCAGAGCCGTTCCTCCGTCATGTCCAGCCCATACAGCTGATTCATGCCCTTCAGCACGGCGGCTGCATCCGCAGAGCCACCGGCGAGACCGGCAGCCATCGGGATACGCTTTACCAGCTCTATGCTCACGCCCCCTGTCAGCCCGTACTCCCGCTGCACCAGGGCGGCAGCTTTCCAGCAAAGATTGCTCTCATCCGCCGGCAGCTTTCCCTCCTGCCCCTCTATAGTGACGGACAGGCTGACACCTGCCCCGCTTTTCTCCATACGAAGGATATCGTGCAGGCTGACTTCCTGCATGACCATAGCAACCTCATGGTAGCCGTCCTCACGCAGCCCCAGAATATCCAGCGTCAGATTGATTTTTGCATTTGCATTTAGCGTTATCAAGACATCAACACATCCTACAATCCAAATTTGCACATTACTCATAAATTTTATCAATTTTTCAGGTTTTCTTCAAGTGTTATTAAAAGATTATTGACTTTTCTTCAGCAGAAAAGGATAATATCTTAGATGAAGTTTTTTGCCGGAGGGTGATTACGTGGACTATATACCTGCATATATATCAATAGATTATATACTGGCATGCATATCAATAGAAGACAATCCAGTCAGGCTTTACCTGATTGCGGCTGTCGTCATGCTGCTCTTCAACTGCCTCTGGGCTTTCCTGGACAGGATTCTGCTGCCCTGGCAGGCGAAAAGGCTGCTGAAAAAATGGAAGATAACCCTCAGGCACACCGGCAAGCTGCCCCTGCTGGCGCAGCTGAAGGAACTGGCTGTAAATCTCTCCGGCACCATCAGCTACGGTGCACCGGCAGTGACGGACATCTTTCCCAATGGCATTTCTTCCAGCAGGCTGCTGGCACTGGCGGCTGCCATCGAGAAGGGCATAGACCACCCCATAGCCGAAGCCATCGTGGAGGAGGCCAGTGTCAGAGGATTGGCACTGCCTGATGTTTCCGCCTCCAATGCCGTCCCTGGCAAGGGCGCGGAGGCTCTGATGAACCGCCAGGCCCTGAGCCTTGGCTCCGCCAAATTCCTGCAGGAGCAGAATATCGAGATTCCTGCCGAGCTTTTCACCAAGGCGGACCAGCTGGCATACAAGGGCCAGATTATCGTCTTCGTGGCCATAGGCAAATTCTGCCGGGGCTTTATCACCCTGCACGACAAAATAAAAAGGAGCGTACCGGGGGACATAAGCTTCCTGCGGGAGATGGGCATCACCACCACCCTGCTGACAGGCGCCAACCGCTCCACGGCCAAAAGCTACGGCAAGCCAGCCTCCATCCACCAGATACGCAGCGAGCTTGACTCAATGGGCAAAGCAAAGGAACTGCTGCTGATGCAGACCGGCGGCCATGTCATCGGTGCGGCAGGCAGAACCATGAAGTTTGAGGGCCCCATCAAAAGCTCCCAGCTGAGTTTTGCCCTGGAATATGCCGATGAGGCTGTCAAAAACCTGGCGGATGTGCTGATACATACCAACAGCCTGGGCACTATCGCCACTGCCAAGGGCATCTGCCGGGTGGTCATGGGCAAGAAAAAAACAGGCCGTATCATCTCCATAGCCTGCAACCTGCTGGTGGTGCTGTCCGTGGTATTTTTGCTCAATCTCGCCAGCCTGCCGGCCTACGGCTCCCTTCTGCCTATTATCATCGGACTTTTTTCAGCGGCTCTCCTGCTGCTCAACCAGATACCGCTGCAATACTAAATAACTACAGTCAACAAGATACATGAAAGGATGTTGCATAAATGGATAAGGAGCAATTTGATATCTTAGTAGATACAGTCCTGGAAACAAGTGCCAGGCCGCCCCGGAACCTGTTCGCAGGGGGCTATGATGACTGGCACTGCCGGGCACGGCTGGCACATTTTCTCGCCATGCCGGAACTGAACCGCCCGGAGGCGGCCAAGGAGCTTTTCCTGTCCGTAATGGATGTGGAGCCGGACGAGGAAAACGGCGAGGACATCGAGGAAAAAACCTACGCCATGCAGCACCTCAGCCAGATGGAACGTGATGCAGAGAACTACGAAGCAGCCCTGAAGTACATCAACCTGGCCCTGGAAACAGCCGAAAACTCAGATTTCCTCTACCGCTACATCCTCAGGGGCGAGCTGTGGGCTGACCGCTGGAACCTCCTGCACCTGATGAAGCGCACCGAGGAAGCGGAAGCAGAGGCAGACGAGCGCATCGATTCCTTCAAGGACATTCCGGTGGCCCATAACAGCTACCTCTACTACGGCTACCGCTTCAAGGCACAGCTGGCCGCCCAGAAGGGCACCGCCCTTATCGCCAAGGACTACATGCACATGGCGCTCCATGCGATGGAACTGCCGCCTATCAATCAGGAAAAACTGAAGCACGCCTTTGAGGCACAGCACGAAAACGTCTCCTGGATACTGGCTGAAATCGACAAGGCTACGCCGAATCCTGACAATCTCCACTGGGATATCTGAAGACAGCCGGATATATCCGGGCACAATCCAGAGCACACCTGCAAAAAAATCAGGGAGTACCGCTTTTACCGCGGCACTCCCTTTCTTTGGCCAATTTTTCCCTATAATTCTGTGCCTAGCTATCTGCGCCCTCCGCCTCGTGCTTCCGCTGCCTGTTCTGAGCCCTGCGCATCTTAAAGAAATCCTTCATCAGCTGCCTGCACTCATCCTCCAGCACACCGGCAGTAACGGATAGCCTGTGGTTCAGCAACCTGTGATTGACCACATTGAAGATAGACTCCACCGCCCCGAACTTTGACTCCGTGCTGCCATAGACCAGCCTGTCAATACGGCTGTTTACCAGGGCGCCTGCGCACATGGCACATGGCTCGATAGTCACATACAGGGTAAGGCCGCTGAGGCGCCAGCGATTCAGCCTGCCGCAAGCCTCCCTGATGGCCTCCATCTCCGCATGGGCCGTAGCATCATTTTTGCTTTCCCGCAGATTATGCCCCTGCGACACAACAGTGCCGTCCTCATTGTTCACAAGGACGGCACCTATAGGAATCTCGCCCCTGGCATAAGCCTTTGCAGCCTCCGCCAGGGCAAGACGCATATACTTCTCATCATCCAGTATCATCTCATCACCATCATCTCATAATCACAGGAACTCACAATATCGCAATCTTATAATCTCATAGACTCACAATCTCATCATACCGGCCTGAGCAGAGCACAACCGGCCGTCCCATGCTGCATCAGCGCAAACCAGCCCGCAGCTTATAGAAAAAACTCAAATCCACCCCGTTCTCATAAAACAGCGACTGGGTGGCACTGCCGCCCTCCCACACCGCTGCCTCGGAAACCTTAGGTGCCTCTTCCTTGCGGCTGCGGCGCGCCATGCTGTTTTGCAGCATCTCCTTGAAGCTGCCCTCCCCCTGGGACTGGTCATCACGATTCCGCCTTTGCAGCCACGGGCTGTTCACATCCAGATTGACACCATTTACCCTGTTAATTTTGTAAACCTTGCTCATCATGATAACCACCGCCTTCCTGAACCAGCTGACTTGAACCTTGCACACTAAAAAACTTCTGCACTTTATATGCTTCTACCTATATATCGTTACACAATACATAAAAATTAAGTCTTTTTACCTATTGTTTATGGTTCCATTTACAAATCATATTGTATACAGGCACCGCTTTGCCAGTAATACAAAATACAAAACATAAAAACCAAAACAAAATCGCAAAACTCAGCAGGCCAATCACAAAGACATAACAAAAAGAGCCTGCAACGCGGCAGGCTCCCATGTGGTTATGCTAGTCAAAAACAAAAGCCGGTATTCGATTACTTCTTGAGAGCATCCCCCAGGTTGTTCTGAGTATTGCGGGCTGCAGCTACGGACTCTGCAAAACGCTCTTTCTCAACACCCTCAAGCTTCAACTCAACAATCTGCTCTACACCGTTCTCGCCCAAGATTACTGGAACGCCGATGCAGAGGTCATCCTCACCATACTCGCCCTCGAGATATACGCAGCAAGGAATGAGCTTCTTGCCATCAGTGATGATGGACTTAACCAGCTCGCCAGCAGCTGCGCCCGGAGCGTACCAAGCGGAAGTGCCCAGCAGCTTGGTCAAGGTTGCACCGCCAACCTTGGTCTGAGCGATAGCATCTTCCAGCTCTGCCTCATCGAGGAAGTGGGATACAGGAATGCCCTTGTAGGTAGCAATAGACCCAAGAGGAACCATAGTCTTGTCGCTGTGGCCACCGATTACCACGCCGTCAATATCGGTAGGGGTAGCAGGAATGCCCTTCTTCTTCAGTGCCTGGGACAGGAAATAACGGAAACGGGAGCTGTCCAGCATACCGCCCATGCCGATTACATGATTCTTTGGCAGACCGGAATTCTTCAATGCCAAGTAGGTCATAGCGTCCATAGGGTTGGAGATTACGATGAAGATAGCATCCGGAGAATACTTTACAGCCTGCTCGATAACGCTGCCTACGATGCCAGCGTTTACACCGATGAGGTCCTCGCGGCTCATGCCTGGCTTACGAGGAATACCGGAGGTGATAACAACAACCTTGGAGCCTGCAGTAGCTGCATAGTCGTTGGTAACACCGGTAATGGTGGTGTCAAAATTCAAAATCTGGGAGGTCTGCATCATATCCATTGCCTTGCCTTCGGATACACCCTCTTTGATGTCGAGAAGAACTACTTCACTAGCATAACCTGCGCTGGCAATCACGTTCGCTGCTGTTGCTCCTACATTACCTGCGCCTACAACTGTTACTTTCATTTAACAATTCCTCCTTTTATTGTGACAGGCCGTCCACTGACAGCCCGACTCTTTAGCTAATGATATTATAACAAATAATTATCGTTTTGTATAGCGAAATTTCCTAAAATTTGTTGTACATATATTATAGTTGTTTTATTCTTACAAATTTGGTAAAATTAAGATTAAGAACATGTCATTGAATTGGTTCAAAGGAGACTTGCCTTATGAAAAGATTTATTTCGTTCTTCCTTTGCATGTTATTCTTAGCAGCATTATCCGGCTGCGGCAGCGAGGAGGTTGCCACAGAGAATAATCCGCTGGTGAAGACAAAGACCATTTCCCTCAGCAGCGGCGCCAGCGAGGGGATTTATCCGGGTGCCGTCAAAGGACGCTACGAAACCTCCATGTCCTTTCAGGTAGGCGGCAGGATTCTGCAGCGCTTCGTGCAGGCAGGGGACTATGTCCATGCCGGTGACGTGCTGATGACCATCGACAGCCGGGATGTAGTGCAGCAGGCCATGCAGGGAGAAGCCCAGGTGGCAGCCGCCAAGGCACAGCTGGACCTGGCCCGCTCCAACCTGAACCGCTACACGGCCCTCTATGAGCAGGAAGCCGTTTCCGAAAGCACCCTCGAGCAGTACCGTACTGCCTACGAGGCTGCCGAGGCAGGCTACAACCAGGCAGTTGCCGTTGCCAAGCAGGGCAAAAACGCCGTAGGCTACTCCAAGCTCATCGCCGCCTCCAACGGAGTCATTTCCTCCGTCACCGCCGAGGTGGGGCAGGTAGTCGATGCCGGGCATCCGGTACTCACCCTGGTTCAGTCCCAGGAACTGGAAGTGGAAATCAACCTGCCGGAAAACAGGATTGGGGATGTAGCCCGGGGGCAGAGCGTTGAGGTTTCCTTCTGGTCCCTAAACAACCAGCCGGTGACGGGCATTATCCGGGAAATCTACCCGATGGCTGACACGGTGGCGAGAACCTACAAGATACGTATCGCCCTGCCAAATCCCCCTGAGGGGCTGCAGCTGGGCATGACAGCTTCCGCCAAAATCACCGGCAGCAACGCCGCAGAAAAGAACCAGCCCAAATCCAACGCCGGGGATTTTGTCATACTGCCTATGGCGGCCATCTACCAGACAGATGACAGCCCTTCCGTCTGGGTGGTAGACTCCGATGCCATGACCCTTTCCCTCAAGGAGGTGCAGGTGGAGGATTTTGACAAAAACCAGCTGAAGGTGCACGGCCTCAAGGATGGCGATGTTGTGGTAGTAGCAGGCGTGCACAAGCTGCATGAGGGCACAAAAGTACGTCTGACAAATAACGATAAAGAGGAAAAGCATTAAATGAGAAACCTAACGGAAATTTCCCTGAAGAACAGAGCACTAATCTGGTATTTTATTCTTGTTACCGCCATCGGCGGCATTTTCTTCTACTTCAAGCTGGGGCGCATGGAAGACCCCAATTTCACCATCAATGAAATGATCGTCACCGCCGCCTGGCCGGGAGCCTCCGCCAAGCAGATGGAGGAACAGGTCACGGACAAGCTGGAATCCAAGTTCCGGGACCTGCCCGGCGTCAAGCAGGTGGACAGCACCACCCGGGCAGGCACCACCTACGTCTATGTTACCCTGCGGGATGATGTGGACCGCTCCTCCATCCGGGATACCTGGCGTGATGTCCGCAACTTTGGCAGGGATGTGGAGCGTGACCTGCCTGCTGGTGTCTATGGGCCATATTACAACGACCGATTCGATGACGTGTTCGGCTCCATTTACGCCCTGACCGGTGACGGCTACTCTATGGAAGAAATGCGCCAGCAGGCAGAGCGCATCCGGCGCCGCCTGGCCACCATCAACAAGGTGCAGAAGGTGCAGCTGCTGGGTGTCCAGACAGAAAAAGTCTATGTGGAAATCGAAAGCGCCAAGCTGGCGGAACTGGGCATCAGCCCTCTGGTGCTGGCAGACGCCCTGAAAACCCAGAATGAAATGACTCCTGCCGGCATGATTGAAACCAGCAGCGACAACGTATACCTGCGCTACAGCGGCAGCTTTGATGACATAGATGCCATCAGGCGCACCCCTGTCAGTGCCAACGGCAAGACCTTCTTCCTGGGGGATATCGCCACCGTGGAGCGCCGCTATGCAGACCCTGCCGATACTGCCATGTACTACAACGGGGAGCCTGCCATCGGTATTGCCGTCTCTATGGAAACAGGCGGCAACATCATCACCCTGGGTGATGAGCTGAAAAAGCACATGGAAGCCATTCAGTCCGAAATGACCGCAGGGCTGGAAATCCATCAGGTTTCCGACCAGCCGGCAGTAGTCACCGAATCCATTGAGGATTTTGTCAGCACCCTCCGGGAAGCCGTCATCATCGTGCTGGCAGTCAGCTTCATGAGCCTGGGCATCCGCACCGGCATGGTGGTGGCCGGCTGCATCCCGCTGGTGCTGGCGGCAGTCTTCTGCGGCATGTACATCTTCGGCATCGACCTGCACAAAGTCTCCCTGGGAGCCCTGATTATTTCCCTGGGGCTTCTGGTGGATGATGCCATCATCGCCGTGGAGCAGATGAGCGTCCAGCTGGAACGGGGCCATGAGCGCTTCGAGGCGGCCTGCTACGCCTTCCGTGCCACGGCCAAGCCCATGCTGACCGGCACCCTGATTACCTGTGCCGGCTTTATCCCTGTCAGCTTTTCTGACGGCATGGCTGCCGAGTTCTGCGGCTCCCTGTTCCCGGTTATCGGCCTAGCACTGGTCATCTCCTGGGTTGTCTCCGTCATGGTGGCGCCCCTCTTCGGCTTCTATCTCATCAGGCCAGCCGCCGGTGCAGGAGAGCATGCCCCCTATCAGAGCAGGTTTTACATCATCTTTCGCCAGGTGCTCTGCTGGTTTCTGGACCACAGGAAAATCGTCCTCACCGCCACTGCGGCTGTCTTTGCGGCCTCCATCGGCATGATGGGGCTCATCAAGGAGGAATTTTTCCCGCCATCCGTGCGGCCGGAGATCCTCATCAAGCTGGAACTGCCGGAGGGAGCCTCCAAAAAAGCCTCGGCACAAACCGCCAGCCGCTTTGCCAGGTTCCTGGAAGAGCATGCTGATGAAATCGAGAACTACACCTACTATGTAGGCGAGGGCTGTCCCCGCTTCGTGCTGACCGTAGACCCGGAGCTGCCTGCCGACAACCTGTCCCAGTTTGTGGTAGTAGCAAAGGACCCAAAGAACCGGGATGCCCTGATGGAGAAGATACGCAGCCAGCTGGCCGACTCCTTCCCGGAAGTGCGCACCAAGATTACAGTGCTGCAGACAGGGCCTCCGGCAGACTATCCTGTCATGCTGGGGGTTTCCGGCTATGACGCGGAAAAGGTACGGCAGATTGCTGCCCAGGTAACGGACAGGCTCATCCAGGACAGCAACAACTACGATGTCAATATGGACTGGAACGAAAAAGCCAAGGTGCTGCATCTGGATTTTGACCAGGCAAAGCTGCGCCAGCTGGGGCTCTCCCCCCAGGCGGTAGCGCAGACTGCCTACACGGAAATAAGCGGTGCCTCCGCCGCCCAGTTTTATGCCGGGGACAGGACCATCAGCGTGGATTTGCGCCTCCGGGATACGGACAGGAGCGACCTCTCCCGGATAAAGGGGCTGCCAATCTACTCCGCCGGTGGCTATGTGCCCCTGGAGCAGCTGGCAAAAATCTCCTTTGCCGCCGAAGATGGCCTCATCAAACGTGAAAACATGCTGCCTACCATCACAGTGCAGGCCAATATCCGGTCAGGCACCGCCAATGATGCCACTGTCAAGGCATTTGAGTCCATCAAGGACATCCGGGACAACCTGCCCTTCGGCTATCAGATAAAGATGAAGGGCGCCCAGGCAGACAGCGATGATTCCATGAATTACCTGCTGGTGCCTGTGCCTGCCATGATATTCATCATCATGACGCTGCTGATGTTCCAGCTCAGGAACGGCAAGGACATGCTGCTGACCCTGCTGACGGCCCCCCTGGGCATTATCGGTGTTGCCTTCGGCATGCTGCTTCTGGACCAGGCGATGGGCTTCGTGGCCATCCTGGGCGTGCTGGCACTCAGCGGCATGATTATCCGCAACTCCGTCATTCTCATCGACCAGATCCAAAAGCATCTGGCGGCAGGGGAAGCACCACGGGATGCCATTATCGACTCTGCAGTACTGCGCTTCCGCCCTATCATGCTGACTGCCGCGGCGGCCATCCTGGGCATGCTGCCCCTGATGACCAGCACCTTCTGGGGGCCGATGGCCGTAGCCATCGCCAGCGGCCTGCTGGCTGCCACCATCCTGACGCTGCTGGTACTACCTGTCATGTACGCTACCGCCTACGGCATCAGCAGGTAAAAGCAAAAAATTCCCTATCCGGCACACAAGCCAGATAGGGAATTTTTTATTCTAGGATATCCTCCAAGATATTGCGGTACATCCTAATGCCAGATTGAGCAAATCAGGCTCACTGCTCAGAGAACTGATCCTTGCCTACGCCGCACAGCGGGCAAACAAAATCATCTGGCAGGTCAGCAAAAGCAGTGCCTGGAGCGATACCGTTGTCAGCATCACCGGCAGCCTCGTCATAAACCCATCCGCATACGTCACAAACCCAAGTCTTCATAATAAAACCTCCTAAATATCATATCACATAAATATTATATCACATGGCTTTCCCGCTGCCGGCATCCCTGCCCATTCAGCAGGTACATGGCACAGCAGCAGCACATAGCCAGCACTACACACATAATTATATTCGACATCTTTCCCGAATATCCTCTAAAAATTTGAGCGGCGTGTCCATATTTTTTTTATAGCCCGTTCCCAGCAGAATACCTGGACGATTGGCACCATGAAAATCCGTGCCGCCCGTCGGCAGCATATCATATTTCTCAATCATCGCCCTAGCAAAAGCCCTGTCCTCATCAGTATAATTGGGATAATACTGCTCCATACCGGTAAGGCCGAATCCCATCAGCTCCCGGAGGGATTCCTCCTGCTCCGCCCGTGACTGCCCCTTCAGGCCAATCAGCTTGTGGAAATGCGCCAGGGATGTGACACCACCGGCAGCACAGATAATAGGCAGTGCCTCCTCCGCCGGAATATCACCTGCCACGCCTACCTCCTTGACAGCCGGGTTCAGGTAATTGTCCCAGATGTACTGAATGCCGTCAAAGATATTCATATCCACAATGGTGCGCATGATGGCATACCTGTCAAGATGCACGGCAGAATGACGCCTGACCATCTCCATGTCTATCTCAATGCCCCTGCGGCGAAGCACCTCCACCACATCTGCCATCGAGTCCTCTTTAATATAACGCAAGCGGCTGTAAAGTTTCTGAAATTCACTATTTTCAGGATTAAAGCCCAGGCACACCACATGGATTTTGCGGTCACCATAAGCCATGGTCATCTCCATGCCGTTAATAAAGCCAACCCCCAGCCTCTCCGCCTCTGCCGCCGCCTCTTCATCACCGGCAATAGAATCATGATCCGTCAGGGCAAAAGCCTCCACTCCTGTTTCCCTTGCCAGCTGAGCCAGCTCTGCCGGACTGTAGCTGCCATCAGAAACCGTGGAATGTACATGCAAATCTATCAAAAATATCACATCCCCTATCTATGCTGTATTCTGACACATTACAATGCATTATTATATCATATACGGACATTATACTACTATTAAGCCAAAAGTGCCACAAAATACCGCACTTTATTCAAAACAGATTAGTGCTTGCAGCTCAAGAGCAGAACTCAACCAGCCATCATTCAGCCATTACCAGCCAATTGCTAAACAATCACTTATACTCTATCCTGTTGTCAGGCTCATGAATTACCGTGCTGACAGGACGGGAGGCAGGCTTGCTGAAGCCCCTGCCCATCACCTCGTTGGCAGACATGATAATCATGAAGGCATTACCATCCACCTCATTGGCCAGCCTTTTTACCTTTGCCACCTGAGTAAGCTTCACCGCCACAAAAATCACATCCCTTTCCTTATGTGTAAAGGCTCCCTGCCCATGCAGAAAGGTCACGCCACGCCCCAGCTCCACGATGATTTCCTCTGCAATCTCCTCCGCCTTCTCAGACACAATCAGCACCGCCTTGCGGCTATTGAAACCGGCAATCACCCTGTCAGTAACGGTTGCATTGATGAACATGCTGATAAGAGTGAACATGGCTGGTGCCACGCCGAATAAAAATGCCGCAACCAGCATAATCAAGCAGTTAAATCCAAAAATCACACCGCCCATGTGCAAAGAATAATATTTCTTGACAATAGCACCAATAATATCAAAGCCTCCTGTACTGCCGTCCATACGAAAGACAATGCCATAGCCTATACCATTGAACACACCGCCAAAAATCGCCGCCAGCATCAAATCCTCCACCGGCAGATACCCATTCAGAAACCGCGTAGCATCCAGACACAAGGAAAAAAGCACCGTACCAATAACTATATCAATCGTGTACTTCTTCCCCATCAGCCTCCATGCCGCCAGCAGTAGCGGAACGTTGTATACAAGTGTCTGCACGCCAATAGGCAAGTCCGCCAGATAATAAAATATGATGGCAATACCCGTCACACCACCGGTCAAAAGATGAGATGGCACCAGAAAAAGATTGATAGAGCTGCTGGCAATCAGGCAGCCCAGAGCAATGCCGGCATAGTGCATGAGCTTATGTTTCAAGGTTCTGGTTCTGATTATTCTTCTGCTTCGCATCATATTCATCCCCACTTTCATTTCGCAGCATTTCGTAGCATAAGCCGCTCAGTTTAGCAGCATACATAACAAAACAACAGCACTAGTACAATTATATTCTCCTGTCTATAATCATATCACAACTCAGGCAATTTATAAATATAAATTATAAACATATTTTCTATATCATATCAGAAAGCATATAAAAACTGCCGCAACTATCCTGCGGCAGCCAAAACAGCAAATACACTCAAATCTATTTTTAATATTTATACCAGGAATTATCCTTGTCCTTCTCCACACGCTTTGCCAGCACCTCTGACTGCTGCAGTAGACAGCGCAGCATTTCCATATTTTCCTGTATCTCAGAAGAATTATCCTCCTCGACCGCCTCATTTTTTAACGTCATCAGTTTTCCCACTATGGCTCTCAGCTGCTGGGAAATCTGCAGCTCATCATCATCGCTCTCCCTCCCCAGCAGATAATCAATACTCACATCATAAAAATCCGCAAAATCTATCAATGCGCTCAGTTCCGGCATCCGCTTTCCATTCTCAATCATGGAAATAGCTGCCGAGGTATAGTTTCTGCTGTACCTCTCATTGTACAGCTTCCTGAATTCCTCCTGATTCAATCCCTTCTGAAGCCGTAAATTCCTAAATTGTGTCATGCTGCTTCACCAACCTTCTACTATCATTTTATGACACCATGCCTTGCCTTAAATTTTGCATAAATTCTGTATATCAAGGGTATCCCCCATAAATAACTGCTAAAAAATCCTGCAAACAGCCAATCCTCTGCCAAGTACCTGGCACAGAAAAAGGTAGTTACCGCCACATAAACAGCACTAAAAGCCGACAGCTTCATCAAGGGTTCTTCCTTGTGCCCTCGCAAATAAACAGCAACACTATTCACCCACGCCTGACAAAGCCAGCACAAAAATAAAATCCCCATGCTCGCAGGCGGCAGTACACGCTGAAAAAAACTCACATCATGCAACATGAAATACAAAGCAAAAAATGCACCGCCGCCCACAGCCATCGTTGCCAAAACTGCTGTACAACGTTTAAAAAACAGAGCATCCAGCTCCTGCCAAGCCTTCACTTCAATCAGCATATTTATTCTGGGAACAACCGCTGTCATCCATGCAAAGGAAATATTAAATCCGGCAGTCCATGCCGCAATACTCATACCTGCCTTCCCGGCATAATCCGCGCCATAAAATGCAAACGCCAGGGGCACAAACAGCTGAAAGATAAAGTAGCCGCTTCCCCAGCTGACAGCATACCGCCATATCAGCCTGGAAAACTCCGGCCACCAGTCATACCGGCACCTGGCAGCAACCTTCCATAGCTGGCCTGCAGCTGCAAAAAAATTCTGCCACAGCAAGCCTGTTCCTGCCAGTGCCGACAGCACCATGCCACATGCTAAAGCCCAAAGCCCCATGCCGCTGTATAATCCTGCCAGCATACTGCCGGAATTGATTATCACCAATATCATGCGGATTTTTTGCACCCTTGCTACAGAATTGCAACCTTCAAAAAAAGAAAGCATAGCCGTGTTAAAGAACGACCAGGCTGACATAACAGAATACAGCAGCCATGCTCCGTGCCAGGCTATCCCATCATCCTTCATCTGCAAGAACAGCCATCCCCCTGCCATAATGACAGGAAACACAACACCTATTGCCTTCCCCAGCCATCCCAGGCAAAAATGAAAAAATGAAGCCAATCTCCACAACGCCTGATTCTCTCCACATATCATGCCATTTTCATCAAATGACAGATGAGCAAATTCATGGGCTGTAAACTGGAGGATAATAGTAGAAAACCCCAGGTCTGCAAACACTGCCAATGCTGCAATACTGGTAAAGGTATACCAATATCCCTGCTCGACCGGTGTCAGAAACAGCGGTATGCACACTAGCAGCGCCGGGCCTGCCACTACCCGCCACAACTGGTTCAAAAGCGTATGCAGCATATCTTTATTTAACAACAGCTCATCAGCTCCTCGCACTACAAGCAAAACTCTCCTGAATGTATTTTCTGTGAAAAATATTTTCGCAACACTTGTATTTTTATATTGCAATCACAGCACTCTTGTATTATAATCAAGTTACAAACATTTTTTCGTAGGATAATGTATTCTTATTACGGTATGCACACTA
This sequence comes from Selenomonadaceae bacterium, assembly GCA_022786545.1. Lineage (GTDB taxonomy): Bacteria > Bacillota > Negativicutes > Selenomonadales > Selenomonadaceae > Anaerovibrio. Next base: position 28,685 of record JALFXV010000014.1, read on the forward strand.
TCCTGCCAGAATGAAATTTGGTATAATGTAGAGGGGGACGGACACAATGGCAACCAAATTCAAAAATATTTTAAAGCCCTGGGAAGAACTGACTTTCATTGACGATTACATGTTTAAGCTGGTACTCAGAAAGCATCCCAAACTCTGCCAGCGGCTCCTGGAAGCTATCCTGCAAATAAAAATCCTGAAAATTGTTTTCATCGAAGCAGAGCAAACCATCGAGCCAAAATATGACAGCCACGGCATCAGGCTGGATATTTATGTGGCTGATGACCAAGGCACTGTTTATAATGTAGAAATGCAGGTACGTCCATACACAGATTTGTTGCTGGCCAAACGCATGCGGTACTACCAGTCCACTATCGACATTGATGACCTCAAGCCAGGCGATGGCTATGACCACCTGCCCAAAACCTTCATCATCTTCCTTTGCCCGTTTGATTTCATGGGCGGAAAACGCTGCTTCTACATCTTCCGTACCTATTGCCAACAGGACAAGGATTTGCTCTTTCCTGATGAGGCAACAAAAATCATTATTTCCAGCACCGGCAATATCACTGAGGATACACCTCGGGCATTAATACCGCTGATAAACTACATGAACGGCAAAGCCGCCGAAGGCGAGCTGGTCATGGATATTGACTCTGCAATCAACACCGAAAAAACTATCGAGATAGAAAGGAGAAAATACATGACTTACGAAATGAAAATGCGTGAATTCAGGCAGGAAGGATATGACAATGGGTTTGAAGATGGTTTCGAAAATGGACTTGAAACCGGAAGCACTAATGGCACAATACGGACTATTCGCAATATGATAGCTGACGGGTTAACTACCTTTGAAAAAATAAAAGCTACCGGAAGATACTCCGAGAAAGAACTTGCTGCTATAAAGCAATAATCTACACCAGTCAAACAGCCGCATCACCTGCGGCTGTTTTTTCATATATTTTCTAGATTCATCAGCACTTTACAACTTTTATGCGGCATAACCTTCATTCCAGCCCATAGCTTCCAAGAACTCCATGATGATATCGGAATTTTTGGCAGTTTGGGCACAATCAGCCAAACTGGCGAAAAATATTTCCTTGTTTATCAGCTCCCTTAACTTATATCTACACTCTTGTGCACTCATATTTCTATGCTTACCAATTTCTTTGTTGGTTTGGTTGCTTGTTGAAATAAGTCCATAAATTTTTTGAAAAGTCTACCCAAAATATGATTTTCTTTGTATAATGAGTTCATCGCGTAAACCTCCTGATCTTGTGGTTGTGCTTAAACTCATTATATATCAGGATTGGGTTACGCGATTTTTATTTTTCAAAAAGTTGTAAAGTGCTGTATGTATAAGAAAAAGAATCGTGCAAAACAACATCAGATGCAGTTCATAACGCTGGATGACCTTGTTCCAGCAGATCATATTCTTAGATTGATTGATGATGCTATAGATTTTAGCTTTATATATGATGAGGTTGAGGGATTATATGCCTCCGGCAGAGACGGCAGACCTGGAATTGATCCAGTTTCGCTGTTTAAAATTATATTCATTCAATATCTATTCGGTATAAGAAGTATGCGTCAAACCATAAAGGAAATTGAGGTAAATACAGCATACCGATGGTTCATAGGATATGAGCTTTT
>JALFXV010000026.1 GCA_022786545.1 Selenomonadaceae bacterium
GTTAAAACTCAAATCAGTAACCAAATCCTTATGATACTCATCGTAATAATGCTCCTGAGTACCATACTGAATTTTCAGCTTTTCCTGCTCGTCCTTATCTCCCCAGCCGCCATTATACAGGCCGTTGCCAAAATGCTTCCAATCAGAAACAATATCCCCTGCTATCCGGGCTCCACCATTCACAGCAATCTCATCCACAAAGGCATTCTTGGCGATATACACTGCATGGTCCTTGCCATACAAAGTTCCATTGACTTCCAGCCTGCCCATAGGACCACTCAAATCACCATCAGCAATACTATCCCTGTCAGTAACCAAATCCAATGGCATATTCTCACTGCCTGTAATATTGCCATCATCGTCCACTGTACGCTTATAACGCAGATAGGAGCCGCGGTACTCCATATTGCCACCCATTGAATTGCTGCCAAAATCAAAGCGCACGCCGTCACCGCCAGCCCCGGCAGCCATTACAGTGCCATCAATGACAACCTTATTATTGTTGCCATAAGCTACCAGCACGCCGCGGCCATTCTCGCCATTAGCAGACACAGTAACCCCCTTGTCCACGGTCACAGTATTGCCTACGCCATCTATGCGGATACCTGCTCCCCCTGTACCCCAGGCCAGCAAATCAGCACTGCCGGCGCCTTTGGCAGTATCAGTTGTCTGGAGGATATGGTTATTTGAGCCATAGACATGCAGGCCCACCCCCAAAGTGGCAGTATTTGCCTTGCCAGTCTCATAGGCCGTACCGGCTGCATTACGGGCAAAATATCCCTGGGTATTTTTTAGCGGGCTATTTGCTGTACCATTTCCATCTGAATAAATGGAGCGGCCAAAGAAATTCCGCCTGTCAATGTCGTAGCCGATATCCTGCATAATCGCCAATTCAGCCTCAATAAAGGTAGTATAAGAGCGATAGTCATGATGGCTCATCAGGCTGCGGGCAAGATTTATATGGGAGAGTTCAGGCGTACCATTCTCCCAGCCCAGCACAGGAACACCATCTACTCCCTGAAATTTTTTCACTGCTTCTCCATTTCCCCTTAAAACCTCGCTGACATTTGCCCCCACAAAGTAGGCTCTGCCTTCTTTTGAATCAGCAGACAACTCAGCCGTATCCACATTTTCCACATAGAATACATCACCTTCATCAGAACTGGAAATTTCCTTACCTTCTGCCGCCTGATTCCCCTTCTGGTCTATCAGGTGGGAGGCAAAGTTATTGCTCCCCTCCAGCAAATCGGAAAATACATATTTCGCATCTGCATTTCCCTCTTCGGTTTTATTTTTATTTTCCGTATCACAAATAATTCCCAGGGCGTGGGCAATTTCATGATACAGTACAGCCTGCAAGGGAACTGCGCTTTCACTTTGATTCTGCTGGGTCAATGGCGCATATATCCAGCCATAATAAGCACCATTATTTTCCAGGTTTGCACCTATATTCTGACCGATGTGAACCTGCCCAAATGCCAATACAGATGAATTGCCTTTATATTCATCTGTAAATAAATCCATCTCCCCACATTCCAGTCCCTTCTGGAATACAGCTAAAAAATTATCATTAGAGATATCTACAGGCTCTGCATTTGGAGTAACTTCCATAGCCACAGAGCCAGCACCGGCATTTCCCGACTCATCGGAAGTCCCCACAAGGAACAAGCCCGGCTGCTTCATAGTTTTTCCATTCCTGTACAGGATTTCTGCCCACTGCTCAAAAGCACCCCGGATTGATTGTTTCATGGCTGTATTGTAAGGATAGGCCAGCCCTTTTATTCCCTCCTGATTCCATAGATTTTTCTCATTACCATTCAGCTTATCCCGGTCAGCAGCATCAAAATACTGCACCCGGAAAATATCATATCCCCCATAGGATATAATCTCTTCCTGCATAGCATAAGCCGGAGCATTGACCGCTGCCAATATCCCCAAAGCAATCGTCCACTGCAACAACCTTTTCCTGCTACTCTTTTTCATATCATACCCCTCATTTCAGAACATTTGCCGCTTCCTGAGTCCGGCATACAAATTTCCTTATGCCATACACACCCCATTACTTGTACGCTTGATATCGAGATTTAGTTACACACCATCACTGAGTATTATATTACAAAATTAACAGCTTCGCATGAATACATAACGAAACAAAACAAATAGGTTAATCCTTTCCCGTCAGCAACGACAATATTGCACACATGACATACTTTTATGAAAAATCACCTGCACTATCCCTGCTAAAAAAATTTTTGTCATCAAAATGCAATACAAGATAGATTTTTGAGTTGTAATCTTGTATAATATTAGTTAGATTTTTTTGATATCTTTAAGGAGTGATTGTTCATGTTTTTTAGTAAAAAAATAAAGGCTGCTGCCCTGTGCGCGGTGGCTGCCCTGTCTTTCGGCCTGCTGTCCGGCTGCGGTTCCGACAATGCCGCCAAGAGTGACAAGACCTACAATGTAGGCGTTGTGCAGCTGGTGGAGCACGATGCCCTGGATGCCGCCAACAAGGGCTTTGTGGATGCCCTGAAGGAGCGTGGCTTCGAGGAAGGCAAGAACCTGACCATCGACCAGCAGAACGCCCAGGCTGACCAGTCCAACCTGCAGAATATCGGCCAGCGGTTCATCAACAACAAAGTTGATTTGATTTACGCTATTGCCACCCCTGCCGCACAGACCGTAGCCAACCTGACCAAGGACATTCCAATCGTTGGCTCCGCCATTACCGACTACGAGGCTGCCAAGCTGGTCAAGAGCAACAAGGAGCCGGGCGGCAACCTGACCGGTACCAGCGATATGAACCCTATCAAGGAACAGATTGACCTTCTCATAAAGATTGCGCCGAATACCAAGACCGTGGGCTGCATCTACACCTCCAGCGAGGTAAACTCTGAAATCCAGTACAAGGCCATGAAGGAGTATGCCGAGTCCAAGGGCCTGAAGGTAGAAGCTGCCACCATTTCCAATGTCAATGATATTCAGCAGGCTGCCCAGAGCCTGGTAGGCAAGGTTGATGCTTTCTACGAGCCTACCGACAACATCATCGCTTCTGCCATGCCTACCCTGATTTCCATCACCAATCCTGCCAAGAAGCCTGTTATCTGCGGCGAGTCCAACATGGTAAAGGCCGGCGGCCTGGCTACCTATGGTGTTGACTACTACCAGCTGGGCAAGCAGGCAGGCCTGATGGCTGCTGATATCCTCGAGGGCAAGGCAAAGCCTGCCGACATGCCTATCCAGTTTGCCAGCAACCTGAAGGCTGTTGTCAACAGGGCCAATGCCGCCCAGCTGGGCATCGCCCTTCCGGCAGACATTGTAAATGATGCCGAAGTCATTGAATAACGGCAACACTAGGCGATATTGCAAAGAATAATTACTCCGGGCGACAATGCCAGCCAGAACTCTGGCAATGGCGCTGCTACCCGGAGTTTTTATTGGAAAATTAATTAAAATTAATTAGAATTAATTATTGAGATTTTATATAAAGGTTTCATAGCAGTTTGCTGAAAACCTGCTCAAAACCTGATTCAGAATGGAGAATTGACTTTGGACCTGATAATTCCTACCATATCCCAGGGACTTCTGTGGTCCCTGCTGGCCATAGGCGTATACATTACCTTCAGGGTACTGGATATTGCCGACCTGACTGTGGAGGGCAGCTTCCCTCTGGGAGCCGCTACGGCGGCGGCCTGCCTGGTGGCAGGCTGGAGCCCCGTACCTGCCATGATAGCGGCAGCTTTTACCGGCATGCTTGGTGGCATCGTCACCGGCATCCTCTGCACCAAGCTGAAGATACCTGCCCTCCTGGCAGGCATCCTGACCATGATTGCCCTGTACTCCGTGAACCTGCACATCATGGGCAAGGCCAACCTTTCCCTGCTGCAGGTTGATACCGTTTTTTCCCTCTATGCCATCCCGGGCATGAGCCAGGCCAACATGATTCTCATCATCGGGCTGATTACCGTGGTGCTGACCGCTGTCAGCTGCTACCTGTTCTTTGGCACGGAAATCGGTGCCGCCATCCGGGCCACCGGCTGCAACCCCCACATGATTCGCGCCAACGGCGTCAACACTGATATCACCATCATCCTGGGGCTGCTGCTGTCCAATGCCCTGGTAGCCCTTTCCGGCGCCCTGGTGGCACAGGCCAACGGCTTTGCCGATGTGGGCATGGGCGTAGGCACCATCGTCATCGGCCTGGCCTCCGTCATCATCGGCGAGGTACTCTTTGGCACCCGCAGCTTCAAGAACTGCCTGATTTCCGTCATCCTGGGCTCCATCGCCTACCGGGCGGTTATCGCCATCGTATTGCAGATGGGCATGCCGCCAAATGACCTGAAGCTCTTTACTGCCATCCTGGTGGCAGCCGCCCTTTCCATGCCACTGTTCCAGTCCAAGTTCAACAAGAGAAAGGCGGCGAAGCACTGATGCTGAAAATCGAAGATATTGCCAAAACCTTCAACCCAGGCACCATCACTGAAAAGGTTGCCCTGAAGGGCGTTTCCCTGCACCTTGCGCCGGGGGATTTCGTGACTGTCATCGGCGGCAACGGTGCCGGCAAATCCACCCTGATGAACTCCATCGCCGGAACCTTCCCGGTGGACAGGGGGCGGATTATCATTGACGGGGAAAACATCACCAAATGGCCGGAGCACAAGCGGGCCAAGTATATAGGCCGCGTTTTCCAGGACCCTATGATGGGCACCGCTGCCAACATGCAGATTGAAGAAAACATGGCCATCGCCGCCCGGCGCGGCAAGACGCCAACCCTCCGCTGGAGCGCACCTGCCGCCCAGCGGGAGTATTTCCGCCAGCAGCTGAAGACCCTGAACCTGGGCCTGGAAGACAGGCTGGAGTCCAAGGTGGGACTCCTGTCCGGCGGCCAGCGGCAGGCACTGACCCTGCTGATGGCAACGCTGGTGGAACCTAAGCTTCTGCTGCTGGACGAGCATACCGCGGCCCTGGACCCGAAAACAGCCGCCCAGGTGCTGGCCCTCACCAATGAAATCGTCACCAAGCGGCACCTGACCACCCTGATGATTACCCACAACATGAAGGATGCCCTGGCCTGCGGCAACCGCCTGATTATGCTCCACGATGGCCGCATCCTCATCGATGTGCAGGGGGAGGAAAAGAAAAGCCTCACCATCAAGGATTTGCTGGCCATGTTTGAGAAGGCTGCCGGCAGCGAGCTGAACTCCGATGCCCTGCTGCTCAGCTAAAGGCTTTCACTGTTAAATCCTTGACTGGAACGCATAAATATGATAGATTACAAACAGAATTTCGAAGCTGACACCTGTTAGCCAAAAGAACCCCCTCTCCAGGAGTGATGACCTGGAGAGGGGGTCTTTTACTATATGCCTATTTTTTGCAAAGAAAAAAGCTGTAAAAACGATAGGCAACGTTTTCACAGCCTTTTTCTTTCTGACATCCGCAACGTACCGCGAATGTCTAGGTAAAAGAAGAAGTATCTATTAAAAGAGAGGGGTTTGCGACACAGGGGAATGTCGCGAAAAAGGGGTATATCGAAGTTTCATAGCGAGGGGTGTAGAGCCTCGACTAACCGATTCTGTCTTCAGCTCTGTGCTATGTCCCTGTCGATGGTTATATATTACTATACTTTTGTGGGTATGTCAAGGGTATTTTTATATTTTTTTAGAAATTTCATCAATAGTTTACCATGATATTTGTGTATTGTATACAAAATATTACCAAGGCTTGCAGCAGTCATTAAACAACCTGCCAGTATCGCCATTTCCTCTGTATATTCACATGATTTACCCTTTCATAACCAAGGCTGATAGGACAATTTTATCAAAAAACTTACCCATAACTTACTCATTCATATGACAAATCCCCTGCCACGAACCAGCTGGTTCGTTACAGGGGATTAGCAACATATTATCAAAAATTTATAACAAAAGATTTCAGCAGCCTGTTCAGGGCGTCCTGGTCCCATGCCCCCATAGTCTCACGGGCGGAGTGCATGGACAGAAGCGGCACGCCTATATCCATAGTGCGCATAGGCACCAAGGCCGAAGCGATGGAACCCAGGGTGGATCCCCCCGGCTCATCAGAATGGTTGACAAACCTCTGGCAGGCAATCCCCTCCTGGCAGCAGAGGGCGGAAACGATGGCTACCGCCTCCGCATCCCCGGCATAAGACTGGGAAGCCGCCTGCTTCAGCACTACGCCGCCATTCAGTACCGGCCTGTTGGTGGCATCGTACTTTTCTGGGTAATTGGGCTGCAAGCCGTGGGCCACATCCACGGACAGCATGAAGCCGCCGCTGATTGCCTGCCACAGCTGGGCGCGGCTATAGCCAAGGGCAGCGTAGATGCGCTCCAGCACCTGCATGAGCACAGCCGAGCCTGCCCCCTGCTTGGTCCGGCTGCCGATTTCCTCGTTGTCAAAGAGGGCAATCAGCCTGAGCCCCTGCCAATCCTGCCCGGCAGCTGCAACAGCTTCCATGCCCTGCAGGCAGGCTTCCACAGAGGTAAGATTGTCCAGCCTTGGCGCTGACACCATCTCACCTGCCATCCCCAGCTGGCAGCCAGCCTCATAAGGATATAGATTCAGCTCATAGGAAAGGATGTCCTCCCGGCTGACTCCCATTTCACCAGCCAGCCATTCCTCAAAAAAGGACTTCTCCCCCTCCTGGCCCAGCACGGCCATTAATGGAAGCATCTCCTTCTGCTTCTTGATGGCCGTTCCCTCATTGACCTTGCGGTTCATGTGGATGGCCAGTTCAGGAATCACCAGCAGGGGACGAGCAAAATCCGCCAGCCGCACCTCAGGGGCAAAGACCTTCTCCCCCCTGACAGCCACCCTGCCTGCAATAGACAGAGGCCTGTCCTGCCAGCTGTGCAGAATCATGCCGCCATAGGATTCCACATTCAAAATCCCGTAGCCGTCCTTGACCATGCCGGCTGCCGGCTTGATGCGAAGCCCCGGAAAATCCGTATGGGCAGCCGCCAGCCGCAGGGAATCAGCCGCCGTCAAATCTCCCCCGCCTACTGCAAAAGCCAGCACAGCAGAGCCGAAGACCTCCGTATAATACCTGCCTCCCCTGACAAGCTGCCAGCTTTCACCCATGTCCAGCCTGGCATAACCGGCAGCTTCCAGCCGCTGCGCTGCCGCCTTGGCCGTATGCCAGGGGGAAACAGATTGATGCACCAGCTCCAGGAGGCTGTGGACGAAATCATACATACCGGCCACTCCTTATTCCTTTACCAGCAGCTTTTCAATCTCCGCAATATACAATGTATGATAATCCTTGTCAGGATACCACTTTGCGTTGCTTTCTGCATCAAAGAAGCACTTTTCCTGCATTTCCTGGGCATACAGCTTCCTGCATACCAGTGCCATGCGGGCCTCCTGGAAATAAACCCTGCCATTATCCTCTACAGGCGTCAGCCCCGCCTTGGCAATCTTGTCCTCGTCCCTGCCGGAAACAGAGCCGAAATAACTCATCATCTTGTGCCTGTCCTGGCCAAAAACAGAAATCGTCAGCCCCTCTGCCTTGTCAATGAACTCCTTGGTATAACGCTGGGGACGAATCACCAGAAACGCCACCGGCTTGCCCCACATCACGCCCATGCCGCCCCAGGAAGCAGTCATGGCGTTGGACTTGCCCTCTGCCGTGCCTGTCACCAGCAGCCAGTCCTTGCCGATTACCTTGAACACATTTTCCTGCAGCTCCTCCGAAGCAATTTCCTTAAAAGACATATAAAATACCTCCTCAAAACTCTGTCAATTATCATTGTCATGGCTGCTGACATGCAAATCATTGACATATACATAATTGACATGCAAATCATTTTTTACAAGATAATTATATCATGGATGTAAAGACTCGCTATGGAACCGGCTGGTTGCTGTACTGTTTCACACAAACATACAGCAAGGCATTTTCACTTTTCAACACTCTATAAACATCATATACGCATTTTATCTACACATATATATTAGTTATCCACAAATCCCCACGGTTATGCACATACAATATGTGGATAACTTGAGCTTTATCCACCACTATATATGGCAGAATAATTGGCTTCTCAATCCTCCAGATGGGCAGGGCGTATCATCCTCCAGTAGCAAGCCATGCCACAGACGAAGCCAATCAGCATAATCAGTGCCATAGGTATCCCCGTATCAGTGCCGAAAAACCCTGCTGCCGGCATCATTAGCGCCCCCAAGAACATGGAGAAAAAGCCCAAAAGTGCCGATGCGCTGCCGGCGTTACGCCCCTGGCCGTTCAGGGCAAGGGAAAAGCTCACCGCACCGATAATGGAAATGGGCATAAAGCAGCAGCACAAGAACAATATCACCAGCCACAGAGGGCTGAAGCCTGTCACGAAGGAAGCCAGCAGGAGCATGCTTCCAGCCAGCTGCACGGTCATAGCCGCACACAGCATGCCTGCCTCGGACACCTTGCCAGCCAGCTTGGCAGGAACCGGCCCCAGCAGCAGCATGCCCACGCCGATGCCGCCAAAAATCAGGCTGTACTCCTGGGCGGAAACGCCGTAAATTCCCTGAAAAATAAAGGACGAACTGCCGATGTAGCAGAAAAAGGACATAAAGACAAAGCTCTGCACAAGGCAATGCCCCATAAAATACTTATTCTTCATCAGCTCTGGCAGCACCCTGATGGTGGCTCCCACGCTCTTGATGCGCTTATCCGCAGGCAGTGTTTCCCGGTAAATCAGCGTAGCTGCCGCCATCACCAGGCCGATGCCTGCCAGGGTGGCAAAAATCCCGTGCCAGGTGCTGAAGAGCAGAATCTGCCCGCCGATGACCGGGGCCAGAATCGGAGCCAGGCCGTTGACCATCATCAGCACCGCATAAAAGGTAGTCAGCTCAGCCCCCTGGCACATGTCCCTGGCAATAGCGCGGGCAATAACGATGCCGCAGGCTCCTGCCAGCCCCTGAATCAAACGGGCTGCCAAAAAGATGTATATATTGTTTATGAACACACACACCAGAGAGGAAGCCATAAAAATCAGCATGCCCAGCAAAAGCGGAAACCTCCGCCCTCGCAGGTCGCTGACAGGCCCCGCAAAAATCTGCCCCAATGCCATGCCCATCATGGTCATGGTCAAGGTCAGCTGAGTCATGGAGGTTGTACTGCCAAACTCAGCCTGCAGCTCCGGTAATGCTGGTAAATACATATCCGTAGCCAAAGGCGCCATCGCCGCCAAAATCCCCAGATAGACAATCATTATTTTCTTGTTCATGTATCCTCACCTTTCCTCTAAAATGAACAACCTGGTGGTAAAATCCCCGCCACCATTGTTATCTTACCTATTCTAGCACAATCTTTTTTTCCAAGTAAGTAAAAATTGAAATAATTCTCACTGGAATTATAAAAACCAGCTCGGACTTAGATGGAAATTAGCTTGAAATTGAATCGAAAGTGGGTGAGAAGTGGCTGGGAATCCGATGACAACGGTATTCCCGTGAATCCTTGCCTTTTGTTTTTCTCCATACTTTCCCTTGTATTTTGTATATTTTTCAAGTATAATACAAGTATCATATACATAAAGTACCCAAAAAATTACCAACATATACAAAGTTTTTATAAAAAAGAACAGGTGATTAAATGAAGGTTAACCGTATCCGCAAAATAGAAGAACTGCTGCAGGATATGCACAGCTTATCCATCGACTATTTGTGCGAATATTTCAACGTGTCCAAAAACACCATACGCCGCGATATTGCCGAAATGGACAAGACCGGCTATATCAAGAAGGTTTACGGGGGGATTGTCCTCAATGAAGAGGAGCCTGCCCCAAAGGAGGCAGAGCCGGAACATAACTGGGTGATGAATACCACCAATCTGGAGGCAAAGAAAAAGATTGCCCAGCTGGCAGCCAACCTGGTGGAAGATGAGGATGTTATCTATATTGATATCGGCACCACGACTGCCCTGCTTCTTCCTTACATTGAAACCAAGAAGAATGTCACCGTGGTTACTGCCAATATCCATGCCATCAATGCAGGGGTTGAGGGGGAAAAGTTCAACATTATCGCTACCGGCGGCACCATCTACCCGCCCAGCAAGGCGTTTGTGGGACCGAGCGTTACCAGAAGCCTGAATATGTACAATATATCCAAGTTTTTCATGTCTACCATCGGGGTATCCATTGAAAACGGTGCTACCAGCGCTTCCCCGCTGGACTGCGAAATCCAGTACCTGATTGCAACCAAGCCGGGCAAGCATTACCTGATGATGGATGACTCCAAGCTGGATGCACCTTCATTAGTTTCCTATAATGCACTGAAAAACTTTGACTCGGTTATAATGAACAAGAAACCATCCCATAAGTATATCGAGCATTTCAAGAACAATAATGTAGAGCTTATCTACAGCAAGGACTAAGTTATCCGCCTTGATGGATGAATTTAAAGTCCTGACTATCTATATAGAGATAGATATATGTGTAGATTGTTATTTTGCACACTCTTTTCAGACGTTAAGAAGGGACAGGCAGCGGCAGCACCTGTCCCTCTTTTAGTCTGCACAGATACAGCAAAATACTCCACGCCACTCAAGCAGTTTTTTCCCCATATCCACACTTATACACAGGCCAAAAGCTAATATCTGTTTTCTAATACCTATATCTAGTGTTTTTTGCATACTTTATCCACAATATCTTGAGTTGTCCACATGATTATCCACACCTGTTGATAACTTTGACGCTCTTCATCCACTTTATCCACATTTTTCTTAGGATAATTCATGCTTTTTCCAGCGTAGATGTGTATAATTTCCGAGCATGTTTTGCCAAAAAGATGTATAATATAATTGGGGTGTATGCTTGCAATTATTTCATTTTTTGCTACAATAATGCCTGCACCCAATATATAAAAGCGAGATGAGAAGAGATTGCCAAAAAGAGAGTACAATAAACCTCAGCCCATTTACCGTTCAAGGCGTGAACGGCAGAGAAAGAAAAAGACCAACTGGCTGCCCATCGTCCTGCTGGTGCTTGCCTTTGCCGTTGCGGCAGTTGCAGGAGCGCTGTTTGCCTCTTCCAGCCTTTTCGAGGAAAAGCCTGTTGCCAAGAAAACCGAAATGATGACCTCCGGCGACAAGACGGTTGTCATGCTGATGGGCGTGGATGAGCGCGAGGGAGATGTAGGACGCTCCGATACGCTAATGATTGCCACTCTGGACCCGAAAAAGAAAAAAGCTGCCATCCTTTCCATCCCGCGGGATACAAGGGTAAAAATCCAGGGGCATGGCTTCGATAAAATCAATGCAGCCTACGCCTATGGCGGCCACAGGCTGACCCAGAGCACGGTAGAAGACCTTCTGGGCGTGGAAATAGAGCATTACGTGCTCATCAATGTCAACGCCTTTACCAAGATTATCGATGCCATCGGCGGCGTGGACATCAACGTGGAAAAAAGAATGTACTACGAGGACCCCTGGGATGACAACGGCGGCCTGGTTATCGACCTCTACCCGGGGCAGCAGCACATGGACGGCAATACCGCCATCACCTACGTGCGCTACCGGGACGAGGAAGGTGACATCGGGCGCATAGCAAGGCAGCAGAAATTCATGCAGGCGGTTATGGACAAGCTGACCTCCCCGGCCATTATTCCCAGGATACCGGCCATTATCAGCGAAGTGGTGGACTGCATAGACACCGACCTGTCCGTAAAGCAGATGATTGAGTTCATGTCCGCCCTGAAGGATGCCCAGTCCAGGGGGCTACAGACGGAAATGCTGCCGGGCAAGCCTATGTATATCGGCGGCATCAGCTACTGGCTGCCTGACCTTTCCAAGCTGCGCACCACCATCGCCAACACCCTGGATGTGGAGATTTCATCCTCCCTGCGCAGTGCTACTGAGCGGGAAATGCTGGAATACGAAAGCTCCATCCCTGATGATGCCCAGGAAATCCCTCTGAACGAAACAACCCGCCGCCAGCTGGGGCTGGATGAGGACACCAAAAAAGCAGGCAGCAGGGATAAGGACAAGAACAGGGACAGCCTGAAGCATAGCACATCCGAGGACGAGGATGAAGATGAAGAAAAAAATACCGGCTCCTATCTGTCCGACCCTTATGGGGAGGACGGCGACCCGCGCCGGGGCAGGACAAATCCTGCCGGAGACAGCGGCGAACCGGGACATTCTTCCCCTGCCAGCCTGCCTGAACCGTCAGCACCTTCACCATCGCCTGCAGTTCCTTCCACCGGCAAAACTGCCAATCAATGAGCAGCTTTCTAATTACCTCCGCTGATTGTGCACAAAAAAATGATATGCTCCTCCCTGACGGGAGGGCATATCATTTTTTGTTGCCTGAATTTACCAGACTGTAAATTTATTGCTTTATTTGGTATTATGCTAAGGCTTACTCAGCCTTCTGGGTAAGGATAGCCATAGAGGCCACCTTGTCATCCTCGGCAGTCTTCATGATGATTACCCCCTGGGCATCACGGCCAATGACGGAAATCTTGTCGATGCCCGTGCGGATGATGATGCCGTTTGAACTGATCAGCATCAGCTCCTGGCCTTCCCGGACAACCTTCAGGCCCACTACCTCGCCGGTCTTTTCCGTTACCCGGAGGTTAATGATACCCATAGCGCCGCGGTGGTGGCTGCTGTACTCCTCAACCCTGGTGCGCTTGCCGTAACCTCCGGCAGTCACCGTCAGGATTTCCGAATCGCGCTGGATGGTATCCATGCCTACCACCTCGTCACCTGCCCGGAGCCTGATGCCCTTGACGCCACGGGCGATGCGTCCCATCGGGCGCACCTCGTCCTCGTCAAAGATGATGGCGTAGCCATTCCTGGTACCCAGGACAATCTTCTTCTGGCCATCCGTCTGCTTCACGCCGATGAGCTCATCGTCATCATCCAGCTTGAGGGCAATCACGCCCAGCTTGCGGTTGGTGTTGAACTCGGAAAGCTGTACCTTCTTGACGATGCCCTTCTTGGTGGCCATGAACAGGAACTTCTCCGGGTTGTACTCCCGTACCTGCAGCACGGCAGTAATCTTCTCCCCCTTCTCCAGCTTCAGCAGGTTGATGAGGGCGGTGCCCCTGGCCTGGCGGCTTGCCTCGGCAATCTGGTATGCCTTCAGGTAATACACCCTGCCCCGGCTGGTATAGAAGAGAATTGTATGGTGGGTTGTCGTGATGAGAATATTCTCTACGAAATCCCCTTCCTTGGTGGCCATGCCCAGAATCCCCTGGCCGCCCCGGTTCTGCTTGTTATAAGTGTCCAGCTTCATGCGCTTGATGTAGTTGTTGTGGCTGATAGTAACCACCACATCCTCATCGGCAATCAGGTCTTCCTCGTTCATCTCGGACATATCATAAGTAATGGTGGTGCGGCGCTCATCGCCGAACTTCGCCTTTACCTGAGTAAGCTCCTCCTTGATGATGGCCATAATCTTGCTCTCGTCAGCCAGCACGGATTTCAGCCACGCAATCTTTTTCAGGACTTCCTGATACTCCTCCTCAATCTTCTCACGCTCCAGGCCGGTCAGGCGCTGCAGGCGCAAATCCAGGATGGCCTGTGCCTGCTTCTCGGACAGGCTGAAGCCATCCATCAGGGCAGCACGGGCAATATCAGCCGTCTGGGACTCGCGGATGGTAGTTATAACCGCATCCAGATGGTCAAGGGCAATAGTCAGGCCTTCCAAGATATGTGCCCTTGCCTCTGCCTTGGCCAGCTCGTACCTGGTCCTGCGGGTGATGACATCCTCCTGATGCAGGATATAGTAGTGGAGAACCTCCTTCAGGGTCAGCACCCGTGGCTGGTTATCCACCAGCGCCAGCATGATGACGCCGAAGGTCTCCTGCAGCTGGGTATGCTTGTACAGCTGATTGAGCATAATTTCAGGGTTGACATCCTTCCTCAGCTCAATCACGATGCTCATGCCTTTACGGTCAGACTCATCCCTCAGGTCGGTAATTCCCTCCAGCTGCTTTTCCCGTGCCAGGTCTGCTATCTTCTCAATCAGGCGTGCCTTGTTGACCTGATACGGCAGCTCCGTCACCACGATGCGCGGCTTGCCGTTGGACATGGTTTCCACATGGGCCTTGGCACGCATCTTCACGGAACCCCGCCCGGTGGTATAGGCATCCCTGATGCCTGCAGTGCCCATAATCAGGCCGCCGGTAGGGAAATCAGGCCCCTTGATGACAGTCATCAGCTCCTCCACGGAAGCATCAGGATTGTCAATCAGCATCAGCACGCCGTCAATTACCTCGTTCATGTTGTGAGGCGGTATATTGGTGGCCATGCCTACGGCGATGCCGGAGGTGCCGTTCACCAGCAGCTCCGGGTACTTGGACGGCAGCACTGACGGCTCCTTCAGGGACTCATCATAGTTCGGCACAAAATCAACGGTATCCTTGTCAATATCCTGCAGCATCAGCTCGGAAATCCTGGACATGCGAACCTCCGTATAACGCATCGCTGCTGCCGGGTCTCCATCCACGGAGCCGAAGTTGCCGTGGCCGTCTGCCAGCATGTAGCGCATGGAGAAATCCTGTGCCATGCGGACAATCGCATAATACACGGAGCTATCGCCGTGAGGATGATATTTACCAAGAACCTCGCCCACGATACGGGCAGACTTCTTGTATGGCTTGCCGGAGGTCATGCCTGCCTCCTGCATAGCGTACAGTATTCTTCTATGAACCGGCTTCAATCCATCACGGACATCTGGCAAAGCTCTGGAGACGATTACGCTCATGGCATAATCAATATAGGAATTGCGCATTTCCTGCTCCAGATTTACCGGTAAAATCTTACCATTACCAAAATCCACAATCTCACCTCTAATAAGTCATCGGCTATTAGCAGCCGTTATTTCCAATGCCATTTTTTACAAACATTAGCTACTAATTATACCATAAAACCCGATAAAATAGCAAATTTACGGCAGATAGCTATTTACACATAGAGGTAATCATTCAGCACCGGCTGCAGCCCCTCGCTGCTCATATCAGCCGTCATTTTTTGCAAGCTGCGGCTGTCCTGGATTTCAAATTGCTCATCACCGGCATTTTCCTGCTTGTCTTCCCTGCCCTCATACTTGCTCTCATGGTCCCCGATGCCTGTGGAAACCCCGGCAGAAACCTTTGTTGCCGCAATCTTCACAATGCCGTTCCTGAAGGATGCGCTTTCCCGGCTGGACACGGTGATGCCGGCATAAGGCAGGAACAGGCGATAGGCGCACAATATCTGGCAAAGCTGCTTTTCGCCCACATCCTGGGGATTTATGCTGTCATTGTTGATAATAGGCCGGAGCCTAGGGCAGGACAGGCTGATTTCCGCCCAGGGATACTTCCGCTGGATATAATAGGCATGGAGAGCCGTGGCAAGGGCATCCCTGCGAAAATCCGAAAGCCCCAGCAGGGCGGAAAAAGCCACCCCGCGCATGCCGCCCCTAAGCGCCCTCTCCTGGGCATCAAAGCGATAAGGCCATACCCTTTTGTGCCCTGCCAGGTGCAGCTTTTCATATTTTTCTAAATCATAAGTCTCCTGAAAGACGGTCACATAGTCAGCACCGCACTCATGGAGGTACTTGTACTCCTCCGTATTGACAGGATAAATCTCCAGCCCCACGTTGCGGAAATACTTCCGCGCCAGGCGGCAGGCCCCGCCGATGTACTCAAGGCTGCTCTTGCCCCGGCTCTCCCCGGTCAGCAGCAGGATTTCCTCCATGCCGCTGGCGGCAATCACCTGCATCTCATGCTCCATCTGCTCACTGGTCAGCTGCACCCGCTGAATGTCGTTGTAGCAGTTGAAGCCGCAGTAGATGCAGTAATTCTCGCAGTAATTAGCCAGATACAAAGGCGTAAACATGTAGACCGTATTGCCAAAGTGGCGGCTGGTGAGTCCCCTGGCCTTCTGGGCCATTTCCTCCAGGAAAGGTGCCGCTGCCGGTGACAGCAGAGCCTTCAAATCCTCCTCCTCCGGGCGGTTCCTGTTCAGGGCCCGGCGCACATCAGCTGCCGTGTACTGCTCCGGCTGATAGCCATCCACATGCCCCATGACCCTGTTGCGGATATCCGGCTCTATTTCCTCCATACCCGGCAGGTATTCCAGGGGGCTTTTCCGAAAAGCAGGATTATTTTCCAGCTGGTGCTTTCTCTCCAAGGCCGCATGGCTCAGATGCTTGCCATCTACAAAAAAACTGTTTTCTCCGCTCATCCTCACGCATCCTCCCGCAAAAAGCCCGTCAACGGGTCGGAGGCTTCCGCTCCCCGGCTCAGAACCCTGCCCAGGCCGGAAAGGTATGCCTTCCTGCCGGCGCTGATGGCATCCCGGAAAGCCTGCGCCATCAATGGCAGGTTGCCGGCTGTAGCCAGGGCGGTATTGGCCATGATGGCAGCCGCCCCCATCTCCATCGCCTCACAAGCCTGGGACGGCCTGCCGATGCCTGCATCCACAATAATCGGCAGGTCAATCTCGTTGATGAGGATTTCAATAAAATCCCGGGCGGCCAGGCCCCGGTTGGAGCCGATAGGAGCCGCCAGCGGCATGACAGCGGCAGCCCCGGCACTGACCAAGTCCCGGGCAGCAGTCAGGTCAGGAAACATATAAGGCAGGACAGCAAAGCCCTCTTTGGCCAGAATCTCCGTTGCCCTGATGGTTTCCTGGTTGTCAGGCAGCAGGTAGCGGCTATCCCGCATAATCTCAATCTTCACAAAATCGCCGCAGCCCAGCTCCCTGGCCAGACGGGCTATCCGCACCGCCTCATCGGCGTTCCTTGCCCCGGAGGTATTGGGCAGCAGGGTAACATGTTCCGGGATGTATTTCAGGATGTTGCCCTCATCCACCGTATTGGTACGGCGCACTGCCACCGTAATCATCTCTGCCCCTGCATCCCTGATTGCAGTTTCAATCAGCGGCAGGGAATACTTGCCAGAACCGAGAATAAAGCGGGAATGAAACTCCCTGCCCCCCAGAACCAGTACATCATCATTATTTGCCATAAGCCATGCCTTCCTCCACAAATAAACTAATACACAAATTTACTAATGCATTGCTACATAGCTACAGGATTACGCAATTCCATAGCTTCATCAATACACCAATACTCCGGTGCTTTCCATCTATGTACAGCACCTTTCATATATTTTTCATAAAAATATTCTGATTTTTCACACAAAAATCAGAAGTTTAATATATGCTTACAATACATTAGCAGTTTCCCCTGCCAGAAGCTGCAGCACAACAAAGGCTTCCTGGGCAGAGCAGATATTTACCCTGGCTCCATACAGGCCGTCACCGGCACCCGCATCCGAGCTGCCGTCACCGCACAGGTAAAAATGCTCCGACAGCCTGCGCACCCTCATGGCGTTGGCAGAGGCAAAGCCTGCCATGCCGGAGGCAGCTACCAGTGGGCAGCGTGGAAACTGCTCCCTGACACCGTTCACCAGCATTGCCTTGCAGGTGGCATTATCAAAGGCTTCCACAATCACATCCACGTCTGCCAAAAGTCTGGCAAGGTTATCCTCCGTAATCCTGACCGTATGAACATCCAGCTCCACATAGGGGGTAATGCGCCGCAGGTTCTCCGCCAGGGCCTCCGCCTTGTACCTGCCCAGCTGCTCCATAAAGTACCACTGGCGGTTCAGGTTGGTAGCCTCCACCCTGTCGAAGTCTATCAGCCTGAGATAGCCTACCCCTGCCCTGGTCAGAAGCTCTGCCACACGGCTGCCAAGCCCCCCCAGGCCGCAGATGGCAACACGCCCCCGGCTGAATTTTTCCTGCCTTGCCGCCCCATGACGCTCTATCAGGGCTGCCAGCCATGCCTGCCGGGAAAGGGGAGCCTTGCTTCCACTGCCCTGCTGCATCGGTTCAGGCGCCTTCTCAGGGCTCCCTGATACATTCTCCATATCAGCCACCTCCCACAAAGGAAACAATCTCCAGCCTGTCCTCTGCCGTGAGGATTACGCTGTCATACTGCCTCTTTGGCACTATCTCACCATTTCGCTCCACAGCCACGTTGGAAAGGTCAATACCCTTTTCCTGCAGCAGCTTTAGAACCGACTTGCCTTCTGCGGCTTCCTGCACACCGTTAATAATCACTTCGCATCCCTCCATTACTAGTTGCTCATTGCTCATTGCCGGCTTCTGAACCTCATATCAGGCACATTCAAAAGCTTCTGAGAAGCTTTTAAAAAACAAAAAGAGAAGCTGCCTGAAATGGCGGCTCCTAAGAAAATCAGGATTTTTAGATTGCACCCTTTGCTAGCGTCCCTACGTTGGCATTATCCAAATCAGGTATCAGGTCGACGGGCATACCGTCCTCTCAGCCTGTGCGATGCCCTCCGGCACATCTGCAAGCTCCCTGGCTCCTATTAAGTTTACCAGCACTATTATAATGCAGCAGCAGGCTAAATTCAAGGAAATTCAGATAAATTCCATACAAATTCCCACAGGGACAAAAATATCAGGCCAATAAACAGGAACAGGCAGGCAGCAAGCCTGCCAAAGAAGGAGGAACAAAAAATGGACAAGAAAATGTTTTGCTTTCAATGTGAACAGACAGCGGCAGGAACCGCCTGCACCGGCAAAGCAGGCGTCTGCGGCAAGCAGGCAGATACCGCCGCCCTGCAGGACAAGCTGACCAGCGAGCTGATTGACCTGGCCCTGTCCGCCCGGGGCAATGAGCGATACCTGACACCTGCCGTAGACAAAATGGTAATGGAGTGCCTTTTTGCCACAGTTACCAACGTGAATTTTGACAACCATGTCCTTGCCCAGCTGATTGACAGGGTTGAAAGGGAAAAGGCACGCTTCAACGACAGGCGCTCCTGCCAGCATGACGGCTGCCAAAGCAGCACAAGCTACCATATCAGCCAGCTCTGGAACAGCAGCGAGGACATCCGCTCCCTGAAATCCCTTATCCTGTTCGGCCTCCGCGGCATGTCGGCCTATGCCTATCACGCAGATGTGCTGGGCTACCGGGATGAGGCAGTGGCAGGCTTCTTTTACAAGGCACTGTGCGCCATAGGCAGCCCCGATGCCGAAATGGACGCCCTGCTGCCTGTAGTGCTGGAAACAGGTGCCGTCAATCTCCGCTGCATGGAGCTGCTTGACAGGGCCAACATCGAGACCTTTGGCAGCCCGGAGCCTCGCCAGGTCAGCCTGACCGTGGAAAAGGGCCCGTTCATCGTGATTTCCGGCCACGACCTTTACGACCTGAAGGAGTTGCTGGAGCAGACCGAGGGCACCGGCATCAATATCTACACCCATGGGGAAATGCTGCCTGCCCACAGCTATCCGGGCCTGAATAAATACCCTCACCTGAAAGGCAATTTCGGCACGGCATGGCAGAACCAGCAGACGGAGTTTGCCGATATTCCAGCCCCTGTCCTTTTTACCACCAACTGCCTGATGCCGCCGAGGCCATCCTACATGGACAGGGTATTTTCCACCGAGGTAGTGGCATATCCGGGGGTAACCCATATCGGGGAAAAGCGCAGCTTCACACCTGTCATCCAGAAGGCACTGTCCTTGGGCGGCTATGCCAGGGATATGCATTTTACCGGCATCAACGGCGGTGAAAGCGTCATGACAGGCTTCGGGCACCATGCGGTGCTTTCCGCAGCAGATACTGTCATAACAGCCATCCGGGAAGGCCTGATACGCCACATCTTTCTGGTAGGGGGCTGCGACGGTGCAAAGCCGGGGCGCAACTACTATACGGAATTCGTGCAGGAAGCCCCTGAGGACAGCCTCATACTGACACTTGCCTGCGGCAAATACCGCTTCAACGACCTGAACCTGGGCACTATCAGCGGGCTGCCGAGGCTGCTGGACATGGGGCAATGCAACGATGCCTACAGTGCCATAAAGGTTGCCCAGGCCCTGGCAGCTGCCTTCAAGTGCGGCATCAACGACCTGCCCCTCACCCTGGTGCTTTCCTGGTATGAGCAGAAGGCAGTATGCATCCTGCTGACACTCCTGCACCTGGGCATGAGAAATATCTGGCTGGGACCTTCCCTGCCAGCCTTCCTCTCCCCCAATGTCCTGGCTTTCCTGGTGGAAAAATACAACATCATGCCCATTTCCACCCCGGAAAAGGACCTGCCCCGGATGATGTCACACTAAATGGCTGTAGATGAATCCCTCCCGGACACCTGAGTCGCTGTAGGTAATCTTCTCGCAGCCGAACTTTTTTACCAGCACATCGGCAATCACCATGCCGGGGATGATGGTGTTGATGCGGTCAGGCACCTGCTTCATCAGGAGCACCGCATCCTCATGGCGGATTTCCTCCAGGCTGCTGAAATGGCGGATGATTTCCTCCAGGCTGGCAGCCTCTATGGCGAGATTCTTCCTTTCCTGATTGTACATGGCGTTGTAGAGGGCGCAGGTGCCCTTGAAGGTGCCCCCTATGCCCACCAGCCCCCGACAGCTGATACCGGCAAACTCAGGAGCCGTGGAGAGGATATGGGCAGCCTTCTCCCGCATGAGCCCCACCTCGAATGCATTGGGCAGGACCGAGCTGGCGTATTTGGTGCGAAAATCCAGGGATCCCATGGGCAGGCTCACCTTGCTGATGATTTTCCCCTTCCGGAAAGCCACCAGCTCCGTGCTGGCTCCCCCTATATCCGCCAGCACCCCGTCCTTTTCCGCAATATTCCTGGTGGCACCGATAAAATCATACTCCGCTTCCTTGTCCCCGGAAATAATCTCGATATCTATGCCGGTGCGCCGGATGATCTCCTCCACCGCCTCCCTGCTATTCCGGCAGTTCCTGAGGGCTGCCGTGGTAAAGGCGGTCACCTGGCTGATATGGAAAATTTCCAGGAAGCTCCTGAATTCAAAAAGCACCTCGCATACCTTGTCTATGCCTGCCTTGGTCATCACATTGTTCTCAAGGTAGGCAGCCAGGCCTACCAGGTGCTTTTTTTTCATCAGAAAATCTATCTTTTCCCCGGCAATATCGTAAATTGCCATCCTGATGGTATTGGAACCAATGTCTATAATGCCGTGTATCATAAGCAGCAGCCTCCTGAAAATTCATCGCAAAATATTGTACTTCTATACTATTCGCCAAAAATATGGATATTCCTGCAAAAATAAAGTAAAAAAAGATAAAAACACTTGCACAAAGGTAAAAGTTGTGGTAACATAATCTTGGGTGAAGCGTTGTGGGGACAACGTTTCTTGTACATACTCTGTGGCGGAGTTTTGTACAGGTGGCAGATGAGGTTGATGCAGAAGGAGCGACGATCGGTTGTCGCTCCTTTTGTATTTTATAAAAAAAATTTTAAGTTCATTTTTACAATAAATTATGCTACAATAAAGATAGTTAAATATATTGTGTGCAAATTATTATGTTAGGACGGTCGATACCTATGTCAAACAAAATTTTTGCTCTGGTCGGTCCTTATGCTTCGGGTAAATCCACGTTGATTACGCGTCTGATGGACCTGGGTGTTCACTATATTCCCGTGTACAGCACCAGCGATGCCATGCGCCTGAAAAAGGACAAGCGCATGGTGAATTTTGTCAGTAAATCAGCCTTCGAGCAGGCTGACTGGATTGTCAAGGTGTCATACAAGGGAGATTATTACGGTATCAAGAAGAAGGATATGCTGGAATCCATAACCAGCAACCGGGTAAACATTACGGTACTGGACCAGAACGGCGTCAAGCAGCTGTCGAAGCTGATGAACGGCAAGCTTACCACCATCTACCTCATGACTGACTATGTGTGCCTGGTGGACAGAATGTTGCGCCTGGGGAACAACAATGCCGACATGAAATATCACCTTGAATATGCAGAATCCAATAACGAGTTCAATTTCTGGAAGTCTGCTGATTTCATCATCAAGAATACCAAGGACATCGACACTGCCTTCAACCAGCTGATGGCAATCATGGGGCTGTCCGTCAATGCCCCTAAGGA
>JALFXV010000027.1 GCA_022786545.1 Selenomonadaceae bacterium
CTATGCTGCCAACAGCCAGTATGATGCGGCCAGGGAGCAGGATGTGGTGATAGGCGTGTACCGGCTCACCATGAAGTCCAATTCTGATAATTTCCGCCAGAGTGCCATTCAGGGCATCATGAAGCGGGTCAAGGCCAAGGGTGCCCAGGTGATTGTTTATGAGCCAACCTTGCCGGAGGGGAGCACTTTCTTTAGCAGCCGGGTGGTAAATAACCTGGCTGACTTCAAGTCCAGGGCGCAGGTGATTATTGCCAACAGGTATGACAGCCAGCTGTCTGATGTGGCAGAGAAGGTGTATACCAGGGATTTGTTCGGCAGGGATTGATAATAAACATAACTGTATAGATATAGCTACATAGTTATAGTTTTATGGATATAGCTTTAGAGAGAGTTTTATAGATAGCTGTGCTGAGTGAGGTGAATTTTTTGTGGCAAGGGGGAGGCTGTCTCAGGAAGAGGTAATGCTCCTGCAAGAAAATCCTTATGTCCAGTTTGTCAGCAGGCAGAAGATTTTGTATACTTACGAGTTTAAATGCCTTTTTATGGAGCAGTACCTGGCGGGTAAAAGGCCGGTGGATATTTTCCGCCAGGCTGGCTTTGATGTGTCTGTGCTGGGGGAGAAGCGGATTGAGAGGGCCACTGCCAGATGGAAGTCCCTTTATGCCGGTAATGGCGTGGAGGGGCTGAGGAGCAGTGCCAGGCAGGCTGGCAGCAATTCACGGCCTTCACAGCCTTCACAGCTGAAGTCGGAAGCATCTGCTAAAGGCGAAGCTAATAATGCCATGCAAGCTTCGGTAGATGCTGCCGGTCTTGCCGGTGGCATGGCGGAAATGGCTGAGCATGAGAATCGTATCCGCCATCTGGAAAAAATGGTGCTGGAAATGAGGGACAGGTTCAGGGAACTGGAGAGCCAGTCGGTGATGCAGGCTATCAGGACGGAGCTTTTAGCAGGGGAATGTACCGGCTGTGGGAAGGCGTTATCTGATGAAAAAATGAATTTTGCCCATCTGTATGGCCTGATTCATGAAGCAGTGGAAAAGTATCCGGGGCGTGTCAGCGTAAAAAGCCTGTGTGAGGCCTTTCATGTGCCCAGGCAGGGGTATTATGAATATTTGAAAAGAAATTTTAAAAAAAAGTGTTGACAAATATGCCGGAAATACATATAATATTCATTGTTGCGAGGTGCTGAGGCGTTAGCCAAGGCAGTGATGAATGTGACTCACTAGCTCAACTGGTAGAGCATCTGACTCTTAATCAGCAGGTTCGGAGTTCGAGTCTCCGGTGGGTCACCACTTATTTTCTCTCGTGACATGAACAGGCAGTTTGCCTAAATATTGACTCACTAGCTCAATTGGTAGAGCATCTGACTCTTAATCAGCAGGTTCGGAGTTCGAGTCTCCGGTGGGTCACCATTGAAAGTGACAGGTCAGAACAGTGTTCTGGCCTGTTTTTAGTATATGTGGGTTCAGTGTATGGAAGATGCAGCAAAAGGGGGAAATCATGCGAATCTTAATTTCCAATGATGACGGTATTCAGTCCCGGGGCATAGAGGCCCTGGTCAGGGCCCTTTACTGGGAGCATGAGGTGGTGGTGGCGGCACCTGCCGGTCAGCAGAGCGCCAAGGCCCACGCCATTACAGTGCGCGACAGGCTCTATGTGGAGCATTATCAGCCGCTGGAGGCCCAGTACGGCATACAGGCCATTTCCATCACCGGCACGCCTGCCGATACAGTCAAGCTGTACGTGGAGGGGATTATCCGCCGGGAAAAGTCATTGATGCCTGATGTGGTGATTTCCGGCATCAACGATGGCAGCAACCTGGGCACGGATATTTTGTATTCCGGCACTGTGGGGGCTGCGGCGGAGGGCCTGGTGCAGGGGATGGATTCGCTGGCGGTTTCCCTTGAGTACAATGCCGGGTATGATTTTTCTGTTGTAGCGGAGTGCGTAGCGGACAGGCTGCCGGAGCTTTTGGCAGGAAGGTCGGATAAGTTAGGCAGGCAGCTTTTGAATATCAACTTCCCTCAGCAGCTGGCGCCGGATTATAAGTGGGTCTGGTGCCGTCAGGGAGTGCGCGATTACTGCAACGCTTATGAGCGCCAGCAGGCGGAGGACGGGCGCATCTTCTATACTGTAGGCGGTACGCCCCTGGTGACCGGCAACAGCGAGGATACGGATGTGGCCGTGACCTGCCGGGGGGATATTGCCATTACGCCGCTCAAGCTGGATAAAACTGATTTTGCGGTGCTGCAGTCCCATGCCGGTGTATGATATAACAATACGATACAATTATGCGATATAGTTATTATGGTACAATCACATGATACAGTTATATTATATGGTTATATGATATAATGATATATAGTAAATTGCTTGGTTATTTTGAAAGGAGAAGATTATATGAAATCCAAGATTAAAGATATTGCTTTGGCACCTTCCGGCCATGATAAAATCAACTGGGTGAAGAATTTTATGCCGGTGATGAACGCCATTGAAAAGGAATACTCCGTCACGAAGCCTTTTGCCGGGAAGCGCATGGTGATGACTATGCACCTGGAGGCAAAGACTGCCTATCTGGCGCTGGTGCTGCAGGCTGCCGGGGCTGAGGTGATTGCTACGGCTTCCAACCCTCTGTCTACTCAGGACGATGTATGTGCGGCGCTGGTGGAGGGAGGCGTTACAGTCTTTGCCCATCACGGCTGCACTATGGAAGAATATGATGCTTATATTGATATGGCGCTGGACTGCCAGCCGGACATCATCATGGATGATGGGGGTGACTTGATCTATCGCCTGCACAATGAGCGCCGGGAGCTGCTGCCGAAGATTATTGGCGGCTCCGAGGAAACCACCACAGGCGTTATCCGGGACCGGGCCCTGGAAGCTGCCGGGAAGCTGGAGTTCCCGATGCTGGCTGCCAATGATGCCTACTGCAAGTACCTCTTTGATAACCGCTATGGCACCGGCCAGTCCACCTGGGAGGGCATCATGCGGGCTACCAACCTGGTTATCGCTGGCAAGACTGTGGTTATTGCAGGCTATGGCTGGTGCGGCAAGGGCGGTGCCATGCGGGCCAAGGGGCTGGGGGCCAATGTCATCATCACCGAGGTGGACCCGATTAAGGCCATTGAGGCGGTATTTGACGGTTTCCGGGTGATGCCGATGGACGAGGCTGCCAAGGTGGGGGATATTTTCCTGACCCTGACCGGCGACAAGGATATTCTCCGCAAGTGGCATTATGAGTCCATGAAGGATGGCGCCGTAATGGCAAATTCCGGCCATTTTGATTTGGAAATCAATATCCCGGAGCTGGAGGAGGTTTCCGAGAGCCGTACCCAGGTAAAGCCGGGCATTGAGGAGTTCAAGTTTGCTGACGGCAAGAAGCTGTACCTGCTGGGTGAGGGCCGCCTGGTAAATCTCGCCTGCGGTGACGGCCATCCGGCTGAGATTATGGACCTTAGCTGGGGCGTGCAGTTCTTCTCCGCCCTGCATATTGTGGAGAATCATGACAAGCTGGAAAACAAGGTTTATGTGCTGCCGGAGGAGGTAAATACCAAAATTGCTAAGATTAAGCTGGCAGCTATGGGCATCGAGATTGACGAGCTGACCCCTGAGCAGTACGCCTACCTGCATCAGTGCTGATTCAGAGAATTATAAGAGAATTATAATTGTACGGAGTGTTGTAGATGAAGATATTGATTAAGGGCGCCAATGTGCTGCAGCCTGATTATTCTACGGGCGTAGCCGATATTGCCATTACGGATGATGTGATTGCTGCCGTGGGGGAAATTCCCGAGGATTTTGCGGCTGACTATATTATTGAAGGAAAGGACCGCTTTGCGGTGCCGGGGCTGGTCAATGCCCACACTCATGCTTCCATGACGCTGCTGCGCAGCTATGCTGATGATATGGAGCTGATGGACTGGCTGAACAACAAAATCTGGCCGGTGGAGGCCAAGATGGTGGAGAAGGACATCCGCATCGGTGCACAGCTGGCCCTGGTGGAGATGGTCAGGGGCGGCACTACTGCCTATGCTGATATGTACGGGCCGTGCATGGAGTCTGTGGCAGAGGAAACCATCAGCGCAGGTGTCCGGGGCATTCTCAGCCGCGGCCTGATTGGCTTTGCACCCACTGCCATGAAAAGCCTGGCTGAAAACGTTGAGCTGTACAAGAATTATCATGGCGCCGGTGACGGCCTGATCAGCATTTTGCTGGGGGTGCATGCCCCGTATACCTGCCCTCCTGATTTTTGCCGGGCGGCGGCGAAGGTTTCGGCAGAGCATGGCATCAATGTGCACATCCACATGTCCGAAACCCGGGATGAAATCAGGCAGATACAGGAGCAGTACGGCAAGGGGCCTTTCCAGTACATTGAGGAGACAGGGCTCTTTGACCGGCCGTCTATTGCGGCCCACTGTGTATGGCTGGATGATGCTGATATTGCCATGATGAAGGCAAGGAAGATTACCCCGGTGCACAACCCGGGCAGCAATATGAAGCTGGCCAGCGGCGTGTCACCTGTGCCAAAGCTTTTGGCAGAGGGTGTGCATGTGGCTCTTGGCACCGATGGCGCTTCCAGCAACAACAATCTGGATATGCTGGAGGAAATCCGCCTGGCGGCCATGCTGCACAAGGTACATGAGCTGAATCCTCTGGCAGTGCCTGCGGCGGAGGCCCTGAAGATGGGCACTGAGTATGGTGCGGAGGCTCTGTGGCTGGCCAAGACCGGCAGGCTGCAGGCTGGCTGGAAAGCGGATCTTGTGCTGTACGATATGAACCGGCCTGAGTGGTGCCCGCGCCATGACCTTGTTTCCCTGCTGGTTTATGCAGCCAACAGCGGCAGTGCCGATACTGTGCTGTGTAACGGTAGAATCCTCATGGAAAAAGGTCAGCTGAAGACCCTGGATGAGGAAAAAATTCTGCATGAAGCAAATGCCTGTGCTATGGATTTGGTGAATAGGGGTTAAAGCAGATTTCAGGCAAATTTAATGTAGATTTAAGGCGAATTTAATGTCAGTGTGCTAAATATTAATGTAGGCAAAGATATTAATGTGATAAATAAGAGGTTAAGTTTGGCAAAGGCGAAGAATAATTTTTATGGGGTGCTGGTGGGAAGGAAGCCGGGAATTTATAAGACCTGGGCTGAGTGCCAGCGGCAGGTTATCGGCTTTAAGGGGGCGAAGTTCAAGGGCTTCGTCACCCTGGAGGAAGCGGAGGCTTTTATGGGCAGCCGGAGTGGTGCCGGTTCTGTCCGTAATGGCACAGGTGGCAGGAGCGATGATTTTTCCCGGGGCACGGTTATTTTCGTGGACGGCTCCTATATGCAGGGGCGGTACAGCTGGGGCGTTGCCGCCTACGAGGATGGCCAGCTGGTAGCGGAGTTTAATGGTGCTGGCACTTCCAAGGACGCGGCGAAGATGCGCAACGTGGCAGGTGAAATGGATGCCGCCCGGCAGGCTGTGATTTGGGCGGAAAATCATGGACTTGATGAAACGGGAGTTACTATCTGCCATGACTATGAGGGCATAGCCGCCTGGCCCCTGGGGCACTGGCAGGCAAAGCTGCCCCAGACCCAGGAATATGCGGCATTTATGCAGCCGCGGCTGGGCTGGGTGCGCTTTCAGAAGGTGGCCGGCCATACCGGCGTTGAAGGTAATGAGCGGGCTGACAGGCTGGCCAAGGAGGCGCTTTTATGAGATTTTGGGGGCGTACCATCTGGAACATCATTGGTTCTGCCTTTATAGGCGTTGCCTGTGCTGCTGTCCTGCTGACAGGCGGCAGCGCAGCGGCAGGTGCCCAGCCTCTGGAGGCAGCCGGACAGGCACGGCTGGCGTATATCTGCGCCCTGGCGGACATGGCGGTCTATGACAGCGACATGAATGAAGCCGTGCGGCAGGAAATGGGCAAGTTTGGCTGGCAGTTTCAGGATTACAGGAATGTTGACAAGAGAGCCCATACTACCTTCTACACTTTGGTGAAAAATGCCGGTGATGAACATGGCCGTGCAACCCTGGTGGTGATTCCTGGCACGGAAAAGCTGAAGGATGTGGAGGTGGACCTGCGCTTTGGCAAGGTGCTGTTTGGGGGCAGGACGCCTCAGGAATTTCGCCAGTTTGCAGCAACGGAAAAGGTAGATGCCAATCAGCCTATGGTGCATCAGGGCTTTAACGACTATACCATGACGGCGTTTTTTAACCCGGACGGGGACGGTGTCATGGGGGCGGACAGGCTGAAAGAATTTATTGACGAGGATGGGGAGCACCTCTATCTGACCGGACACAGCCTGGGGGGCGCGGTGGCAACCCTGCTGGCGGCACGGCTGATTTCTATGGGGGTGGAGCCGGACAGGCTCAGCGTAGTTACCTTTGGCGCCCCTACCGTGGGCAATACGGCTTTTGCGGAGGAGCAGGGCTACCGCATCGATTTGAGCCGCTACACTATGGGTGGCGATGTGGTGAAAAATGCCCTGCAGGCCCTGAAGGCCGGGTATGTGCATTTTGGCACCGAGTACAGGTGGCAGAAGAATGAAAACTCTCATTTATATAATCATGCTATTGCAGGCTATCTGGATGCGGCCATCCGCAATTATTATGATGAGGTGCTGCAGGGGGATTTGAGCCTGGCAGCCTTGGCGGCCGGAAAGCCGGAGCTTTTGGCCGAAAGCAGTTCCGGGGAGGAGCTGGCGCCCAAGTCACGGCTGCCCTGGAACCGCAGCTTTGATGAGGGCAGGGTGTATATTGCCCCTGTTGCTGTGGATGTGCCGGAGGATATTGCCAATGACAGGGCCTACATGAAGGTGGTGGCAGGGGATATCCTCATGAGCCAGTTCAGCCGCATCCGGGTGGATGAGGCATTTGCCATGCCCGGGGCGGAGGGGGAGACGCTTTTCGCCGCCTGCCAGCGTGCAGAAGAAAATGGCTGTGACAGGGTGGCTATAGTGAGCATCACAGGCAGGGCAGACAAGGACAATCCCAAGCTGTGCAGGCTGCTGGCTTCGGTGGACATTTATACTACTGCCGGGGAGCAGCTGATGAGCACGCTGACCTCCACCACCACCAAGGAAATCACCCCTATTGAGGCGGTCATGTACGATATGACCAGGGCGGCAGATGATATAAAGGCGGCCCAGCAGCAGGGTATCCTGCCGGAGTAGTCATCTTTATAAGGTTGTGTATTATAAAGAAATATATTGCAAAATAACAGCAGCTATCTTGCTGTCCGGGAGCGGTTCCGGGCAGTATTTTTTTGCCTGAAAATAGCCATAGCAATTTTCTTGCAACCTTGAAAACGTTTTCATGCTTGGAAAACATCCTGTGAAAAAATCCAGTATAATAGTAAATGTAAGGTGAAGGGAACGAAAAAAGCAGCCGGGAGGCTGGCGGAAAGGTCGGACGCTTCATCAGCAGTTATCGATGTTAATGAATTAAAAGAGTTTTATAGGGGGTAAATCAACATGGCAACATTTACGAAGTTCCCGGAGGACTTCATCTTCGGCGGAGCTACTGCCGCCTATCAGGTGGAAGGCGCTACTAAGGAAGATGGCAGAGGCCCGTGCGCCTGGGATGATTACATGAATCGCCCTGGCAGCCGCTTTACGGCAGATCCTGCCAGCGATTTTTATCACAAGTACAAGGAGGACTTGCAGCTGTCCCACGATTTCGGGGTAAACGGCATCCGCATCTCCATTTCCTGGACCCGCATCCTGCCGGAGGGCAAGGGTGCCATCAATCAGGCAGGCATTGACTACTATAACGACCTGATTAACGAGTGCATCAAGCAGGGGGTTGAGCCTTTCGTCACCCTGCACCACTTCGATACGCCGCTGCCGTTCTTCAACAACGGCCACTGGCTGAACCGTGACCTGATTGACTACTTCGTGGCTTATGCAAAAATCTGTTTTGAGAATTTCGGTGACAGGGTAACCAAGTGGGCAACCTTCAACGAGCCTTGGTCCATTCCGCAGAACGGCTACATCGCAGGCAACTTCCCGCCTCACAAGCAGTTTGATATGCCGTCCGCCATCCAGATGATGCACATCATGATGGTGGCACATGCCAAGGCCGTAAATCTCTACAAGTCCATGAACCTGCCGGGGCAGATCGGCATCGTCCACACCCTGGAAGGCAAGGTGGCCATGACCGACAAGCCGGAGGACATCCATGCCAGGGATCTGGATGACGCTATGGCTAACCGCTTCATGCTGGATGCCTGCTTCCACGGCGGCTACGATGAGGAAACCATGTCCCTCATCAACGAGATTCTTGAGAAGAATGACGGCAAGCTGGTAACTTATCCTGAGGACTTTGAGGAGTTTAAGCAGGCTGCGGCGCAGATTGACTTCCTGGGCATGAATTATTATTCCAGCCACTTCCTGCAGGCCCATGACGGGGAGAGCATGATTTACAACAACTCCACCGGCGAGAAGGGCACTTCCGTATTTGCCCTGAAGGGCGTAGGTGCCAGGGTTTGCAACCCTGAGGTGCCGACCACCGATTGGGACTGGCCGATTTATCCAGTGGGCATGTACAACCAGCTGAAGCGCATCGCCAAGGATTATCCGAACTACAAGACCATCTACATCTCCGAGAATGGCATGGGCTACAAGGATGATTTCATCGATGGCAAGATTGATGATACACCGCGTATCGAGTATGTAACCCAGCATCTGGAGTACATCCTGAAGGCCGTAGCCGAGGGTGTCAATGTAAAGGGTTACTACATCTGGTCCCTGATGGACGTGCTTTCCTGGTCCAACGGCTACAACAAGCGCTACGGCCTGTTCTACGTTGACTACAATGACCAGAAACGCTATCCGAAGAAGAGTGCCTACTGGTACAAGCTCATGACAGAGCGCAAGGAGATTGTGCCGCTTGAGGATGTGGAATACTGATAAAGCCGGTATTTCCCCTAGAAATAGTTGAAATCGCTGCTGCTCATGGCAGCCCTGCCCGGGTGGCAGCGTTGAGAATTTATATAATATCATCATCTAACCATGCAGAAATTTTAAGATTATGAAAGAAGGAAGCGAAAATCATGGAAACAATTATTGCAGCGGTTGATAAGATGAAGCCTTTCTTTGAAAAGGTTTCCAACAACCCTTACCTCAGAGCAATCCGCGACGGCTTCGTAAGCTGCCTGCCGGTAATCCTCTTCTCCTCACTGTTCATTCTGGTGGCATGTATCCCGGAAATCTGGGATTTCAAGTGGGATGACTACATCAGCGGCCTTTTGTGGCAGGCTTATGGCTACTCAATGGGTATCCTGTCCGTCCTGATGGTGGCCACCATCGCCAAGAGCCTCACTGACAACTTCAACCACAAGCTGCCAAAGCTCCGTCAGATTAACCCTGTATCCGTAATGATCGTGTCCATCATCTGTTTCCTGCTTCTCTCCATCGAGGGCGTGGACAAGGGCATCGCTACTGAGTTCATGGGCACCAAGGGCCTGCTTTCCGCTTTCGTGGTAGCCTTCACCGTGCCAAACATCTACAAGTTCTTCGTAGGCCGCGGCGTTACTATCAAGCTGCCTGAGGAAGTTCCTCACTACATCGCACAGACCTATGCTGACCTGATTCCGCTGGCTGTGTCCATCACCTTCTTCTGGGTATTCAGCTTCGTGTTCAAGGACATCACCGGCATGCTCTTCGGCAACTGGATTCTCGAGCTGTTCAAGCCGCTGTTCCAGGCTGCTGACGGCTACATCGGTATCGCCCTCATCTATGGTGCTATGGCTATGTTCTGGTTCGTAGGTATTCATGGTCCTTCCATCGTAGAGCCTGCTGTAACCGCTATCTATATCGCTAACATCGAGCTGAACCTGCAGGTTGTACAGGCCGGTGGCCATGCAACTGCTATCCTGACTCACCCTACTTCTTACTTCGTAGCTACCCTGGGCGGTACTGGTGCTACCCTCATGTTCTGTGCAATGTGCGCCTTTATCGCCAAGTCCAAGCAGCTCCGTACTGTGGGCCGCAGCTCCATCATTCCTGTACTGTTCGCAGTAAATGAGCCGATTATCTTCGGTGCTCCTATCGTATTGAACCCGGTACTGTTCGTACCTTTCATCCTGGCTCCTATCGCCAACGTATGGCTGTTCAAGTTCTTCGTAGATGTGCTGGGCATGAACGCCTTCTCCTACATCCTGCCTTGGACCACTCCTGGTACCATCGGCTTGATTGTTTCCACCGGCTTTGCAAAGCTGTCCTTTATCCTGGCTCCGCTGCTGCTGGTTGTTGACACCGTTATCTACTATCCGTTCTTCCGTGCTTATGACAAGCAGTTGGTAGAGCGTGAGGCCCTGGTTGCTGCCGGTATGGCTGATGATGAGGGTGATGCTATCGAGGCTCCTGCTGCCAAGACCGTGGCAAAGGTGGAGCCAAAGGTTGAGGCAAGGCCTGCTGAGGCTGCTGTGCCAAAGACTGAGAAGAAGGTTCTGGTTCTCTGTGCCTCCGGCGCTACCAGCTCCATGCTGGCCAAGGCAATCGTCAAGGGTGCCAAGGCTGCTAATGCTCCTGTTGATTCCATCGCTATGGCTTATGGCCAGCACAAGGACTGCATTACCGATTATGACCTGATTGTACTGGCTCCGCAGATGGCTTCCATGTTTGATGAGCTGAAGCATGACTGCGATGAGAAGGGCGTGCCTGCTGCTACCTGCTCCGGCAAGGAGTATGTAGGGCTGACTCGTGACCCTGCCGGTGCCCTGAAGTTCGCACTGGAAAATATTAAATAAGTTTTCCCTGTCTGTGCAGCACTCTTCCTGCTGTACATGGCGCAGCGGAGTTACTGATGGCTGATGATAAATGCTTTAGATACCTCCCGAAAGCTCTGTTGCGCCGGATATCAATAAAGGGCCACGAAATGAGATAAAGTTCATATCTTGCTTCGTGGCTCTCCTAATATCTTGCAATATATGATGTTTTATAAAAGAGTAGGGGGCTAATGTGATGATTGAGATTATGAATACCTTAAAGGCTGGTTTTGAAAAATACTTTGGCCAGCAGACGACTACGGCATTTTTTTCACCGGGGCGTGTCAACCTGATTGGGGAGCATACCGACTACAACGGCGGCCATGTCTTTCCATGTGCCATTTCCCTGGGCACCTATGCCCTGGTGGCACCTCGCCAGGACATGAAGACCAGGGCGATTTCCCTGAATTATGAAAAGGACGGCATCAAGGAATTTTCTATGGAAAACCTTTCCTACGATGAATCCATCGGCTGGGCAAATTATATTGCCGGTGTGGTAAAGGTTTTTGAGGATGCTGGTATGAAGGCAACCTGCGGCTTTGATATTGCCCTGTACGGCAACCTGCCAAGCGGTGCGGGACTTTCTTCCTCTGCTTCCCTGGAGGTGCTGATGGGGGTTATCCTGAAGGAATTTTGCGGCTTTGAGATAGAGATGGTTGAGATTGTGAAGCTGGGGCAGAAGGCTGAGAATCAGTTCGTAGGGGTCAACTGCGGCATCATGGATCAGTTTGCCGTAGGCATGGGCAAGAAGGACTGCGCTATCCTCCTGGACTGCAACACCCTGAAATACCGCTACAGCAAGCTGGACCTTAGGGATGCCTGCATCGTGATTACCAACACCAACAAGCCCCACAGCCTCAATGACTCCGAGTACAACCTGCGCCGCCAGCAGTGCGAGCATGCCCTGAAGCAGCTGCAGGAGAAGCTGGACATTACTTCCCTTGGTGACCTGGCCAATCCTGAGTTTGACTTTAACGCGGAGCTGGTTACGGACGAGGTGGAGAGACGACGTGCCCATCATGCGGTGTATGAGAACCGCCGCACCCTGACAGCCGTAGAGGCATTGGAGCAGAACGACATTCAGCGCTTCGGCGAGCTGATGCGTGCTTCCCATGAGTCCCTCCGGGATGATTACGAGGTTACCTGCAAGGAACTGGATACCCTGGCAGAACTGGCCTGGCAGCAGCCGGGAGTAATCGGTTCCCGCATGACAGGCGGCGGCTTTGGCGGTTCCACCGTGTCCATTGTGAAGAAGGATGCGGTAGAGGACTTTAAGGCTGTAGTGGGCAAAAAGTACACGGAGATTATCGGCTATGCACCTAGCTTCTATGTAGCTGATATTGCCGATGGAACGAGAAGGCTGTAATTGGTGGGGTAAACAAAGCAGTGAGCAGGACTGCAAGCAAAGCAGTAAGCAGTGTGCAAAGCTGCAATTAGAGCAGTAAGAGGATAGAGCTATGAACGAGAGTATGAATTATGAGATTAACAGGCTGCTGAATTTTGCCTTGCAGCAGGGGC
>JALFXV010000032.1 GCA_022786545.1 Selenomonadaceae bacterium
GAGATGTGAATGCAGCCAGGAACATTCTGGCTAAAGCAAAAGAAATAATAGCTGTATAAGCTTCAAAGCATAAAAATACCGTAGGAATTACGGAAATTAACGCCCACGGAGAGTGTGTAAGTCCTTTTGGCTAAGGCAGAAGGCTGTTCTCGTAGAAGTGGGAATCTCCCTCCTCAAACGCCTAGGCGTTAGGAGGGAGTGATTCAAATGAAAACGCAAGTCCCGATGAGCAGATCGAGGGCTTGCATTGTGGTGTAAATGGAAACATTTTTGTCGTCTTCGCGATTGTTATAGCAAAAAAATATATATTCTGCAAAAATTTTGTCTTTTGCATGTGAAAAGAGCGACTCAATGAGCCGCTCTCAATATTTGTAGTATTATTTTTTGAAGCTAGTGACTTGCTAATCCTAAGATTAGAACAGGAAGTCAACACGGCTCCATACACCAGTAACCTTATCGTTAGTGTTAACATCGCGATCGGTACCAGTGAAGTACTTGAAGGTGGATACAATGTTCTTAGCCCATGCGTAGTCAGCACCGATCTCCCAGCCCTTCAGAGTGTTCCAGCCTGCAGCACCTTCCTTGTGGTCATAGGTAGCCTGGAAAGCTGCAATCGGAGAAAGCTGGCGATATGCTACATAAGCACCCCAGGAACCCTTCTGGTCAGCCTTGGCACCCTTATAGCTTACCTGTACATTGTAGGCATCCTTGGAGAGGTTTGGCTTCTTTGCAAAATCTGCAACCTCAGTGCCACGAGCATAATCGAAGGTAGCCTTTACATTCTCAGTGAATGCATAGCCGATGCCAGCATCAGCAACCTGATAATTATCCCCATTGCCTACCTTAGTCTGGTTAGCACCGAAAGCATGATAGCCTACGCCAGCTTCCCACTTGCCATTCTTATAAAGAACTTCCGTGCCGTAGTAAGTTGCAGAAGTATTCTTACCATCAGACTTAAAAGCATCTTTCTTAGCATCAATACGGCCACCAGTTACCTTTACAGACCAGTTAGCAGTTGGAGCATAAGCAATCTCAGCACCAGTTACCTTGTCATCGAAGAACAAGCCGTGGGAAGCATCGGATAAGGAACCGAAACGACCGAGCTTAACGTCAGCCTTGCCGTACTTGCCCTCTGCGTAAATCTTGGAAACCTCGGCACCATTCTTATCAGCACCAGTCTCATCAGCGTTTACATCATAATCAATCTCGGAGTAGCCAGTCCAGTTCTCGTTGATGGTAACGGAAGGAGTGAAACGCAGCTTCAAGGTGTTGGTCTCAGGCTTCCTGTGCTCGCCCTTTGCCTCATAGTTAGTGGTGTTCCAGTCATAACGGATCAAGCCGGTCCACTTAACGTTGTCGGTCTTAGCCTCAAGGTTAGCAACGCGAACGCCCAGGTTAGCCAACTCGTCGGAGAACTCAGCGGACAGCTTCTCAATGAGAGCCTTGTTGTTGTTGTCAGCAGCATCGGACTTAGCCATAGCCTTGGCAACAATCTGAGCCATCTCATAACGGCTCATGTTCTGGTCGCCCCTGTAGGTGCCATCAGCGGAGTAGCCGTTTACAATGCCGTCCTGTACCAGCTGTGCAACAGCATCGTATGCCCAGTGGTCTGCAGGAACATCAGCAAAAGGGTTGGCAGCTGCAAAAGTAGTGGAAGCAGCGCCTACTACCAGAGCGGTAGTCAATGCGGATACGAGAGTCTTCTTCATAAAGAAATTCCTCCTTTTACAAATAAAAAACACTTATTTGTCGGGGATGAATTTAGAAGCCTTATCCCAAGAGTTGCCATGTTTCCTCTGCGATGTACTTCGTCTTCATCTCTAACACAACCACATATTAACATACCTGAAATATAAAATCAAGCCCGCTGAACAAAATTTAATGAAATTCTAATAAATTATACGAAACACCAGCAAAACAAAAAGCATCCTGCCGAAACAGGATGCTAATTTTCAAATGGTGACCCAGGAGGGACTCGAACCCCCGACCCTTTGATTCGTAGTCAAATACTCTAATCCAGCTGAGCTACTGAGTCAATCAACATTACATATAATATCATTCTATACCATAATTGTCAAGTTTTCATGAAAAAATTTCGTATTTTTAACCTCGCATCTTACAAACTTGCCTTGCTCACCCCATCAGGCACCAGGGCGGAGCTTATCTGCACCCAGACCTTGTCCTGCTCGCTGCAGGTAAAAATCTTCTGATGGTCAGCCGGAATGACCTGATTTTCCTCCGCAATACTGATATCCAGCTGCAGGCGGTTGTTTTTGTCCCGGCGGAATGAATACTCCCCCCGGGTGGACAGCCACTCATTGACCATTTCCAGATTGACAAAAGAGGCTTTTTTATTGTACTCCTTGTACACATCCGTAGCAGCTGCTGCGGCCTGCTTCATGTCGCTGAAGATGCCCAGCAGGGAAAAATCAATGCTTTCCTCCGTAGTCACCAGCTTTGTTACCACATAAGCCAAAATCCATTGCACCCTTTCACATAATTTTCCGCATTATTTCCACATCATGTTTTGTATCATATTTTGCATTACTTTCCCCAGCACATTTCCCATTACTTCTTCCACGGCAGGCGGGACTTCTTCACATTGGCATTTTCCCACATGAGAATAGCCTCCAGCACGGAGCCGGAAACGCAACGGGACTTGGCAGAAATGGTCACGCAGTTGGTAGGCATGGTGCTAGGGTCAATCTCCGCAATCTTCAGTCCCGTGCGCACCGGGCAGCCGTCATGGAGAAGCCCCCGCAGCACGCCCTCTACCGGCGCCTTGATTTCAAAGATATGCCCCCCGTCCATGTGCAGCCTGGCGATAGTCTCATTCTTCTTGACAATATAGGACAGGGGATGCCCCGACTCCAGATGCCCGTCACAAGGAGCATTGATGGAGTGGGAGGCGCGCATCAGGGCACGGACTTCGATGGTTTCCTTTTCCGGCAGTGCCTGCCCCTCATAGATAAGGCGTCCCAGATTGTGGCCCCGGGTAGTTTCCACCACGCAGTTCACATCCTTGCCGGCGGTAAAACCCGGACCGATAGCAATAGTAAAGTCCGCCATATCCTTGCTAGTTCCCATATTGCGCTTGGCATAAATGGCATCCACCAGAATACGCGGCTTCAGCTTGGCGAGGCAGGCCGCCTCCGGGTCCACCATAATCACCAGCTTGCCATCTTTGAGCATTTTTTCCGCCTCGGAAAGATGATCTGCCTTGTAGCAGGTCAGCCTCTCCACCTTCTTTTCGCCCTCATAGACAGCCTCTGCAAAGACAATGCTGCGCCTGATGGCGGATGGATAAGGCTTCTCCAGCATCAGTACCTGATAGCCCGTATTGTACAGGCGATGGGCAATACCGGTAGCCAGCTCGCCACCGCCGCGAATCACAACCAACTTTTTCATGCTTTTTCGTCACTCCTGTCAATGTCACCAAAATCAGCCGTTACAAAATCAGCTGTCCTCATAAATGCGGACTCTCAGCTGCAAGCCCTTTTCCTGGCAAAGCTTCCGGCATGCCTCAATCTCAGCCTGGTCCTCCACTTTTTCCACCACTGTCAGCACCACATTGGGGATATGCACCTTGCAGTCCACAGCAAATTTCAGCATGGCTTCAAAGGCGCCGCTGCCGTACTTTGCCCTGGTCAGCTCCAGATAACGCTCTGCATTGGAAGCGTTCAGGCTGATGGAGATGGTGTCCACCAGCCCCTCAAAATCCCCGGCCACGGAGCGGCCATAGATAAGGTCTGCCAGGCCGTTGGTGTTCAGCCGGACAGGCATCTCCCTGTGCTTCTGGCGCACATAGGCCATCAGTTCCAGCAACACATCCAGCCGCATGGTAGGCTCCCCGAAGCCGCAGAAGACAATTTCCTTGGCCATGTCCCAGGGCAGCTTGTCCAGTTCTGCCTTGACCTCATCGGCAGTTGGCTCCTGCTTCAGCCACAGAGTGCTTTCCTCTGCCATGTGCTTCATAGTGCGCAGGCAGAAGGTGCAGGCACAGTTGCACTGATTGGTAATATTCACATAAAAGCCGCGCTTGCCCTCAGGCTGCTCCTTCAGGCTGTCCGCCACCTGCAGGTAGCGTCCACCCTCATGCACGGCATAAACAAGCATACTCACATTCTCTCACTCCACATCAAAATCGCAGCAATTTCAAGTATCGCATATCACATATCACGTATCATGCGTCACGTATCGCGTATCGCATATCACGTATCATGCGTCACGTATCACTTATCGCATATCACGTATCATGCGTCACGTATCACGTATCACATATCACGTATCAATTATCATATTCACATAATCCTGAAATGCCCGCCCATACAAGTGCGCATGGTCAATCCAGTTCCGTCAGGTATTCCTCAAAGGCCAGCCCGTAGTTCCAGGGCAAGTCCAGCTCCACGGTGTACCTGAGCGCCCTGGTGATAAACCCTGCCGCCTTCTCCACCGACTCCTGCAGGGACAAGCCACGCACCAGCCCTCCTGCCACAATGGCAGCAAAGGCATCGCCGGTGCCTGACCTGTCACCGCCGATTTTCGGCTCCCGGACGATGGAATGGCTGCCGTCCCGCTCATAGAGGAAATTCAGCACCTGGCCGTCCCCCTGCAAGCCGGTGATAACCACCTGCCCCGGGCCCCTTGCGGACAGTTCCTTCGCCATCTTCAGCAGGGCTTCCTCCCCAATCACCCCGTTCTCCGGGTAGGCCTCGTCCAGAAGCTGGCAGGCTTCCGTCAGGTTCGGCGTCACCAGGTCGGCATGTTTCAGGAGCCTCTTCATCTCCCGGCAGATTTCCGGCGTGTAGGAGGCATACAGCCTGCCGTAGTCACCCATCACAGGGTCCACCATCACCCGGGTAAAGGACTTCTTGAACCGCTGCACGAACTCTTCCACAATATTAATCTGCTCCACGGAGCCCAGGAAGCCGGTGCAGATGCCGTCAAACTCCAGCCCGTTCACCGCCCAGTTCTCCATATAAGGGCGCATCCTGTCGGTATAATCGTCAATATAATGCTCGGCAAAGCCCGTATGCACGGACAAAACAGCCGTAGGCAGGGGACACGCCTGAATTTTCATGGCAGAAATCAGGGGCAGCTCCACCGCGATGGAGCAGCGCCCGAAGCCTGTCATATCGTTTATCAGCGCAATACGCTTCTGTCTTTTCATAGCCATATTATTCCTAGTCATATTATTTTCTTTACCGCCCCATCACTTAATCCGCTGCAGCCTGCGCCGCCCGGGCATGGCCGCCAGCGCCGCCTCATGGTTTTTCAGGTTGTTGCGCCGGAGCTCCTCCAGCTTTTCCTTTGCCTGCTTCGCCTGGCTGTAGCGGCCTATATTGATCAGCACCCCTACGGAAAACATGGTCATCATCAGGGAAGAGCCGCCATAGCTGATAAAGGGCAGCGGCACGCCCACCACCGGGAAGCAGCCTGCCACCATCGCAATATTCACCACTGCCTGGCCCACCACCAGCAGCATGATGCCCCCTGCCAGCAGCTGCCCGTAGGCATCATAGGCATCCCGGGCAATCCGCACGGCATAATAGGCAAATGCCATATACAGAAGCAGCACCAGTGCTACCAGCAAAAAGCCGTTTTCCTGGCCAAATACCGCAAAGGCAAAGTCCGTATGGGCCTCCGGCAGATAGGCATATTTGGCCAGCCCCTGCCCCAGCCCCATGCCCCAGAAGCCGCCGGAACCGATGGCCGTCACGGACTGCACCGTCTGGTAGCCGACCCCCTGGGCATCAGACCAGGGATCCAGCATAATCTTGATGCGCCCCAGGCGATAGGGCTTATAGAGGCACATGCCCACCGCCGCCGTCAGCCCCACCAGCGCCAGCCGCTGCAGCTTGTAGGTTTTCAGCCCCGCCATCCACAGCATCACAATTGGTATGCCCAGGATGACGCAGGCCGTTCCCATGTCCGGCTCCAGCTCAACCACCGCAAACAAAAAGGCGATAAAGGCGTACTGGGGGTTCAGGATATTGATGGGCAGCTTGTGCTCCACCCGGTAGGACAGGATATAGGCAGCCATCATCACGCTGCATATCTTGGCAAACTCCGCCGGCTGGAAGGAAAAGGGCCCCAGATAAATCCACCGCTGGGCGCCGTTGACCACGGTGCCTGCCGCCAGCACAAAAAGCAGCAGCACAGCTATGCCCAGGGCCACGGGCCCCAGCCAGTCCCGCCACTTGTGGTAGTCCACCCGCCAGGACATGGCAAACAGCACGAAGCCTATGCCCATGCTCATCAGATGCTTCAAAAGGTAGGCATAGGGGGCACTGTTCTCATTTTCTGCCGTGATAAAGGTAGAGCTGAAAACATTGACCATGCCCACGAGCAGCAGCACTGCCATCAGCCAGACGACAGCCTCATGGTCACTGCCCCAGGGGAGCTTTTTCTTAGGAATCACGAATGTCTTCAAGCAAACACGACCTCACATCTGTTTATCTTCTCACCGAAGCCGCTGAACTTGCGCTCATACTCGGTCATGATATTGTCCGGGCGATTTTCGCTGTGCAAATCAAAGGAAACATCCTCCACGGCCAGGCCCGCTTCCGCAAACTGCTCCAGGGAAAAATCAAACAGCGGCCTGTTATCCGTCTTAAAAATCAGGCGTCCCGGCTTCTTCAGCAGCTTTGCATAGCGGTGCAGAAAGCCGATATGGGTCAGCCGCCTCTTGGCATGGCGCGCCTTCGGCCAGGGGTCGCAGAAATTGATGTAGAACTGGTCCACCTCATGCTCCGCAAAGATATTTTCGATATTGTTGATATCAAACACCAAAAGCTTTACATTGGTGAGCCCCAGGGCCCGCACCTTTTTGGCGGCAGAATACAATACATCCTGCTGGGCCTCGATGCCGATAAAATTCACATCGGGATGCCTCAGGGCCAGCTGGCTGATAAAATCCCCCTTGCCGGTGCCCAGCTCCACATAGAGCTTTCCCGGCCTGCCAAAGACCTGCTGCCAGCAGCCCTTCTGCTCCTCCCCCGCAGGACTGTCCTTAGGGAATACAAAATCATCAAAATCGTGAATGGCTTCATCCACCCAGGGTTTTCTTCTTAAACGCACAAGCTTCCTCCTATATCATATATATCATGTATCAATCCTGTTACATATCATGTATCAATCTTGCTTTTTTCGATGCCGTATTTCTTGAGGTATCTGTACAGGGTAACGCGGCTCACATGCAAAAGGGTGGACAGGCGGCTGATATTGCCTCCCGCCACACGCCATACCTTGATGAATACCTCCTTGTCCTCCTTCCACCTGGCATCCAGGGTAATATCCCCGAAGAGGTTGATATCCTCCGCGTGGATGACCTCCCCCTCGGTGCGGAAAAAGGCGTGCTCTATTACATTCTGCAGCTGCTTGATATTGCCCGGCCACTCATAGGTCATGAGAAAATCCACCGCATCCGGGGCCAGGGCCTTGGCCGGGGACTGGTGGAGCCCCGCCAGCTCTGACAGGATATGCTCTCCCAGCACCCCGATATCCTCCTTGCGGTTCCTGAGGGGCGGTATGCGGATGATGCTGTGGGACAGCACCTCGTACAGAGACTTGTCAAAGCTGCCCCGTTCCGTCAGCCGCCTAAGCTCCGTATCGCAGGCCGCCACCAGCCGCACATTGATGTGACGGCTGGTTTCCTCGCCGATGCGGCTGGATTCCATCGTAGTCAGGGAGGCCGCCAGGGCACGGGCTATATCCAGGGGCATCTTTTCGATTTCATCGATAAAGAGCGTACCGCCGGAAGCCAGTTCCAGCTTGCCGGGGTGGCTGACCTCCCTGCTGACGCTGACACCGAAAATCTCCTGCTCTAGAAGCTCCGGCGCCACATCGCCGCAGTGCAGGGCAATGAAAGGCCCTGTGGCAAAAGGGCTGGCCTGATGGATGCCGTGGGCCATGCGCTGCTTGCCAGTGCCGCCCTCCCCCTGCAGCAGGATATGGGTCCTGCCCCTGGCCAGGCGCA
This sequence comes from Selenomonadaceae bacterium, assembly GCA_022786545.1. GTDB lineage: Bacteria > Bacillota > Negativicutes > Selenomonadales > Selenomonadaceae > Anaerovibrio. The sequence goes on from JALFXV010000032.1 coordinate 7,979, forward strand.
GGGCCTTCTCCTTGACTGAGCTGAAGGCAGCACTGGCACAGACCATAGAACTGAGGCTGTACTTGGCGGTAAAACCGGCGGCATGGGCCACCATCGTGCGCAAATCCTCTATGGGCATGGAGATTGCCACCACGCTGCGCACAGCAGCCTCCCCATCCCGCTCAAAGGGAACCACGGTAGTAATATCCTCGTAGGTCTTGCTGGGAGTAATCCAGGTGACCTCCCGGTTGTGGCTGAGCACCCCCTGAAAGCCGGAATAAATAGGCGTATGGCGGTAGTTCAGCACCACATCGCTGAGCTTCGTGCCGCTGCCCTTGCCGTCCTTCCTGCCGATGCCGATTTTTTTCAGCCGCTGCATGCCCAGCTTGTTGGCATAAGCCACCTCGGAGCCCTCCTGCACATGGTACACCGCAAAGGGTATCACATCCAGGATTGCCTCCTGGGCCTTCAGGCGGGTCTGCTGCTGGATATAGTTCTCCAGCCCGTAGCGCAGGGTCTTCAGCACCGCCATCACCGCTTCCTGGGGCATGCTCTGGTAGTGCATGCCCACCATCGTGATGATGTAGCGCATTTTCTTGTCCACAAAAATCGGTGCCGAGCAGGCATCGCTCTCGTGGGAGTCCTGCACCCACATCTCAGGGCCAAAAAGCCAGAAGGGCTGCTGCAAATCATAAGCCATGCTGACGCTGCTGGTGCCGATTTCCTCCACGCCTACCCGGACGCCCTCGATTTCCCCCGGCGTCATCTGATAAAAAGGCATGGTGTAGCTCTTGAGGATGACACATTCCTCGTCCAGCAGCAGCAGGCTGATATCGTATTCCTTGAAAAAATCCCGCAGGTTGTTGGTCAGGTGCCGCAGGTAGCCTATGGCTTCCCTGTGCAGCCTCTGCCGGGCAGCAAAATCCTCCCGGGACAGCCTGTGGTCCGTGTGTATCCTGTCCGTAGGCGCGCCATAGGCACGGCTTTTGGCCCAGGACGCCGCCACCTCCGGATTTACGTTGGGGTCCGGTATGCCTGTCTTCATGTATGAATCATAATATGCCTTTAGCTTCTCGCGGCTGCGCGGCCCTCTGATCATTGTAACATCCTTCCCTTCACTTTACACCCCTTATTCTATCATTACCAGTTTTCTACTGCAAATTTATTTTACACACTCATAAATTATGATATAATGGATTTGCTGTTTGGCAAGAAGGTCTAATGAAAGGGAAGATGAAAAATGGCAACACAGTACAAAAAAATTCAGAATAAAATACATCCCAAGGAGGAGAAGAAGGAGAATGTGGATTTGAAGCCGAAGGCCAGCCGTGATGCGCTGCTGCTGGTGCTTATCGCCGTGACGCTGATTATCCTGGTGCTGGCCTGGAGCAACATGGACGGCATCGGCAGGGGCATGTACGGCGCCCTGTTCGTGGGCATGGTCATCGTCTACCTGAACCGCCGCATGGAGTTCAGCGACCAGGTGCGCAAGGTGCTCATCGGCGTCAGCTCCGCCCTCATGCTGGCCTCCATCTGCCTGCTGGGACTGAGCATGTACAATCAGTTCTTCGGATAAGTTAGCAAGACTAAAACAACACCCCTGATACGCCTGCAACGTGCAGTACATATCAGGGGTGTTTTTTATTCGTGCACTCTGTTCAGACTATATAGGGGACAAGCCGGGATAGTACCCTCCGAAAACACGCTCGCGCTCCACGTTGTGCCTAACGGCTGCTAAGCTCTTGCTGCGCCTGCGGCTTGCAAATCGCTAAGCACCGAGGCACAACAAGGGTTTTCTCTGGGTACTATCCCAACTTATCCTTTTCTGGTCTGAACAGATATAAACAAAATGATAAATCTACATTTACTTCAGCAGGCTGCGCATGGTCTCAGCCACATTCTCCTTGGTGAAGCCGAACTTCTTGAAAAGGGTGGAAGCCGGTGCGGAAGCGCCGAAGCCCTTCATGCACACAGTTGCACCGTCCAGGCCGATGTACTTGCCCCAGCCAAAGTCGGAGCCAGCCTCAACAGCCACCCGGGCACGGACAGCCTTAGGCAGCACCTGCTCCTTGTAATCCTCGCTCTGCTGCTCAAAGAGCTCCATGCACGGCATGGAAACAACCCGCACATCCTTGCCTTCCTGAGCCAGGATTTCCTTGGCAGCCAGGGAAATGCCCACCTCGGAGCCGGTAGCGATGATGATGCCATCCGGAACATCCTTCTTGGCATCGGCGATAACATAGCCGCCCTTCAGGGCGCCATCCTTGCTGCTCGGGATAATGTCCAGATTCTGGCGGGTCAGCACCAGGGCGGTAGGGCTCTCCGTATCTGCCAGGGCAGTGTACCAGCCGGCAGCGGTCTCCACAGCATCAGCAGGACGGAATACCTGCATGTTCGGCAGGGAGCGCAACATAGCCAGCTGCTCGATTGGCTCATGGGTAGGGCCGTCTTCGCCTACACCGATGGAATCATGAGTCAGCACATAGGTAACAGGCAGCTTCATGAGGGCAGCCAGGCGCATCATCGGCTTGATGTAGTCGGAGAATACGAAGAAGGTAGCCACATAAGCAGTCACGCCGCCGTGGAGGGCCATGCCGTTGCCAATGGCACCCATAGCCAGCTCACGGACACCAAAGTGCATGTTGCGGCCATTACGGTCTTCCTTGCTGAAGAAGCTTTCACCCTTCAGCTCGGTCTTGTTGGACGGAGCCAGGTCAGCACTGCCGCCCATGAGGCTAGGCACAATATCCTTCAGCTTGTTGAGGATATTGCCGGACAGGGCGCGGCTGGCAGTCGGCTTCTCGGCAGGAGCCCAGAAGGACTCATCCTCCAGCACAGCCTTGACAGCATCCTTAGCGTAGAACTTGTCGTGAAGGGCTGCTGCGGCCGGGAACTTGGCCTGCCACTCGGCAAACATGGCGTTCCAGGCATCCTCAGCTTCCTGTCCCCTGGCAGCCTTGGCTGCATAGTCAGCATAAACTTCCTCAGGCACAGTGAACGGCTGGCTGGTCCAGCCCAGGTTCTCCTTGGCTGCCTGCAAGTTTTCCTCCCCCAGAGGCTCCCCGTGGGCGCTGGCCTTGCCCTGCTTTGCCGGGCAGCCGTAGCCAATCTGGGTATGGACGGTAATGAAGGAAGGACGCTCCTTGTCAGCCTTTGCTTCCTCGATAGCCCTGCCGATAGCTGCCAGGTCGGTGCCATCAGCTACATCGATGGTCTGGAAGCCGAAAGCCTCCATGCGCTTCTGCACATCCTCGGTAAAGGCTGCATCAGTATCGCCCTCAATGGAAATATTGTTGCTGTCATAGATGACAATCAGCTTGGACAGGCCGAGAGTGCCTGCCAGGGAGAAAGCCTCGGAGGAAATGCCCTCCATCATGCAGCCGTCACCGCCCAGGGCAAAGGTATAATGGTCATAGACAGGATAGCCCGGCTTATTGAACTTCTCAGCCAGATGAGCCTCGGCAATAGCCATGCCCACTGCCATGCCCATGCCTGCCCCCAGAGGGCCGGTGGTGGCTTCAACGCCTACGGTATGGCCGTACTCAGGATGCCCCGGGGTCAGGGAATCCAGCTGGCGGAAATTCTTCAGGTCATCCATAGTCAGGCCGTAGCCAAAGAGATGCAGCAGAGAATACAGCATGGCGGAGCCATGTCCCCCGGACAGGATAAAGCGGTCCCGGTTCAGCCACTTGGGATTTTTCGGATTGTGGCTCATGTGCTTGCCCCACAGCTCGTAAGCGATTGGCGCACAGCCCATCGGCAGCCCCGGATGGCCGGACTTTGCCTTCTGAATCATCTCGGCAGCCAGAATACGGATGGCATTTACACTGGTGTTTTCAACATTACTCAAAGATAACACTCTCCTTCTGTTATACAGATACCTCTAATCCATATTGCATAATCACTTGGAAGCAATTACATCAATTTCTACCAATGCGCCCTTAGGCAGCTTGCTGACCTCCACGCAGACACGGGCAGGGCAGTTTTCCACAAAATATCTGGCATAGATTTCGTTCACAGTGCCAAAATCATTGATATCGGCCAGATATACCGTGGTCTTCACCACATCAGACAGCTGATAGCCGGCAGCCTCTACAATGCCCTTCAGGTTTTCCAGCACCTGGGTGGCCTGAGCCTCAATGCCCCCCTCAATCATGGCACCGGTTGCAGGCACCAGCGGAATCTGCCCGGAAACGAACAGCATACCGCCGGCAGTCTCCACAGCCTGTGAATAAGGGCCGATGGCCCCCGGTCCCCTATCAGTAGAAATAATCTTATTCATAATTAGCCTCCTAGTCCTATTGCCTCGTTTCAATACCACTATATTATTTTGCCAAGTCAGGGCGCAGTCCCCTTGCCCTGCCCAGGAAAATATGCTTTATATCCTGCTGCCCCTTGTCAGTATCCACCAGCAGCAGCACCCTGATGCAGTGGTCAAGAGCGCCATCCACATCCATCTGACGGGCATCAAAGAGGGGCACCAGCTCAAAGCCAGGCAGTGCCCTGGCTCCCTTGGCAGGAAATACCGCCGTAATATCCTCGGTAGCCGTAAAAATTGCCGCCCCGATGTCCTCCGTCCTGATCCCGTTTGCCTCCAGCATGGCCCTGACCACTTCCTGAGTGGCACTCATCACCGCTTCCGCAGTGTTTTCCTCAACTGTAATGGCTCCTCTGATTCCTCGCAAGCTCCTACTTCCTCCTGTCCGTCTTTATTATGCTCCACAAAAGTTTGCTGCACAGCACCATGGCAGCCAGATACCCCAGCACCCCCAGCAGGGGGATTTCCATGATTTTCGGCTCCATCTGGGTGGTGCAGATAGTGCTGGAGCCCAGCAGCAGGGCGGCACTGATGATAGCCATAATCATCTTGTTAATCATGCTGTCCAGCTTCTGCAAGGGCTCCTGGGAGCCGGTCAGGTCAAGATTTACCTTGGTCTGGCCGCTTAATGTCATCTTTAGTATATCAGAAATCTGCTCCGGCAGCTGCATGGATTTCTTCATCAGCATGTAGCTGTCCCTTTTAAATTTATTGAGCTCTGACAGCCAGCTGAAATCCTTTTCCATGCTGACCCTGAGCCCCTTGGCAAAAATCTCGGAAAAATTCACCTGAGGGCAGCACCTGGTCATCACGCCCTCCATGATCATCACGCCCCTGGCAAACATGCTGAAGCCGTGGGGGATGGCGATGTTGTTGCTCTTCAGCACCATGAGGATTTTCCTGGCCACCTCGCCGGCCTTCAGGTGCTCGAAGTCCAGGTCACCGTACTGGGCCATCAGGGCGGACACATCATCATACAGCTGGATGTGGTCCACCTTGCCCCGGGGCACGCCCAGGGCCAGCACCGCTTCCTTCATGCCGTAGACATCATTGGTCACCAGCGCCATAATGGCGTGGCGGAAGCTGTTCCTGTCCCTGACGGACAGCCTGCCCATCATCCCCAGGTCCAGCCAGATAATCCTGCCGTCCTTCACCCAGATGTTGCCGGGATGGGGATCCGCATGGAAAAAGCCGTCATCTATCATCTGCTTGACATAGTTGATGCCCAGCAGCCTGCCGATGCGCTCCATGTCCACGCAGGCCGCCTGCAGCCCCTCTGCATCATCCAGGGGGATGCCATCCATGCACTCCATCACCAGGATGCGCTGGGTAGTCAGCTGTCGGTTGACCTTGGGGCAGAGGATGTTCTCATCATCCTTGTTCAGGTGGGCAAATTCCTCGATGTGGTCCGCTTCCAGCAGAAAATCCATTTCCTGCTTGGCAATCTCCCACATCTCGTCCACCATGCTCTCCAGATTGACCACCCCGTCAGAATCCCGCACCAGATTGAGGAGGGAAATAGCCTTTTTCAAAAGGGCGATATCCTTGGCCATCACATCATAAATGCCGGGACGCTGCACCTTGATGACCACCCTGTCCCCATTCAGGAGGCTGGCCCTGTGCACCTGGGCAATAGAAGCTGAACCCATCGCCGTCTCATCAATAGAAGCAAAAATCCCGTCCCAGCTCTGGTTGTACTCCCGCTGGACAATCTCCTTCACCACGGAAAATTCCATGGGCTTCACCTCGGACTGCAGCTTCGTCAGTTCCAGCTGATACTCGCCGGGCAAAAAATCCGGCCTCATGCTGATAATCTGCCCCAGCTTCACAAAGGTGGGGCCCAGGTCTTCCAGCACCTGCCGCACCTTCACAGGGGTCACCCCCTGCAAAAGCTCCCTTTCCCTCAGCACCGCCACAATTTCCTTCAGCCTCCGGGCAGAGGAAATATCCATGCTGCCATCCTCAGCCTGTCCCAAAAATTCCCTCAGCATAGCAGCTGCCACCTCCTTGCCAGTCAGGATCCACCTGATGGGAATACACGAACACACTTAGCCGGGCATCTTTAGCTGGAAAGCACCTCTACCCCTGTCTCCGTCACCAGAATAGTCTTTTCCCACTGGGCAGACAGGGAATGGTCCTTGGTGCGCACAGTCCAGCCGTCCTTCTTGTCAACAGTTACCTTGTACCTGCCGGCATTAATCATGGGCTCTACTGTAAAGACCATGCCCGGCACCAGCAGCATGCCGGTGCCCCGCTCCCCTACATGGGGAATATAAGGGTCCTCGTGGAAGTCCTTGCCTACTCCGTGGCCTCCCAGCTCCGTCACCACAGAGCAGCCGTTGGCCCTGGCATGGGCGTTGACGGCGGCGCCGATATCCCCCACATAGCCCCAGGGCTTCACTGCCTCGATGCCGATGAGCATGCACTCCTTGGCCACCTGCACCAGCCGCTCCGCCTCAGGGGAGACCTTGCCCACCATGAACATGCGGGAAGCGTCAGCATAGTAGCCGTCCAGAATGGTGGTAATGTCCACATTCAGGATATCCCCTTCCTTGAGAACGGTCTTCCGGGAAGGGATGCCGTGGCACACCACATCGTTCAGGGAAATGCAGATGCTCTTGGGATAGCCCTCGTAGTTCAGGCAGGCCGGGATGCCCCCGCTGCCCTCAATCAGCTTGCGCACGGCATCGTCAATAGAAGCGGTGTCCCTGCCCTCCTCCACCATGCTGGCAGCCAGGTCAAGAGCCGCATCGTTCAGCACCCCGGCCTTCCTGATGCCCTCGATATCCGCCGCGTTCTTGATGATATTCCTGGGCGGGCGCACCTGCCCCTTAAAAAAATCAAATTTCATTGCATCCAGTCGCTCATCATAGGCGAGATGACATTTCTTGTACTTACGCCCACTGCCGCACCAGCACAAATCATTTCTATTCATACAGAAATAGCTTCCTTTCAATTACACTGTGGCTATTATTCCCTGCAAGCAAAAAACAACAGTCCATCTATAATTATAAAGGAAAATCGAAAATAGTCCACCCTTATTTTTGACAAAAAATCTGCTTGGCCGCCGCCTTAATCCATTTCACATGCCAGATAATGTGCAGCAGCACCCCGGCAGCCATCCCATAGCCGATATAAGCGTGTATATCACGCCAGTAATGCCGCACTTCCCTGCCACCTTCAAAAAGGTGAAAATCCAGCATCAGCCCGGTCACCACACATGCCAGGCAGGCAATAAAGATAACAATATCCAGATAAAAATTCTTTTTCATTTCATTTACCTCACAATCGCTCCATTAATATCGGCAAACCTATTATAGCAAATCAGGTCAATTTTGTCCTTACCTTGACTATAGCAACACCCCATTGTACAATGATAAAATACTAAGAAAACAAAGGTCGTGTTAAAATGGTTCTTTCACCCAAGCAATGGGGATTAATTGGCTTTTATCTGCTCCTGGCAGTGCTTTTGGCAGGCTTTCTCTGCCTGGAACGGGAAGCCGCCGTGGGGGTGCCTGTACTCAGCTACCATCAGGTCAATGATGAGGATGACAATGCCCTGACCATTCCCCGGGCAACCTTTGAGCAGCAGATGGCATACCTGCATGACAATGGCTACCACGCCATCACCCCGGACCAGCTCAACGCCTATCTGACGGAGGGGGCGCCCCTGCCGGAGAAGCCTGTCCTGATTACCTTTGATGACGGCTACCGGGACAACTACGAAAACGCCTTTCCTGTGCTGCAAAAATACGGCATGACCGCCACCATTTTCCTGATTTCGGACTTCATGGACAGGTTCGACAAATATCTCACCTGGCAGCAGGTGCAGGAAATGAGCGAAGCCGGTATCTACATGGGCGTACATACCCTGAGCCACTTCGAGCTGCCGGGACTGTCCAAGGCGGAGCTTTATCAGCAGATGGAGGGCGGCAAGCTGGCCATCGAGTGGAAAACCCTGCAGTTCACCGAGTACATCGCCTACCCATGCGGCTCCTACAACGCCGATGTGCTGGCGGTTGCCAGGGACTGCGGCTACAAGGGCGGCTTTACGGTGCGCTATGACCTGGTGCATCCCGGGGACAATCCCTATCTTCTGAGCCGGGTGCCGGTCTTCGGCCACAATGCCCATTCCTTCTGGAAATTCAAGCTGCGGCTCCACGGTGCCCCCCTCTGGGGCAGGCTGGAGCGCCTCCGCGCCATGCTGATACGCACGGGACACCCATCCATCGCCTCCCTTATCTGGCTGCCGTAACGCAGCCTTAGCAGGATATATTTTTTGCCAACAAGGAGAAAAAGATACTTTATGACTGCAAAACTGATTTACATCGGCACCATGCTGTTTCTGGCGGTGACCTTTTACCTTGCCATGAAGCGGATTATGCGCCGGGACAACTACATCAACAGCCTCATCCTGGCCTTTCTGGAAAGGGGAGAGATGACCAAGGCGGAGCTTCTGGATACCATGTACGAATACGGCTGCAACGACTTCCGCCTGAAAAAAATCATCGCCAGGCACAATGCCACCCGGGAGGACTACGAGCTGGTCTTTGACAAGATTTTCCACTGGGCCAACTTCAAGAAGCGCCGCCGCTACCTGCCCATCAACTCCTTCTTCTTCGTCAGCTCCCTGGATTACATCCTTGAGCACAAAAATGACGATGCCAAGAAGCTTGCCACCAAGATGATGAACCATTTTCACTTCTAAAAAAAAGGATGCCGTCTACCTGCTAGTACGGCATCCCTTTTTTATGCATGTTATTATTTTACTTCACTCAATGGCAGGAACTGCCGCCGCAGCCGTGCTTATTCTCACCACAGCTGCCATGGCCGTGGTGTCCGCCGTCGTGATGGCTGCAGCGTACATCAGGGTTATAAGCAAGCTCGCCCCTGAGAAATGCAGCAACTGCCGCATCTGCATCACCTGCTGCACCGCCATACAGCTTGATGCCAGCCTCAGCCAACGCCATCTGGGCACCGCCGCCGATGCCGCCGCAAATCAGCACATCCGCCTTGGCATCTGACAAAAGACCGGCCAGGGCACCATGGCCGCTGCCATTGGTATCAACTATCTGCTCATGAGTAATTTTCCCATCCTCCACATCATACACCTTGAATTGGGCACTATGGCCAAAATGCTGAAAAATCTGACCGTTATCGTAAGTTACTGCTATCCTCATTGCCTTTTCCCCTTTCTCGTTCAGAAAAATCCTGCCACTGCCGCCATCAAACCTCCTGCAAGGCTTGTGGCAGCATCCGGAAGCAAAGGCGGCACCATCGCACAGGCGATAGTCCCCTCCGGCAATGAAAAGGCTTTTGCCGTTGACAATCACATCAGCCAGCTTTGCCCTTGCCAGCTCATAAATCTCCGTCACGGTAGTACGGGAAATATCCATCTGCGCTGCGCACTGGGCATGAGTAAGCTTTTCCAGGTCTATCAGGCGTATGGCCTCGTATTCATCCAGGGTGAGCATGACTTCGCCGCTGGCAGAACTGCCTGCCGGGCAAAAGCTGCCATATACCGGCTCCGCGCACACGCGCCTGCATCTTCTCGGTCTTGCCATTTCATCCCTCCGCCCTTAGTTTCCGTTATATGTCGATAATTATTATAGCAAATATTTTCCCTGACTGCAAGAAAAAGCAAAAAAAGATGCCCCATCAGGACATCTTCAAATATTATCAGCAAAATACCTGCGCGGCTACTTTACCCACTTCTGCAATACCCTCGCCAGTGCCTTCCAATCCAGCGGCTTGGCGATATGCTCATTCATGCCGTTCCCGATGGCCTCCTTCACATCATCTGCAAAGGCATTGGCAGTCATGGCAATAATCGGCACCCTGCGATAGTACTCACGCCGCTTATGGCGGATTTCCCTGGCGGCATCATAGCCGTTCAGCCGCGGCATCTGCACATCCATAAAGATAATATCATAATAATCCTCCGGGTGATTTGCCACCATTTCCAATGCCTGAGCACCGTCTGACGCCCTTTCCACAGCCAGCCCTGTTATGGCAAGGATTCCCTCGGCAATCTCCGCATTCAGGTCGTTATCCTCTGCCAAAAGGGCACGGCGCCCATGCAAATCCAGCTTGGACAGAATCTCCAGCGGCTGCTGCGGCTTGTCCTGTCCCCCATCCCCCCTGGCCTTCTCCTGAACAGCCTGATGCTTCAGATATAGGGTGACAATAAAGGTAGAACCTACCCCCAGCTTGCTCCTTACCTCAATATCACCGCCCATCATGCGGACAATATTCCTGGTAATAGCCATTCCCAGCCCTGTGCCCTGAATATCCTTCAGGCGCTCATCCGCAGCCCTGACAAAGGGCTCAAAGAGCTGCTTGATGTATTCCTCGCTCATGCCGATGCCATTATCCTCGAAGACAAACTCGTAGAGGCTGACATTTTCCTTGGCGCATGGCCTCTCTGACACTTTCAGCTTGAGCCTGCCGCAGTCCGGCGTGTACTTGATGGCGTTGCCCAGGAGATTGGTGAACACCTTCTGCAAATGCAGGCTGTCACCGATAACATCCTTGTGCTTCAGATTCTTCATGCACACCGTCAGCTTGTGATGATGCTCCTCAATATTAGGCCGCATGATATTCACCATGTTGTCAATCAAATCCGGCAGATTGAAATCTTCCTCAATCAAATCAACCCTGCCGGACTCAATCTTGCTCATGTCCAGCACTTCGTTAATAAGCCCCAGCAGATGCTTGCTTGCCTTGTCAATCTTCTGCAGGCTGTCCATTACCTTTGCCCGGTCATCCACATGCTGCATGGCAAGAGCCGTCATGCCGATAATGCCGTTCATAGGCGTGCGGATATCATGTGACATACTGGACAGGAACATGGTCTTTGCCTTGTTGGCGGTCTCCGCAGCAGAATAAGCCAGCTGCAACGCCATTTCCTGCTCCTTCTCCGCCTTGATGAGGTTATCCACATTGCGGGTGCCGATAACTGCCACCTTGCGGCCGCACTCCTCCTGCACGAAGGAAACCACCACCTGCAGGTAGCTCACATCACCATCTGTCATTTTTTCATAGGTAAAGGAATAATTGCGCTTGCCCCGGCGCAGCCGCTCAATGGAGAGCTTCTTCAGGAACTCATTCCGCCCGGCTGCCGCCACCAGATCTGCCGCATATTTTGCCAAACCTTTTGACCAGCCGCCTTCAATGTTTTTATATCCCTCGAACCTTTCACTGATCTCCTCGCCGAACTTATTGGTTTCCCGATAAACCGTCACTATATCCTTCTCGGTGTCCACCAGCAGAACTGAATGATAATCGCAGCCGATGCCGTTGATAATATCCCGCTGAATTTCCAGCTCCCGGATCAGCTGGTTTTTCTGCTGCATCTCCTCCTGCAGCTGGACATTAACCTTTTCCAGCTCATCCAGGGCACACTCCAGCTTGCCCTGCTGCTCATGCTGATAATCCAGCAGATAGGTCAGCTCCTCGTTGGCTTCCTTGATCCGCCGCTGGTTTTCCAGCTCCTGTATCTTGGCCTCATTAATGGACTCCGTGACAAAAAGCACATGCCACAGCCTGCCATTGCTGTCCCGGTCACATTCAATAAAGCCGCACTGCAACCACTCAGAGCATACGCTTTTATCCGCCATTCTTTCCGGCCAGAGCACGGGGCTGATATACTGATAGCTAACAAACCTGGTGTTTTTAAACCTTCCCTCAAGGGTACCCAGATCCACAAAAATGCTCAAAGGCCTGGCAAATTCAGGCATAGCAAGCTTCTTGGGCAACAAATTAAGTGCCTCCTGTGCCTTGCCTGACACACCGATAAATTTCCGCACCTCAGGAATAGAGGCCAGCTCCATGAAGCTGTCATTCAATATGTCTATATAATAAACAGACGTATACACCTTGCTCAGGGACTGGATAATCTTCACCCAGTCCATCAGCTGATCCAATACATTTCTTTCCTCCGTCTGCATCGTCAAAGCCTCCTGCCGGGCAGTGAGCCGCCTTGCTGACGGCAGCCCCCTGCACTCACTCCTCCACTTTTCACGGCAACAGATTACAATTCGAGGATTTTTTCCTGCACCTCATCATAATAGGCACGGATTTTGTCCACCAGCTGCGGGTCTGCCGGCTCCTGGCTGCCCCGCAGCTGCTCCGTCAGCTCTGAGGCTGCATTGTAGAGCTTCGTCAGCCCTATATTGCCAGCCACCCCCTTAAAGGCATGAGCCGCCTCAAAGGAAGCTGTCGCATCCCCTGAGCCAACCGCATCCATCAGCTTCTGATAGCTGCCCTCGGTCTTGAATTTCAGCACATATTTCTTGATGCGCTCATCTGTCAGGAACAATTCCTTGACGGATGCATAGCTGCCGCCAACCGCGTTGTAAAATTCTTCAATCGTCACTTGCAATACCTACTTTCTCCACTCAACATACAAAAATATCAGCAATTATGCCCAAAAGTCAGTCATCTTCCCGGCTTCCGAGCATCCTGTTTTCTGCTTTACTGACTTGCTGCCTGCCAGTATTCCCCAAATATGCCGGTATAGACTTCTGCAACTACTCCTATTATGTGAAGAAACGCCTTTCCTGTCAATAAATTTTCAATTTTTCATTTTGCCGTCGCAATAATTTGCTGCCTGCATCACATCATGAACGTTATAATGGCATACACGAAATGATGCGGCAGGCCTCAAAGGAATCTGGACAGCGCCTCCGTAACTTCCTTCATATTGATTGGCTTGGAAATAAACCCATCCATGCCATGCTTCTCCGCCTCCTTCCTGTCCTCATCAAAGGCATTGGCGGTCATGGCAACTATCGGTATGGCAGCCAGCTTCCTGTCCGCCAGCTGGCGGATGCGCATAGTGGCATCATGGCCGTTCAGCAAAGGCATCTGAATATCCATCAGCACCATATCATAGTAGCCAGGCTGGGATTTTGCCACCATCTCCACCGCCTCGGCGCCATTTTCCGCCGTCTCCACCAGAAGGCCGTAGTCCCCCAGGATTTCACAGGCGATTTCCCGGTTCATCTCGTTATCCTCTGCCAGGAGCAGCCTCTTGCCTTCATAGCTGACCTGAGTGCCTCGTGCCATCACATCCGCTACCTGCTGCTTCTCCCGCTGCTGCCCCAGGGCCGTCAGCAGGGAATCACGCAAATCGGACATGAACATCGGCTTGGCGCAGAATGCCGTTACCCCGGCTGCCCGTGCCTCGTCCTCAATATCGTTCCAGTCATAAGCCGTCATGATAATAATCGGCGTATCGTCCCCCAAAGCGCGAATCTGCCGCGCCACCTCCACGCCGTTCAGGTCAGGCAGCCGCCAGTCAATGATGTACACATGGAAGGCATCATCCAGCTCAATGGACTGCCTTGCCCGGAGCACAGCTTCCTTGCCGAACATGGTCCACTCGGAGCGCATGCCCACCTTCACCAGCATCTTGGTCACGCTGTCGCAGGTGTTGAAATCATCATCCACCACCAGAGCCTTCAGCCCTTCCAGCTCCTGAATGCGGAAGCTTGTCTTCTTGGCAGAGCGCAGGCGCATTTCCAGCCGGATGACAAACTCCGTGCCCTTATCCTGCTGGGTGATGACCTCAATAGTGCCCCCCATCATGTCAATAATGTTCTTGGTAATGGCCATGCCCAGGCCAGTTCCCTGAATTTTGCTGACAGTGGATGTGCGTTCCCGCTCAAATGGCTCAAAAATCTTGGCCGCAAACTCCTGGCTCATGCCGATGCCGTTATCCTTTACCCGGATTTCGTACATGCCCTTGCCCTCGGCTGCCCCGTGCAGCTGGGCAATGCGCACTGATACAGTGCCCCCCGGCGGCGTGAACTTGATGGCGTTGGACAAAAGGTTCAAAAGCACCTGATTGAGCCTGGTCCTGTCGCAGTACACATCCTCATCAGTCACATCAATAACATCCATGTACAGCTCCAGTGACTTGGCCTGCACCTGGCCGCCGATGATATCCTTAATGTCGTGGAGCATATCCGACAAATTCGCCTCAGTCTCATCCAGATGGATTTTGCCGCTTTCAATGCGGCTCATATCCAGAATATCATTAATCAGGCTCAGGAGATGATTGCTGGCAGACAAAATCTTCGCCAGATAATCCTTCACCTTGTCCTGCTGGTCGATATTGGTCAGCGCAAGGGTAGCAAAGCCGATAACCGCATTCATTGGCGTGCGGATATCGTGGGACATATTTGACAGGAACACGCTCTTGGACTTGTTGGCAGCCTCTGCCACATGGAGGGCATCCTCCGCCGCAATCCTCAGCCTGTTCAGCTCCTGATTGGCTTCCTGCTCCACCTTCACCAGCTGGTTGCTGCGCTGCATTTTGACCACGCTTAAGGCTGCCAGAATAATCAAAACCAGCAGGATAATCGTAAAGACCATCTGCGCCTGAAAGGTGGACGCCATCATATTCCTGGTGCTGATTGCCACATACTCTGCCGGAATCAGCATCATGACAGTCAGGTCAGACTCCTTCATCCGGGTCAGGGAATAATAATACTCCGTCCCATGGAGCATGATGTTGGCTGTGGCAAGGCCGTTTTCTATCAGAGACTCCCGCACCTGGGCAAAATCCCTGCCCCGCACATATTCAGCCTCTCTCAGTGCCTTGTAGATATTCCTGGCACCAATAATGTCAGCCTCATCTGCATCATAATAGGCCAGTGTACCATTTTTCTGAATAATATAAGTGGCTGCATGGCCGCCAAAGGACTCAGTGCTATAGTATTTCTTGACACTGGCAATATCCTTCAGCAAAATCAGGTGAGTAATCACCCTGCCACTGCCAGTAACAATCGGCTGTTCCAGCTTCTGGGCAAAAGCCAGGTAGGTTCCCTCCACGTTGCTGGTATCAGTGACGAAAATGTGACGGCTGCCGCCATCAGCCACAAACTTGATATCATCCCAGATGCCCATATTACCATCATGGGTATAAACCCTGCCGGTGGACTCCAGCAGCATTATCCGGCTGCTGTACAAATCCAGCCGGAATTTACTCTCAAAATCATCTATACCGGACAGTAGCTCCTGACTGCTGGCATAGTTCCTGCGATGCAGTGCCTCATCCAGCCCGGACACCACATTCCAGTGAGCCGCAATACCATATCGAAGATTCAGCCTTATCTGCCCGATAAGCTCCTCCAGCTGGGCAGAACGCTCATTGACCATCTGCTCCATCATAAAGGATCTGATGTGAATAACGCCCCCGATGATAGCAACCGCCAATATAATGGAGAACAGCACCGGTGCAATATATCCTGATACATTGTCCTTCATGAACATCCGCAAATTCAATTTCAATCCTCCAGCCTCCCTTACATCAGCATAGCCACAAAAAGGCAGTGCCACTCAATCACCTTTTAATGTATCGTAATATAGTCCGTCGGCTCCTCCAGCTTTTTCCCTTCCTTCACCAGGTAGTCATAAAGCTGCACGTCGCATTTATCCACATCATAGCTATAATCCGTAATCCCCATCTTGGTAATCATAAGCTGATTGGTCCAGTTCCTGTCCCCCATCAGGATAATGGTATACACCCCATTCCTGTCTAAATCCTTGCCATCTCTGGTAAGCTTGTTCAGCTTGTAACTGCCATCCTCATTCCTGGCAATATCCATCTCAAAACCGCTGGACACATACAGGGTGCTGTCATTGCTGATAACCCCGTAGCCGCTCTTGAGGGCAAAGGTCTTTTCTACCATCTCATAAACCTGGTCGCCGGTCAGCCTTGCCAGCATTGGCCAGGCGGCATCCGTATGGGTAAGGTAGCTGAGCTGCCTCTCTGTATAGTCTCCGGCATAAATATCGCCGCTGACATAGCAGGACTGCACAAAGACCATATCAACTCCCAGCTTCTTGCGGATGGTGTTGTAAATGGCGGAAGCCGCCTGATTGCCGTGCTGGCTGCTGAACTCATGGGAATATCCCTTGTCAATATGCACCACCACCGGCTCCTGAGCCGGGTCCGCATTCATCTGCTCATTAAAGGCAGCCAGCGCCTCCTGAGGGGTCTTCAGCTCACCCTTGATGATGCCATGCACCACGGACCGTGATACCTTGAACATATCAGTAGAGGCAAGCCGGATATACATCTTGTTTTCCTCGATATAAGGGCGCAGGTTATCCAGCTCCGGCAGAAGCTCCAGCTTTACATTCTTCGTATAAGACACCATGTTCTTGCCATGGGAGATGTTGTTCTGTCCCTCCTGGCTGAGCATTGCCTGCATAATGTTCAAAATCAACTTCTTGCGTTCCGGGTTCTCCATGCCCTTTTTGGCAGCTGCCACCTGGAAGGCAGGATAGGTCAGATACCAGTCATCCTTTTTCTCAGTGCCAAAATACGGCATCAGGACAACCTCGTCATGTTTGCCGGCTCTGCCCGTAAAGGTAATCAAATCATTGCCTGTACCCCGGTACATTGCCAGCTTGCCAGCGGTAAACCTGCTTTTCTGAACAAAGTTCATTTCCGTAACGGCATCCGGCTGAATCCCCGTCTTTTCCTTCAAATCAAAAAACTTGGCAAAGACAGGCAGCCACACCTTTTCGTCCAGCTGGTCCGTATGGCCGCTTTCGTACTGCTGACGCCACTCCCGGCCTTCCATGGTATACAAAGACTCTGCTCCAAAGCCCTGCAGCACCTCCATGCAGCAGTAATCCTGGCCATAGTCAGGATAAAAGCCCATGAGGCCCTTTGCCTCAAAGGCCTGACAGGCGGCAATAAAGGAGTCATAATCCGTAGGCAGGGGTATGCCGTTTTCCTCAAATAGAGTCTTGTTGGCAATAATATTATCCACCTCGGCGCACACCGGCAGCCAGTTCACCGTGCCATCGCTGTAGGTGTAATTGTCCAGGTAAGTGCCATAGTAGGTATTCGCCAAATCCGTATTGCTCAAATCATACAGCACATCCTTCATGGCCATGGCATCACGCATGGAAAAACGCCGCACGGTCATGATATCCGGCAAATCGTCATGCTCATTGAGGTAACGGTAGTAATCAATGGAATTGGTGGCCAGCACGAACTCAAACTCCACATCTGGGAACTGCCTGCACAGATACGGCGCATAATTCTCCAAAAGGTCGTTGCCCCACAGGGCGATAGTCACCTTTTCCTTGCCGTTCTCCGCCCGAGGGATATCCTCACTGCCGCAGCCCGTCAGCAAAATAGATAGAAGCAGCACCGCCATAGACGCAATATAAACGCAGATATTTCCATTCAGTTTCCTTGTCATCTTCTTCCCCTCTCTGTATTCCTCTTATGGCCTGTCAATCCCGCTCAGAAATCTCAATCAGCTTGAACTTAGCTGACTCGAAGCACTCCAAAAGCTCCGGCGAGAAAGTACCGCACTCACCGTTAAAAATCATGTCGATTGCCTTCGGAATGGCATAAGGAGCCTTATAGCAGCGGGGGCTGATCAGGGCATCAAAAACATCGGCAATGGAAACCACCTGTGCCCACACCGGAATCTCATTCCCCCGGAGATGGTCAGGGTATCCCTTGCCGTCATAACGCTCATGATGATGGCGGCAGATATCATAGCAGTAACGGTAAAAATCATTATCCTCCTGCTTGAAATTCTCCAAAATCTCGCAGCCCTTGGTGGTATGCTCCTTCATGATGGCAAACTCCTCCATGGTCAGCCTGCCCGGCTTCAGCAGGATTTCATCCGAGATGCTGATTTTGCCAATATCGTGAAGGGCTGAAGCATTCACCATCTGCCTGATATCCAGCTCCTTGTAGTCAAAATCGCTGTGCAGTGCCGCCCAGGTATGAAGCAATACATCCGTGAACTCCTTTACCCTGTTGATGTGGATGCCGGACTCCAGGCTGCGGAACTCCACCACGGAGCTGAGGGCATTCACCAAAAACTCGTTGTTCTCCGCCAGCTTCTTCCGGCTGGCCAGAAGCTCTGCCGTGGTTTCATCCAGCTGCAGCTCAAGATTTCTTCTGCGCTCATACAGCTCGATGATATTCAGGGCACGACGGGTAATCACCCTGCGGGAGAACGGCTTGTAAATGATGTCCGCCACACCGTAGTCATAGGCAGCCACATCCGTATCCACCGTTGCCTCGCCGGTGATGATGATGACAGGTATCAGCTCCAGGTACCCTTCCTCCTTCATGACCTCCAGCACCTGCAGGCCGTTCATCTTCGGCATCATCAGATCAAGAAAAATCAGGGACAGGCTCTCAAAATTCTCCCTGATGCACCTGACAGCTTCCTCGCCATTCTCCGCCTCCAGCACCTCATACTGCTCGCTGAATATTTCCTTGAGAATGTCCCTGTTAAATTCTGCATCGTCGGCAATTAATATCTTTTTCATTAAAATATACCCCTTCCAATTCCCTTTACCATAATTTTTTGTATGCTATATACATTTCGTGCATAGCAAGTTATGCACATGTATTAAATAAAACGGACGATGTACCCCCCCAAGAGACATTTTGGTGTTTTATGCGCAATATACCTATATACATTATGTAGAAAGTCCTATTAAAAGTCAATATTTATTTTCAGCATTTTTTCACATTTGAAATGATGTTGCAGTTCATTGAAAAATTATTCATTTTTTGAAAAACTGTAACAAAAAAGCACCGCCCCCTTGCCAAAGGGCGATGCCTTGTTACTTTAATTCCATTCCTTGTCCAGGCAGCAATTCTTGTACTTTTTGCCGCTGCCGCATGGACATGGCTCATTCCTGCCTATCTTGCGGCCTTCCCGGACCACGGCAGGACGTGGCTGGCTGGCGGCATCTGCCAGGGTATGCCCCTTCAGCATCCATAATGGCATGGTGTTGTTGTACTGGCCAATCAGCCTGTACAGCTCATCAGTATCCTGGCTGCTGTCCATCTTCAGCTGATTATCTGCCAAAAAGCCCACGATTTCCTTCATGCCATAGCCATTCTGGATAATGATGGTAATGCTGCGCACAGCCTCTGCCGCCTGCAGCACATCAAGCCCCTTCTTCTGCATGAAATACTGCGCCAAAGCACGGTATGCCTCGGTTGACTCGATGTATCCATCCTGCCCTGCATCGTAGAGCTTGTCATAAGGCAGGTCAGCATAATCAAGGCCTCCCTGCTGCCGCTGTGCCTGCTGCAACGCCTCGGGATTCATCAGGGACTCATGCATCAGGTCATGCTGGCCTGTCACCACATGAGGATACCAGCAGCCGCCATTGAAGATAATCCCCATAAAATCGGCAAACTCCAAGTCGGCATCAATATAATCACAGACCTTCTTGTACAGCTCATCGTAGTTGATGATGCCATAGTAAAAGACCATGCCTGCTGCCAGCCGCATTACCTCCGAGTTCAGGTTGACCGCATCGGCAAAGGCACCGTTGTTGATTTTCTGATACTCTGCCTGGATTTCCTCCGGCATGAACCACACCAGGCTGCCATCCTGCATGCCGCAGGACAGCACGCCGATGCCCCGGAGGTAATCCAGCCGGTAATCCTCGCAGTGCACATTTTCCAAAAGCCCCTTGTGCTGACAGGCATAGTCGAACAGCTCCTTCTGCTCCTGCAAGGCACTGACAAACCAGCGACCGGCGAATTTCACCACCTCAGGCGCCACCATATCCAGCATCTCCGCCTTCTTGACACGGTCGATATTCTTTGCCATAGGCAGATTCAGGTTGTACTGAATGTCCTCCAGCTCCTGCTTGGTCATGCCGTTCAATGCCTCCCGCAGGGTGAGCTTTTCCGGCAGCTTGTGGCGGCGCAGGCTTTTCATGCGCTCCGCCTTCTGTGCCTCCATCAGCTCATTGTATTCCGCCTCAGAAAAGGTAAATTCTCTTTCTGTTTCCATCTTTGCAAATTCACTCCAGTTGCTATCGAATATTATCGGCCTATGATCTGCCAGCCTTACAACCGAAATACCTGTCGGCATTTCAGCCATTGGCTTCCGGCACAGCTACGGCTGCTCAGCCAAAGAAGCTCATAAGCCCGTTGACCAGTCCTTCTGCCGCCTTTTTGACGCCTTCATCGGAATTCATCAGCCGTTCTTCCTTGTCATTGGAAATAAACGCCATCTCAATCAGGGCAGCCGGCATAGTGGTGTGCTTCACCACATAGAAGTTGCAGCTCTTGGTACCCCGGTTGCCGGTACCCAGGGCAGACACAATTCCCTCGGACAAGGTCTTTGCCAGCCGCTGGCCCGCCTTGCTGCCGTTGACATAATAGTAGCCGGTGGTGCCGCTTGGGGAACTGTTGGTAAAGGAGTCCATGTGCAGGGAAATGAAAATGTCAGCATTCTTGTCGTTGCCCACATCACATCTTGCCTGCAGCTCCTCAATATCGGATGCCTTCGCCTTCTTCGGGGAAACCTCCGTATCGGTGCTGCGGGTCATGAGCACGGTGGCACCTTCCTTGACCAGCCGTTTCTGCAGCTCCGTTGCCACCCGGAGGGTAACCCCCTTCTCCGTAACGCCGGTAGGGCCGATAGCCCCTACATCGCTGCCGCCGTGACCGGCATCCAGGGCGATAATCTTGCCCTTCAGTCCAGGTGTGAAAACCGGCTCTCCCTTGGTGACGGTTCCCTTGCCGCTGCCTGTATCGCTGCCGGTGCTGCCAGTGCTTCCGCCAATAGCCGTACCTTCGCCAGTGCTGCCTGCCGTGCCGGAACCGGAATCGGATGCAGCTCCCTTGTCCTCATCCTTGGGCTTCGGCTGAGGATTAAAATCAATGGCTGCACCGCTGCTGCTCCCTCCCAGGTTGCCAAAGTCCATGACGATGCGGTATGCCGTACTGCCGCCCTTCAGGGGAAATACCTTGTAATTGTTCTTCCCCATGCTGCTTTCCACCACTACCCTCACGGTAGAGGTATCATGCTGGGCAATCCTGACGGATTTGGCAAAGCGGCTGTCTATAGTAGTTGATTTCTTCAAGCTGGGTGAAATCCAGGCATTCTGGATATCCACCACGATGCGCTGGGGATTGGACAGCACGCTGACCTTGTAGGAGGCTTCCTTGGTGCCATCCAGCACAATGCGTGTCTTGTCAGCACTATTGCTGACCCTGACAGCCGTGATTTCAGACATGGAACCGGCACGCTCCGCAAAGCCTGCCGCCTCGGCCTGAGCCGCTCCGAATATGAGCATAAAACCAGCGATAAACAGCATTGCCTGCCTGAACAGGCACAGCCACGCTCTTTTTTCGCAATATTGCATCTTTCAATTCCTCCAGATATTCCAAACGCAAGCACAGCAGCCTTGCAGGCCGGTTGCCATGAAGCTGCTGCACAAATTGCCTATAGTTACAGCATATTGTTCAAAAATGCTATAGTTCTTTCCTGAGCAGGATGGGCAAAAAACTCCGCCGGGACGCCCTGCTCCACAATCACCCCGTCAGCCATGAACATGACATGGTTCGCTGCCTCCCTGGCAAATGCCATCTCGTGGGTGACTACCACCATGGTCATGTGCTCTGCTGCCAGTTCACGCATGGTTTTCAGCACCTCGCCGGTAAGCTCCGGGTCCAGTGCCGAGGTAGGCTCGTCAAAAAGCATGATATCAGGCTTCATGGCAAGGGCGCGGGCGATGGCCACACGCTGCTGCTGGCCGCCGGAAAGCCGCCCCGGGTAGGAGTCCCGCTTGTCAAACAGCCCTACTTTCCTGAGAAGCTCCTCCGCCTCCGGGCGCACCTCCTCCGCAGACCGCTTCTTGACCTGCACAGGCGCCTCAAGAAGATTCTGCATGACCGTCATGTGGGGAAAGAGGTTGAACTGCTGGAATACCATGCCGGTGCAGGCGAGGATTTCCCTGGACTCAGCCTCGGTAACATATTCAGCTGTTCCTTCACTGTTGTTTTTTGCCAGCACCCGGCCCTTGATTTCGATGGTTCCGGCATCAATTTCCTCCAGGCGGTTGATGCAGCGGAGCATGGTGCTCTTGCCAGAGCCGGACGGCCCGATAACTGCCAGCACATCCCCCTTTGCCACGGAGAAATCAATGCCCTTCAGCACCTCCAGCTCCCCGAACCTCTTGTGGATGCCGCTCATCCGCAGCATAATCTCCGGCTCTGTATCGGCAGTATTTTCCATATTTATGTTGCTATTCATCATATTTTGCATAATGCGCCTCCAGCTTCTTAAAGCCCCAAGTCAGGACAAAGGTCATGACCAGATAAAATACAGCGGCAATCACAAAAGGCGTCATATCGAACTCACGCTGTACGATAGTACGCGCCACCCGCAAAAGGTCATTCATGGCAAGGATATAAATCAAAGATGTATCCTTCACCAAGTTGATGGTCTCGTTGCTGATAGGGGGCAGCACATGGCGTATCATCTGAGGGATGATAATCCTGCGCATGGTCTGGGGATAGGTCATGCCCAGTGTCTTTGCCGCCTCGTACTGGCCCCGGCTGATGGACTGGATGCCGGCACGGAAAATCTCCGCAAAATACGCCGCATAGTTCATCGTAAAGGCCAGGAGCGCCGCCGCAATATCAGGCAGCTTTACCCCCACCATCGGCAGGGCGAAATAGACAAACAAAAGCTGGAGCATCAGCGGTGTTCCCCGCATCACCCACACATAAAACTCCATCAGAAGGCTGACAGGCTTCAGGCTGCTGATGCGCCCCAGTGCCGCCAGCAGGCCGATTGGCAGTGCCAGCACCAGCGTAATACAAAAAATTTCCAGCGTGACCTGGGTTCCCTCCAGCATCAGCAGAATAGTGTGCAACAGGTTATCCATAACTCAAAAAACTCCCTTTCATACAAAAAAGCACAGATAGTTATATTTTACTTCAAATCAGCGCAAAAAAAAAGACCTCCTGCAAAAATAAGAGGTCTTTTTTCCTGCCGATACTGCTACCGGACAGAATCACGTCAATAAAAACTGATTATTTGGTGATATCCTTGGCGAACCACTTCTCAGAAATCTTTGCCACGGTGCCATCAGCCTTCATTTCATCGAATACCTTCTGCACCTCGTCACGCAGTGCCTGGTCATCCTTGCGGAAGGCAAAGCCGAACTGGCTGATCTCGCCGATAACAGCCTCTACGGCAGCAATCTCATCAGGGTGCTTGCTGATGTAGTAGCGGCCGATAATCTCATCGCCTACTACGGCATCAATGCGGCCATTCTCCAGGTCCATGAAGGCGGTGATGTAATCAGGATAATACTTTACTTCCTTCATGGAGTCCTTCAGGGCGGTGTTCTTGGTGAAGTATTCCTCGGTGGTGCCACCGCTCTGGGTGCCTACAATCTTGCCTGCCAGGTCAGCCTCGGTAGCGATGGCAAGCTTGTTGTCCTTGGCTACGAAGACAATCTGGCGATTGTCCATGTACGGCTCGCTGAACAGCATGTTTTCCTTGCGCTGCTCGGTAATGTCCAGGCCGTTCCACAGCACATCAACGCGGCCGCTCTTCAGCTCCGCTTCCTTGGAGTTCCAGTCGATTGCCTTGAACTCCACCTCCCGGCCCAGGCGCTTGGCAGCTTCCTTTGCCAGGTCAATATCAAAGCCTACGATTTCGTTCTTTTCATCCTTGAAGCCCATTGGCGGGAAGTTATCATCCAGGCCAACCACGATTTTCTTGGCTTCCTCCTTCTTGGCAGTGTCACCGCCACAGCCAGCAAAAGCAGTAACTGCCAGAACCAGCATCATGCACAAAGCAAAAATCTTCTTCATACCACTTGCACTCTCCCTCTAGTGTTGTTTGAAAATCACTGACTCTATTATACTTTAAACCATTAAAACATGACAACCCTAAAATATAAAAATTTTCAGTTTATCGCCGTGAAAGTTCGAGGCTTTGGGAACATTAACGGATGAGTTTTGTTGATTCGTGCACTCTGTTCAGATTAAAAATGGGATGGTCTACGGCAGTACCCTCAGAAACACGCTCTCGCTCCTAGTTGTGCCTAGCGGATACTAAGCTCTCGCTTCGCCTGACGGCTTGCGAATTGCTAAGCACCGAGGCACAACAAAGGTTTCTGATGGCACATGCCGCAACCCATCCCTTTCTTGTCTGAACAGATATAGACAAAATGATAAAATGCCACTT